>CAKPXR010000006.1 GCA_934202215.1 uncultured Veillonella sp.
TCCGTATTTGCTACAATTCCAATCGCTATTTTCATTGGTATTTATTTGAAATGGTTGCGTCCTGGTAAAATTCAAGAAGCAACTGTTATCGGTGTAGCATTGATCTTCGCAGCTATCATCTACGGTCCAAACGTAGCAGCTAGCGAATATGCTTCTTGGTTCACATATGACTTGCAAACCATTGAAATCATGCTTGCAGTCTATGGTTTCTTTGCAGCAGCATTGCCAGTATGGTTATTGCTTGCTCCTCGTGACTACTTGTCCACATACCTAAAAATCGGTACAATCGGCGCATTGGCTCTTGGTATTATTATTGTAATGCCTGAAATTCAAATGCCAGCTGTAACTCCTTACATTTGGGGTGGCGGTCCTGTATTGAAAGGTTCTGTATTCCCTTATATCTTCATTACTATCGCATGTGGTGCGTTATCTGGTTTCCATACTGTTATCGCAACAGGTACAACACCTAAAATGCTTACTAATGAAAAAGAGATCTTACCTATCGGTTATGGTGCAATGTTAACAGAAGGCTTCATCGCTATGATGGCGTTGATCGCTGCAACTGCATTACATCCAGATGATTATTTCGCAATTAACTCCACTGTTGAATCCTTTAAAGCATTAGGTCTTCAAGTTCATGAATTACCAGCATTGTCCGCAATGGTTGGTGAAGACTTGATGCATCGTCCTGGTGGCGCTGTATCCCTTGCTGTAGGTATGGCTCATATCTTCTCCAAATTGCCTAACATGGATCACTTATTGGGTTACTGGTATCACTTCTGTATCATGTTCGAAGCATTGTTCATCATGACTTTGATCGATGCTGGTACTCGCGTAGGTCGTTACTTACTTCAAGAATTATTAGGTCATTTCCATCCTAAATTTAATGACCAACATTGGGCTCCTGGCGTTTATGGTTGTGCAGCTTTAATTTGTGTGTTGTGGGGCTATCTAGTTCTACAAGGTAACATCGGTATTATCTGGCCATTATTCGGTGTATCTAACCAATTATTAGGTACTATGACATTGGCTGTAGGTACTACAGTTATCATGCGACTCGGACATAAACGTTATGCATGGGTAACAGGTATTCCTTGTATCCTAATGGCTATCGTTGCTATTGCGGCAGACTATGAAAACGTATTCTATAGCTATGTTCCTGCTGGTAAATGGACTCTAGTAGCATTTAGTGCGGCTATGTTCCTCATGATTCTTATCGTATTGGTAGAAGCCGTACGCAGCTGGATTCGCTTGTCTATCATTCCTCAAGACTACCGTACACAAGCTGAAATCGAAGCTGAAAGCCTTGTAAAATATGGTAAAGAAGCTAAAGCATAATAGCTTGTTGCATTGAATATCTAAAAGAGCACTCATTATGAGTGCTCTTTTTCTTTTAGGGAGAGTTAGTGTGTTGTATAGAAATTTATTAGATTATAATGTTTAAAATTCTATAGAATTTATTGACATGAATAGAAATGTAATATACGATGTATGTAGTGATATATATTACTACAATAAAATAGTTAGGTAACGGCGCCTTGCATGCAGACTTTCTGTAAGCAAGGCGTTTTTTGTATGGAAAGGAGTTTCTTATGGTCAATATGATTGATACCGGTAACACAGCATGGGTATTGTTGTGTGCTGCATTAGTATTCTTTATGACACCTGGGTTAGCGTTATTTTATGGTGGAATGGCGCGTAGTAAAAATGTGCTAGGTACGATCATGCAGAGCTTCTTTTTGATTGGTGTCATTTCTGTTGAGTTTATTTTGTTAGGATATACTTTGATTTTTGGTGATGATATATATGGTATCATCGGTGATTTTAGTAAGTTTGGCCTTGGTGGTGCAGAGACAACAGTGTTGATTAATACACATATTCCAGAGCTTGCTTTTGTAGCCTTTCAATGTATGTTCGCTGTTATTACACCAGCTATCATGAGTGGATCTATTACTGGTCGGATGCGCTTTTCACCGTTTGTAATATTCGCTTTGTTATGGTCTATTTTTATATATAATCCAATGGCTCATTGGATTTGGGGCGGCGGATTCCTTAGCGACTTAGGTGCATTAGACTTCGCGGGTGGGCTTGCAATTCACGTGTTGTCCGGTGTGTCTGGATTGACTTTATGTATGTTGTTAGGTCGTCGCCGAGGCTATGGACGCATGCCTATGCTACCTCACCATTTGCCGATGACAATTCTTGGGGCAGCGATTCTATGGTTTGGTTGGTTTGGTTTTAATGCCGGATCAGCCCTTGGTGTAGGCTTCCTTGCAGCTAATGCAGTTTTGACTACGCAAATCTCTGCAGCTGTAGGGATTGTAGGATGGGTGCTAGCAGAAATGTTGCATCGTGGCAAACCTACTGTGTTAGGGGCTGCCTCTGGTGGTGTATCTGGACTAGTTGCCATTACACCAGCTGCAGGCTTTGTAACACCTATGGCGGCCATTATTATTGGCTTTATAGGTGCAATCGTGTGTTACCTAGCCGTAGCAATTATTAAAAATCGTCTTGGCTATGATGATTCTCTTGATGCATTCGGTATTCATGGTGTAGGCGGCACGTGGGGTGCTATTGCTACAGGTTTATGGGCTACCACAACTATAAATCCTGATGGGGCGAATGGGTTGTTCTATGGCGGCTCTTTATTAGGACCTCAAGTACTTTCATTGGTTATTGCGTATGTGTTTGCCATTGTAGGTACATTTATACTATTTAAAATCGTTAGTGCTTTCATGGATATGCGTGTTAGCATTGGTTCTGAATCGTTAGGTATCGACATTAGTGAACATGGCGAAGGTGCTTATAATCAATCTGAATTTAAAAGTTCTGGTCGATTTATTTCGTCAAATCAAACGTCTTTGTTATGATTTGTGACTGATAAATAGTACGTATAACTGAACGTTAAGTTGTATAATGAGTTCTTGTATTTGGTACCGTTTAGGAGATAAATATATGAAACGAATGAAAAAGGTAGATATAATCGCTCGTGCTGAGCAATTAGAGGATTTAAAAGAGGCTTTAAATCGGATTGGTGTTCAAGGCATGACAGTGTCACAAGTCTTTGGCTGTGGTTTACAAAAGGGGCATACTGAAGTATATCGGGGCCAACAATATGATGTGAATCTCATTCCTATGGTAAAAGTGGAAACCGTTGTGTGTGATGTGCCGGTTGACCTTGTAATGGATACAGCCCGAAATACATTGCAAACTGGTGAAGTAGGGGACGGTAAAATCTTTGTATACGATGTAGAAGACGCTATGCGTATACGGACAGGAACAAGAGGCACCAAAGCCGTAACCGACGATGAAGCATAATTTAAAACGCCAAATGGATGGAGTTAAAGATGGATTTAGAAATATTCAAATTAAGTGATAAATGAAATATAGATGATGTTTAGCTTCTTTCATTGTGGGTTTAGTTAACTAACTTATAATAAGTCTCCGTTATCATAATTTTTGATAAAATACATTTTAGTATTTCGGAGGTTTTTATGAAAGCATCAAAACAATTCTCTATCGTTTTGGCTGCAGCTGTGCTTGCTTTAGGCGTTGTTACAGTAGCACCACAACAAGCAGACGCTTCTTATGGCTACAAATATACTGATTCCCAACGTCCACCAGTATCTACTCCAACAGGTTATGTTAATCCAGCCATGGGTTCTACAGTAACTGTTACAGATCCTGTACCTACTACAAATAAATTAACTGCCCCTAAAGCTACAACAAATAGCAATACTACTAACGACAATACTGTTGCACCTAAATACTCTGACTACAATGATATTGCAGCATACTCTGTAGCGGTAGCTGATTATTTTATGGCCAAGATTATGGCTTTCTTTGGTAGTGGTAATACAGCTCTTAACCGTTATGGTCTTGGTAAATAATTTTCAAACTTATTAGACTTAATCTTAAATAATGGAATCTGATTATAACTAAATTTAGCTATAATTAGATTCGGTCATATAAAATAAAAGGTCCCTTTATGGGACCTTTTATTTGTCTAGATTACATTATAGCTTTAATAGATTTGTTTAATAATCTATTAGATTTTCTTATCGATCTAATCCATTAGCACGTTGGTATTCAGATACATCTGTAGATGTAGTTTGATCGTCTGTGGTGACAGTATCTTTAGCTAAAGACTTTTTGATTTTAATAAGTGGCTTTTCTGTAGCTTTAGGATCTTCTTTTTTCTTCACATCCTCTTGAGAAGGTGGTAAGAATGTATTGAGTTCATTCTTATGAGCTACTTTAGTATCTGTAGTAGATGCTAATTGTGCGCGTTGAGGGGCGATGAAGATTTCATCCTTTGTAATTTTTACATCGTTCAATAATAATTTGAATACTTGTGGTTTTACAAAGATAGTACCATCTACCTTGCGAGCTGCAGGCAAGAAGGATTCGGATGTATCAAGGTTGATGATTTTCAATTTGCCATGGCGCACTACTTCTGCAGAATCTGGTTGGATGGCTAGTGTAGCGATATTCATGTCTACTAATGCTGTTTTAGTAGGTTCATCCCATGCTACTTTATAACCCAATGCTTCAGATACTTGGCGTAATGCAACGAGCGGCTGCCCATCTACATAAATTACATTTTGTTGACCGTTAATAGGCTCTACAACTTTACCATCTACATTAATGTGATGAGCAGTTGTAACAGATGCAGGCTTTTCAAGATTCATAGCTGGACCTGGATTCTCCATGCCAATAGCCGCCTGTGCAGGTTGTGCCGTACCAAATGTGAAAGCTAATGCACCTACAGTGATGCTAGATAAAATAAGCTGTTTTAATTTCATAAGTGTCCTCCATAAGGTGTTATATCGTTCTGAATAAACTAACATTACCAAATTTATATGAATATTTTATTATAAATTTTAATTTTACACAATCGAAATTAAGGGCTTGATTTATGGATGAATAAGACGGTTTTATAACTATTAGTAGCTAGTATATAATTGATAGGAAGAAAGGATACTATGATATTATGAAACCTATTAAGTGTTTCAAAAGCTCCTATTCACAGAATCAGGTGTTTTTTGTTGAACAAAGTAATAGATATACAATTATTAATAACGAGAATAAAGGGATTATTCTTTTAGATGTTGATTGGAATGAAGTAAAACGAATCTATATAGGTGAAGATATCTTACTTCCTGAAATTATTTATGTGGATTTTTCTAGAAATAGATTGGTTCTAGTTTTAGAAGAAACATATTGTTTTATTGACATAGATAATGAGTTTGTTAAGCTTATTCCAATCCCTCAGGAGTTTAAAACAGTTAGATTTAAAGCGCTCTATCACTTTATTGATGATGCTGTTTATATGAATACTAGTAAGGGGATTCTTTGTTGGTCACTTAAAGATTTTACAGTTCAGCTAGTTGAGGATGTACGGAACACTGATAAACTCTTTAACTGGTTTTATAGTCAAAGCAAAGATAAACATAACTATTTTCATAAGGGCGTACTAGCTTATTTTGATAGTAATAAGATTACTATTATAGATTCTATGAAAAAGGTAGAAATTAACGACTTTGTAGATATTGATTGCTTTGATATTGCTGCAACTACTCGATATTGTTTAGCCGTTGCGGAGGATAAATTACAGCTAATTAAGTTAGATAATGATGATATAAGTAGGTTCATATCCTTTAAGTTTCCTTCTTTTGGGGCTTGCACCGTTTTCTTTGAACAGGATGACGAATTACATCTTATTCTATTGAGATGGAATGATTTGGAGGCAACCTCTATTCTTGAAGAATATGTCATTGATTTTGATAAGCAACCTGATCATGTAGTGATATAAGTGAGTCCTTATATGCTATAATTAAGTGTTACATGAATTATTCAATATATTTAATTATAGAGTTCTAGAATGTATAGAAAGAGGTTCCTTATGGCATCCGGCAGATCTGAAAAAGAGTTACAAGGGGTAACGATGTTAGGTCACAAGACCGATTACCCAACTGATTATGCACCACAGGTGTTAGAGGCGTTTGATAACAAGCACCCAGATAATGATTATTTTGTTAAGTTTAATTGTCCTGAGTTCACTAGTTTGTGTCCTATGACAGGTCAACCTGACTT
Source organism: uncultured Veillonella sp. (assembly GCA_934202215.1). Lineage (GTDB taxonomy): Bacteria > Bacillota > Negativicutes > Veillonellales > Veillonellaceae > Veillonella. The sequence goes on from CAKPXR010000006.1 coordinate 6,097, forward strand.
TGCCACAATCTATATCTCTTATGTACCAGATAAGAAAATGGTTGAGTCCAAGTCTTTGAAATTGTACCTATTTAGTTTCCGTAACCATGGGGATTTCCACGAAGATTGCATCAATATCATCATGAAAGACCTCATCAAGTTGATGAATCCTAAATACATCGAGGTGTGGGGTAAGTTTACGCCACGCGGTGGTTTGTCCATCGATCCTTATGCAAACTATGGCAAGCCTGGTACAGAGTGGGAGAAGACCGCAAAAGAGCGTCTTCATTTCCACGACATGCAGCCTGAGCGCGTAGCATACCGTTAATATGGATTCTACAGCTATTATCGCAGGGATTACTGGCTTGCGATTGTCCTTTGCTATTATATTGGCCTTTATAGGATTAGGTTTATCCTTACGACCTAGTGCCGTTTTGTGTGGTATTCAGATTGAGGACCCATTGCGACTATCATGGCAGCGATGGATTGGATTTATTGTAATGTCCCTTATCGTCATGATTGTTGATATGTCCATATTGTATGCACTAGAACCTATATATCTATGGGCTTCTCAGCATCCTACAGAGGCGGCTAGTCTAGCGAGTAGTGAGTGGATAATAGGTTTAATTATACTAATTGCTGTCCTCATAAGTGCTCAAGAATTTGGATTTATTGATTTTACGCATGGTCATCTGCGTTTAACATATCGTATGAAATCTTTAGAGGCTAATATACTGGACCCATCCTGGGAGGAACGGTATGTAAGGACACATGCAGGCTCTTTAGCATCCTGTGTAGTTGCCTGTTTGTATATGTTGCGCATGCCTTGGCGTAGTCATTGGTCTTTTGTAGCATGGGCTATATGGTGGAAATTAATCGTCCTTTGCATCCATCTACTTGTGTTTCCTATAGTCATTCGTGATATGGTGCTATATGGTGTTAACATGTCTGATGTTATGTCCATTAATTTGCTGCGGCAAGGGATCTTTATGGATTTCTTTACGTTTACCTATATTGCGATAGGGTATTTATTAGGGCATATTCTTTTTCATCATGGAAAAAGATTGACTCGTATTCGAGAAGGTTTATACATAGGCCTCGCTCGTAGTGCACATCTTATGCTGTTCGTATTGATTATAATAGGGCTATTGACCTTGTTTATAGCGCTTTATATATCATAATTTATAGACATACATAGTCTTGGGTATATCCAATATACGCCTATATAAGTAAATATAGATAAACCTAGTTATTTCCTGTATTTTTAGGGTTTTAAAAGTAGTTCTCATTCTCTTGACAATGCATAGAGGCAGGTGATAGAGTATGATTGTATTTATGAGAATACACAAATGGTTATATCCAGTGTATAGAGAATAACAAGGTGAATTTTATATCGTCCTTGGGAGGTTCCTGAGGACGATTTTTATCATCTATCGCCTAAAGGAGGATCAGATGAGCATAGTCACAAATCAAACAACTGAACTGATTGGTAAAACTCCGGTATATCAATTACCGAATACTAATATTTATGTAAAACTTGAAAAATATAATGTAGGTGGCTCTGTGAAAGACCGTGCTGTACTTGGCATGTTGCAAGATGCTAAGGAAAAAGGACGCCTTCACGAGGATAGCATTATCGTTGAAGCTACAAGTGGCAACACAGGCATTGCATTGGCTATGGTAGGCGCCATCTTACATATTAAAACAGTTATTATTATGCCTGAAAGCATGAGTAAAGAACGTCGTGAGCTTATTAAGGCTTATGGGGCGCAGCTTATTTTAACTCCGAAAGAAACTGGTATGAGAGGTGCTCTTGAACGAGCAGATGAAATTTTAGATAAATATCCAAATGCTTTCACTTTGGGCCAATTCGTAAATCCGGCAAACCCAGATATGCATTATCGTACAACTGGTGCTGAAATTGTAGAACAAGTACCAAATGTAGATATTTTTATAGCTGGTATCGGCACTGGCGGGACTTTCACAGGTGTTGTAAAACGTTTGAAAGAACATAATCCTAATTTAAAGGCTATCGCTGTTGAGCCAACCGGTTCTCCAGTCATTACGGAAGGTAAGGGTGGTCCTCATAAAATCCAAGGTATTGGGGCAGGCTTTATTCCAGAAAATTTTGATCAAAGTTTGATGGATGGCGTACAGACTGTAAGTGATGAAGAATCTTTTAGCGAGGTGCAAACCTTCATGCGTGAAAGTGGTGTTTCTATTGGTCTTTCCGCTGGAGCGGCTATCGTGGCAGCAAAGCGTATTGCTCGAGAAGAACCAAAGGCGAATATCGTAGTTATTGCACCAGATGGGGTAGAAAAATATTTATCCCTCTTGGACTTCGGCAATAATGAGTATGTAAAGTAACGGATTTCGCATAGATAAAACACATCTTATGTATAGGAATACATACCACATATGTTGTATACTATATATTATATGAGTAGAAGTTATTTGAGATGGAGTCGCTATGATACAAGGTTTACGCGAATTATGGGGCAAAATTCAATATAATATTAAACGCGTAATGGATTCTGACCCTGCTGCCACCAATGTGTGGATGGTTATCTGGACGTATCCGCATATTACGGCCTTGTTTTGGCATTTCTTTGCGCATCGTCTGTACAAGGCGGGGTGGCCAACATTGGCACGTCGGGTAGCTCTACATTCTCGTCACGTCACAGGCATTGAAATCCATCCAGGTGCAACTATCGGTCGTGGTTTATTTATCGACCATGGCATGGGCGTTGTTATCGGTGAAACAGCTATCGTAGGAGATAATGTAACCTTGTTCCACCAAGTAACATTAGGTGGTATGTCCTCTAAAAAGGAAAAACGTCATCCGACCATCGAAGACGAAGTACTCATCGGTACAGGTACGAAAATCTTAGGTGATATTACCATCGGTGCTCGTACAAAAATCGGTTGTAATCTTGTTATTAAACATGATATCCCTAAAGATATGGTTATCTTTGAAACTGATCCAGAAAATATGTATGTCCGTAAACCTCGTCGTACTAATAATGGTAAGGCAGAGGAAAAGAAAATTCCTGACGATTACATAGAATATTATATTTAATGTAATAAAACTGTATATAATATAGAATGATAAAACCTCTAACTATTAGTTGAACTAGTAGTTAGAGGTTTTTTTATAAAATATTCAAAAAACAATTTCATGTGTTGACAAGGAAAATCATTATTGATAAAATAATCAATGTAATCAATATTGATTACAAATTAAATAAACGAATTGAAAGGCATAGACGCCAACTTGGTTTATTCTGGTTTTTGAATAGACTATAATTGAGAATTAAATGATAAAAGGAGTATTACTATGAAAAACGTACAACAAGTAAATCAATATTTAGCAGATCTTTCCGTATGGAATGTAAAATTACATAATCTTCATTTCAATGTAACTGGTCCACAATTCAAATCTATCCATGAATACTTAGAATCCATTTATGATGCTGCTTTTGAATACTTTGATGCAGTAGCAGAACATGTGAAAATGCAAGGTCACTTCCCATTAGTAAATTCTGTTGAATATGCTAAATTGGCTAAAATTGGTGAATTAGGTCAAGAAGATGTTCCTCAACATAAAGTTATCGAAATCCTTCTTCATGACTTCAAATACATGAAAGATCAAGCAGCTGCTATTCGTGAAGCGGCAGGCGAAGAAGATAACTTCTTGCTTTCTAACATGATGGAAGATCACATTGCATACTATGTAAAACAAATTTGGTTTATCGAATCTATGTTGAAATAATACAATTGACAACGCCTTATTGGGTATGATATGATTACCCAGTAAAGCATGGAGGATTACTCAAGAGGCTGAAGAGGACGGTTTGCTAAATCGTTAGGGCGGGTTACCGTCGCTAGGGTTCGAATCCCTAATCCTCCGCCATGCTGAGACCTTGCATCATCCGATGTGAGGTCTTTTTGTTTATTGTCGTATTTACTGGTATGGTCCTAAACGTGTAAGGGCTAAGATGAGTCTAAGGTCTTGTAAATATTGATATATAGTGTGTAAGGTTATAGAGTTGACGTATGATTAGGGGTTTCATATAATAGATTGTATCAAATGTAATTTTAAGGAGACTCTTATGAATATAAAATATACACGTCACATACATTTACTTCGTCGCGCTGTTGGCATCGGTACATTATGTCTCGTTGCCTCTGTTGGTCTCGTTCATGCTGAAAGCATTGCTATCCCAAGTGCACGTCCTATAATGGACGGTGTGAGTGCCGATGTAGAAACTGTTAGTAGCTCTAGCAAAGTACAACACCATGTGAGTACAGGTGTAATTACACCAAGTGATTGGACGTATACAGCGTTACAAACACTAATTAAGCACGGTGCCATTACAGATGCACATGGTTTTGTCTTTGATGGTAATACAAGCTATACAAAGGACGAACTCATGCCTCTTATTGATGAAGTCGTAACAAAACGGGAGCAAATGAACGAAAATGATCGCCAATATGCATTGCGTATTTATCAAGAAAATATGCGTGATGTGATGGATTATCGTATTGCTCGCGATAAGAAGGTTACTCGAGAACGCCGTCAAAAATTAGACGAAAAGCGTGCTGAAAAGGCTAAGAAATCTGGTAAAACATACCAAGTATCTAAATCGCAGCAAGATGCTTTAGATGCGGCTAATGATGAGGTAGCAAAACCAGAAGAACGCGCTTTAACTGATGAACAAATCAAAGAAAAGATGAAGAAGTTCAAAATTGATGATTCTCGCGTTAAAGTAAATAATAATGTGCGCATCCGTTACACAGGTGGTAAGGATAGCAAATCCAAAACCGATGCTCGTATGCAAACAGAGATGAGTTTCACTCTATAACCCTTAGATGAGGTGTTATAATGATTGATTTTTTAAAGAAACAGCTATTTACCGTACATCAAAACGGTAAGCAGCAAGTGAGCGAGGTTTTTAAATATATAGGACCTGGTATCATTGTAACCGTTGGTTTCATAGACCCTGGCAACTGGGCGGCAAATCTTGCTGCTGGTGCTAGCTACGGCTATGAGTTGTTGTGGGTAGTTACACTATCTACCATTATGCTTATTTTGTTGCAGCATAATGTGGCTCATCTAGGTATTGTGCGAGGACAATGTTTATCCGAATGTGCTTATGAGTTTTTGCCACGTTATGTGTCTCGCTTCGTGCTTAGTACAGCAGGCATTGCGGCGGCAGCGACAGCATTGGCAGAATTTATTGGTGCTGCCATCGCTTTAAAGATGTTGTTTGGCATCCCAATTTTGATAGGTAGTATTCTAACGGCTCTTATCTGCACCGTTATGCTTATTACTAATTCCTATCGCAAGTTAGAGCGAATTATTGCTGGCTTTGTATCCCTTATTGCCTTGGCTTATCTTGTAGAGGTAAATTTGGTCAATGTAGATTGGGTGTCAGCAGGTATTGGTTGGGTAGATCCTAAGATTCCTAATGAATCGATGCTCGTTATTTTGAGTATCTTAGGGGCTGTTATTATGCCTCATAATTTGTTTTTGCACTCAGAAATCATCCAAAGTCGCCAGTTCAATACGCAAGATCCTTCTGTAATGAAGAGACAATTGCGTTATGAATTCCTAGATACTTTATTATCTATGGGAATTGGATGGATGATTAACTCCGCCATGATCTTATTGGCGGCTGCAGTGTTCTTTGCTCATGGTATTGAGGTAACAGAGCTTGAACAGGCTGAGGAATTGTTACGACCTCTTATTGGACCTGCAGCGGGTACCATTTTTGCTATTGCACTGCTCTTTGCAGGCTTTGCTTCATCTGCGACAGCAGGTATGGCTGGGGCGAGTATCTTTGCCGGTATGTTTGGTGAGTCTTACGATATGAAAGACTTTCATACGCGCTTAGGGTTGGCATTAACTTATATTCCAGCATTGTTATTGATTGTATTTGTTACGGATTCATTCCAAGCATTGTTGATTTCTCAAATGTTCTTGAGCTTGCAGCTCCCTATAACGATTTTCTTGCAGCTTTATATGACAAGTAGTCGCAAGGTAATGGGGCAGTATGCGAACCATAAATTTACGAATGTACTATTATGGGGCATTGGTATCATTGTAACAGTTATGAATGTTTACTTACTGTATGTAGGTGCATAACACACAAAATTACTCTCTAAGGAGGGCAGTTAGCCAATTAGCTGGTCTTAGTAATCTAATTGGATGAGTTGCTCATAGTTAAAGCTAATAATGATAAAAAGGACCGCGTCAGCGGTCTTTTTTTATGTTAGAACATATAATATTGATTATGTAAAAAGCGTATCTTAGAATACCCATGTGGTTTATAAAATATGTTACAATTAAGAATAGCATAATATCTGTAGGGAGGATTCCCTCACTAGTGTAATAGATAGAAATTAGGAGGACCTAATGGCAAACGAAGTAAAAGTACAAGATGCAATGCAATCTGATTTCAGTGTTGTAGTAAATGATATTGCAGAGGAATTATTAACGCGCCTAAATATGGATGAAGATGGTTCTGTTATTGATATGTTCCAAACAGGTTCTTTTGATCCTTGGCAATTATTCGTATTTTTTGGTGCTTTAGAAAAAGCGCTTATTGAGTTTAGAACGGATAAACGTAAGAAAACTGTTATCGTTCATGCTCAACCAGAAGCTCTTATTGGTATTGGTCGTGTTGTGACACCTGTATCTACTATGCTTGAACATGTATTGATGTCTCGTTTGAACGATATGAGCGAAGGCCGTTTAGAAACAGGTATGCTTACTGTATCTGCCGAAAGTATCGACTATGAAGGTGTTAATCTAAAAGGTCGTCATGTAGTTATCGTATGTGATCTAGTGGATGAAGATTCTAACTACCTTAAAGAATGCATTAAATTATGTAAAGAAATGAAAGCTAGTCACGTTGTAGCAGTACCTCTCATGCTGTGGAATCCTGAATTGATCGACAATTTGACTGAGGAAACTATCAAGGCGGAATTATCTCATGAAAATCGTCCTCTCTCCTAGTAAGACTAAAACGATTACCCCTGCTACTATCAACGACGGGGCAGTCAATCCTGCAGTCTTAGACGGTCAATTTCAACCGCACATCACACAAGACATTGTAAAACATGTGCAATCTCTGGATGTAGCTGCTCTTGGCAAGGCTTTAAAATTAAAGGAAGATAAGGCGCAGGCGCTCTTTGGTTTTTATCAAAATTTTGAGTCCCATCCTGTTGGGCTAGCCTGTGAAAGTTACGATGGTATTGCTTTCAAATATTTAGACTGGTCGAACCTATCTGATGAGGCAAAGTCTTTTGGTGAAAGCCATCTTGCTGTGATGTCTGCGTTGTACGGCGTTGTAGAGCCTACGATGGGCGTATGCGATTATCGATTAGATATGGTCGATAAGGTAGGCATTAATCTATATGACACATGGCGTGAAGCAGTGGATGCATACTTTCATCAAGAAGATTGGATCCTAAACCTAGCGTCTAAAGAATATGCGAAAATGGTGAATCATCCAAAGGTGGTAACCGTTGAGTTTTGGGAATTGCGAGGCGACACGTTTAAGCAGATGAGTACATCCTCTAAAATGAGTCGCGGCATAATGGCTCACGAATGCTTAACTCGACAAGTGAAACATGTGCGAGATTTGCCACGTGAAGTTAATGGATTCACCTGTGTTACAGATATTGAATCTATTACCATACCAAGCGAATCGATGACGGTTCGTTATGAAAGGAAGTGATTATTTGCAAGTGCAAGACATTCTCGGGAAAGACCTTGTTGGCGATGAATGGCTAACAGAGGATGAGCTAAGATTTCTCATGTCTGTAACTGATGAAGAACAGTTGCAGTTAATATATAAAAAGGCTTATGAAGTGAAGGCTAAATATGTAAAGCCTGTAGCGTACTATCGTGGCCTCATCGAGTTCTCGAACCGATGTATCAAAAACTGTAATTACTGCGGCATTCGTCGTGAAAATGACAAGACGAAACGCTTTGATATGAATCGTGAAGATATCATCAAAATGGCGCAGTGGGCCTATGACCATGAATATGGTTCTATTACACTTCAATCCGGAGAACGTTGTGATGATGCCTTTGTTGATTATGTGGTAGACCTTATCCGCGATATTAAAGCCATTGGTGATGGTTCCCTTGGTATTACGATGTGTGTAGGAGAGCAAAGCGAAGAGGCATATCGCCGCATGCGTGAAGCTGGTGCTAGTCGTTATTTATTGCGCATTGAAACAACAAATAAAGAACTGTACCATAAAATTCATCCTCAAGATGAATTACACTCCTTTGAAACGCGCGTTGAATGTTTGCGTAGCTTGCGCCGCGTAGGTTTCCAAGTTGGTACAGGTGTTATGATTGGTTTACCAGGTCAAACTGAGGAAGACCTTGTAAATGATATCTTGTTCTATCGTGATATGGATATTGATATGATCGGTATGGGACCGTATGTAGTACATCATGATACGCCACTAGGTCAAGAGGCATTAGCCATGGGTATCGATGATGAAGCTGGTAAATTGCGCCGCATTCAATTGGGCCTAAAGATGATTGCGCTGACCCGGTTATTCTTGAAAGACGTAAACATTGCTGCCACAACGGCATTGCAAGCGCTAGATAAACTAGGCCGTGAAAAAGGTCTTGCTGCAGGGGCCAACATCTTGATGCCTATCATTACCATTCCGGAACACCGTGCAAAATATTTGTTATACGATAACAAACCTTGTGTCGATGACAATGCAGATAAATGTAAAGACTGCTTAACACGTCGCGTAATGTCCATTGGTGACACCGTAGGGTGGAAGCAAAATGGTGACTCCAAACATTACGGAAAACGTACAGGAGAGTTTTAGTTTGTATATGAGGTTGTATTATGGAGACAAAATGGTATTCTGATTTTTGGCGGTTATTTGCCAGTCCTTTTAGTGGCGGTATTGATCAAGTAGTGCAATCGGGTACTTTGAAAAAAGGCTTTTGGGGCACTGTATTCTTGTGGGCTATTCCATATATTATATTAGCTTTATTTGGGACTATGTTAATTCCATTTCTCCCTCATAATGAATTTACTGGTTTGACCTATTTAATCGGTATTGGTGCTAGCTTCGTATTTATTTTTGCATGGCTTATCAGTATTGGTTGGTCCTTTGTCATGATTGCTGTCGGATCTTATGTATATAATTGGGTGATTACCAAGCTGGGTGGTACAGATAACGTACAGGCCGTAATGAAAGTTAGTTGGTATTTACAAGGTTATGGCGTTCTTCTATTTAGTATTGGCTATATGATAGTCTTGATTTTAATGGGGCTATTGGGGGTTGTATTTGATAGTAGTGCTATTGCTGGGGTTATGTATTTTGTAGGATCCATAGCTTTGTTCATCATATCTATTTGGGTATCTTTAGAACTTATGGCAAGACAAGTAATGCTTAGTAAGATGAAAGTATTCATTGCGGCTATATTGACATCTATCGTCTTTGTTATTATTTGGGTCCTCTTTATGGCACTTCTAAGTGGCTGTGCTTCCATGGTGGGCAGATAACTTAATATTTATAAAGAGTCCTCTTTTTTCGAGAAATTTTTTCGAGAAAAGAGGACTTTTATAGTATAGTGTCGAAATGTATTAGCAAATGCGTAATTTGCCATAAAGGAGGCGATTCCGATGAAAGAGTACAGTAGTGATAAAATTAGAAACGTTGCTGTTGTTTCCCATGATGGTGCGGGTAAAACAGCTCTTGTCGAATCTTTGTTGTTAACCTCTGGTGCGGTTGATTTCGTAGGTAAAGGTCAAGATAATAAACATATTATGGACTTTGAACCTGAAGAAATTAAACGTAACGTAACCATCCAATTGGGCATGGCTCCATGTGAATGGCATGACCATAAGGTTAACTTCGTAGATACTCCAGGCTATAACGAATTCCATGGCGAAGTTCGTGCCGCTTTGCGTGCGTGCGATGGTATGTTGATGGTGCTATCCGCCACATCTGGTGTAGAAACTGACACAGTTCGCGCATGGGATTATGCAGTTGAATTACAAATGCCACGTATGGCGTTTATCAATAAAATGGATGTTGATGGTGCCGATTTCTTCGGTACTATTGAAAGAATGCGGGAATTATTTGGCAAAGGCATTATGCCATTACAGATTCCTATCGGTGAAGGCGCCAACTTTGAAGGCGTTGTAGACGTAGCTAAAATGACTGCGTTTACTTACAAGGACGGCCAACCAACAGAAATTGCTGTACCAGCTCACCTTATCGAAAAGGCTCAAGAAATTCGGGAATTAACCGTAGAAGCCGCGGCTGAAGGTAGCGATGAATTGTTGGAAAAATATTTAGAAGGCGAAGAATTATCCCTAGAGGAAATTCGCCAAGGCTTGCGTGAAGGGATGATTAGTGGCCGTGTGTGCCCAATCATGTGTGGTAGTGCCACATCTCGTATTGGCTTAGATCAAGTATTGGATCGTATGATTCGTTACATGCCGGATGCAACTAAAAAAGTGATGACCGCAACTGATGCGGAAACCGGCGAACAATGTGTAGTACATGTAGATAAACCTTTAACTGCATTTGTATTTAAAACATTGTTAGACCCTTTCGCAGGCAAACAAAGCTTTGTACGTATCTTCTCTGGTGAACTTAAAGAAGGCGACCGACTTTATGATGTAAACCAAGGTGTAGAAGAAAAATGGGGCAAGATGGTTACCCTTATCGGGAAGCAACAAATCCCTGTATCTTCAGCTAAAGCTGGGGATATCGTAGTGATACCAAAATTGGCTAATGCTAAAACTGGCGACACTTTAACAGCTCCTGACTTTAAAGTAACATACGATGCTATTCGTTTCCCTCAACCTCTATACACAGTGGCATTGGAACCTGTGAAAAAAGGTGAGGAAGAAAAATTAGCAGGTGCTGTTCTGAAAGTTGCAGAAGAAGATCCTACTTGTGTAGTGGTGAAAAATGCTGAGGCTCGTCAACTACAAATCGATTGTATGGGCGAGGTTCATCTCGAGCATATCCTCAACAAAATGGATCGTAAATATGGCGTACAAGCTAAACTTGTGACTCCATACATTCCATACCGCGAAACCATTAAAGGCTCCGCTGAAACCGAGTCTAAATATAAGAAACAAAGTGGCGGTCATGGCCAATATGGTCACGTTAAGATTCAAGTGGACCCATTATATGATGGTACTGAATTTGCGTTTGTAGATAAAATTTTTGGTGGTGCTGTACCTAAACAATACATACCAGCAGTGGAAAAGGGTGCCAAAGAAACCCTAGAAAAAGGCTTAATTGCAGGATATCCTATGATTGGCGTGCAAGTGACACTCTTGGATGGATCTTACCATAGTGTAGACTCCTCAGAGTTAGCATTCAAAGTAGCTACGTCACAGGCTATCAAGGATGTAATTCCTAAGGCGAAACCAGTCCTATTAGAACCAATCTATGAGGTTAACGTGTTTGCACCAGATGCTTTCATGGGCGACATCATGGGTGATTTAAATAGCCGTCGAGGTCGTGTATTAGGCATGGAACAAAGTGAAAGAACTGGTATTTCTGTTGTTAAAGCTCAGGTACCATTGGCTGAAATGTCTGACTATGTGACTGCATTGCGCTCCATCACTCAAGGACAAGGCGTATTTAACCGTCAGTTCTATACTTATGAAGAGGTTCCACATAAGCAAGCGGAAGAAATTATCGCTGCTCATAAAACTCAAGAATAAAGTAAATCTAGGTCCATGTACGAGTCCTCCATATATGTAGCATATGGAGGACTTTTACTATGTATGTACTTTTAAGACATGTACTTTTAAGATATACATTTCTTGTGAAAGTAAGGTTTAATTATATAAAAAACTGTATTTTTGTACAAGGGAATATATGCCTTGTATAGAGCGTATAATAGCTAGTTCTTTAGGTGTATATGTGCTAACATTAAAGGGTAATATAATAGGTTATTTTGGATTACTATCTTCAGATATATTGTGAAAGGATTGTATATGTTTTTCTCTAGCATTACTGCAGATTATACAAAAATGGGATATCCTAAAGCCATCGTACGCGCTTTAGATTTCTTAAAGAATACAGATTTAACAGCATTGCCAGGAGGGCGTCATGCCATCGAAGGAGACATGATGTACGCTAATGTGGACGATGTGGAAACAAAATTATTTGAAACTACAAAGCCAGAGTCTCATCGTAACTATGTTGACATTCAATTTATGGTGAGTGGTGAAGAAAATATGGGATTCTTTGTTGATAAAGGCCTTGTTAAACCAGTAGAATCCTATCCGGAACGAGATTGTTATTTCTATCCAAATGAAGCTACTGATGAAGGTCAAATCCATTGTCCAGAAGGTTATTATACAGTGTTCTTCCCATCTGATATACATAGACCATTATTAGCGGTTAATGATAAGCCAATTAAAATCCGTAAGGTTGTTGTGAAAGTGCACGTCGATCTCTTAGGCGAGTAATCGTATGGGGCGATATGAAATTATTGGTATTATATTAACCTTATTTGGAGCTATCTTGTGGGGTGTGTCAGGCACATCCGTTCAATTCATAGGTAATTTTCGTAATATGAACCTAGAATGGCTTTTAACGATGCGTCTTATCACAGCAGGGGGGCTGACTGTTTTATATGGTTGGGTTCGACAAGGCAATGCGATTTTTAATGTATTTCGCAATTGGCGAGATACGTTTGGTCTTGTCATATTTGGCGTGTTTGGTATGGCGTTATGTCAATATACCTATTTTCGGTCAATAGTTATTGCTGGCACGGGCATAGCGACGGTGTTACAGTATTTAGCACCATCTATGATTATTATTTATTTGCTAGTGCGCTATGGTAAACACCCGTCGAAGGGTGAAATCTTTTCGGTTATTCTTGCCTTAGTAGGCACCATTTGCTTAATAGGAAATAATGGTTTTTCTTTTGAAAGCTTCCGTAGTGATGTATTATTTTGGGGCTTATTATCTGCTGTGGGCGTAGCTGTATATAGTGTTTCTCCTGTAGATTTACTATATAAATATGGGACACTGCCGATTGTAGGATTTGGTATGCTCCTCAGTGGTCTAGTGTCGGCGGTTCTATTCCAACAGCCTCATTCGTATGCTACGTGGGATGTATGGACTGTGGTAGGTTGTTTTAATGTAGTCTTTCTAGGCACCATCGTGTCATTTAATGCGTACCTTGAAGGGGTTAAACGCATAGGTGCTGTTCCAGGATCCATCTTGTCATCTATTGAACCGATTTCAGCGGCTTTCTTTGGCTGGGCTTTTTTAGATAATCAATTTAGTATATTAGGGTTAATTGGCATGGCTATGATTATTGCTACCGTTATTATTATTGCTTTAGAAAAACGCAACTAGTAACAGAGGTCTCTTTACTGTATATTGCAGCTCAGAGACCTCTTTGTTATTATGTTATAGTATTTTAATGTCTCATTAAATGGAGGAATTAGATGGGGGAGAAACAGTGGATCGGTATGGCGTTAGCCATTCTAGGAGCCTTGTTTTGGGGACTTTCAGGTACATCCGTGCAATATCTAGAAGGAGCAAAACACTTAAATGTAGAGTGGCTGCTAGAGGTTCGGTTACTCGTGGCCGGGTTTTTGACGATTATATTGGCTTATATACAAGATGGGATGCGGATCTTTGATATTTTTAAAAATAAAAAAGACTTTGGTAAATTGCTCATCTTAGGAGTTCTTGGTATTGCTTTAGCGCAGTACACGTACTTTAGAGCCATCGCCATTTCAGGAGTTGGTGTGGCTACGGTCCTTCAATATGTAGCACCAACGTTGATTATTATCTATCTCTTCTTGCGATACTTTAAGAAGCCGTCCCTTGCAGAGACAGGTTGTGTTGTATTAGCTATGATTGGTACCGTTTGTATCGTTTCACAAGATGGATTAGATATTGAAAATATCAATGGCGAGGCTTTACTGTGGGGACTCATATCTGCAGCCAGCATCTGTGTTTATACATTGCAACCTATTGAGTTGTTAAAGAAATACGGTACTACATCTATAGTGGGTTTTGCCATGTTTATCTGTGGATGTATTTCGCTAGCAATGTTCCAGCAAATCGACTCTGAAGCAATTTGGGATGGTATGACATGGCTTGGATTATTCGCTATTATTATACTGGGGACAGTTGTATCCTTCAATGCTTATATTGAAGGAGTACGACGTATTGGCGCTGTGCAAGGCTCTATTCTGTCATCGTTAGAACCGATTTCCGCAGCACTATTTGGTTGGGCACTGTTAGGAAATGAATTTACTATTATTGGTATCATTGGTATGGTTTGTATCATCACCACAGTATTCATTATTGCCTGGGACCGACAACGACAAATCAAACGAGAAGTGCTAGAAAAACTGAACAAAGTAGAAATTAACTAGATAAAAAGAACATATATAGATACATAAAGACACATAAAGACACATAAAGACACATAAATCATGAGATGTAACTCCGTGATATATGTGTCTTTTTTGTGGTTGTAAAACAATATATTTTGTTAAGACTGCCTTGAATAATAACTCTACTCTTTGCAACTCTATGTAGATAATATCAACCATGTAAATATAGCAGTGTTTATGTAAATCTTGTATACATGACCTATTTGGTTGACTATTTACGTATCTATTCATATAGTTAATATATAAGTACTAATTAATTTTTAGGAGGTTCCTATGTCTGTAAAAGATTTCGTACAACAACGACGCGATGATTTTATCGCGATGCGTCGTGATTTTCATATGTATCCAGAGCCAGCTTGGCTTGAATATCGTTCTGCTGCTAAAGTAGCTGAAAAGTTAATTGCCTTGGGGTATGATGTAGCACTTGGTGCAGATGTGCTCGATTTAGATTCTCGTATGGGTTTACCTAGCGAAGAGGTTATGAAAGCAGCTATGGCTCGTGCTATGGATGAAGGTGCTGATCCTGAGCTAGTAGAGAAAATGGGATATGGTAAGACAGCTATCGTAGCAACTATGAAGTTCAGTGATGATGGTCCTGTTGTGGCATTCCGTGCAGATATGGATTCCAATGATGTTATCGAATCTAAAGCGTCTAACCATATTCCAGCTAAGATTGGGTTCCGTTCTCGCCATGATAAGGCTATGCATGCTTGTGGTCATGATACACACATGACAATGGGTCTTGGCCTTGCAGAATATATTGCTACACATAAGGATGGATTAAAAGGTAGTATTAAACTTATCTTCCAACCAGCAGAGGAAGGTGTACGTGGTGCTAAAGCGATGGTAGAGGCAGGCGTAGTAGATGATGTAGACTTGATGTTCGGTATGCATATCGGATTTAATGAGAAGTTATCCAATTGCTTTGTTTGTAGCGACCATGGTTTCTTAGCGACTACAAAACTTGATGCTGTATTCCACGGCTATTCTGCTCATGCTGGTGGTTCTCCAGAAAAAGCACAGAATGCCATGCTTGCAGGCTGTACAGCAGTTCTTAACTTACAAGCCATTGCTCGCCATAGTGGGGGCGCATCTCGTATGAATGTAGGAGTTTTTGAAAGTGGTACAGGTCGAAATGTTACACCTGACGTAGCAGTTCTTAAATTAGAAACTCGTGGCGCTACAACAGAAATCAATGACTACATGATTGAACGCACTAAAACAATTATTAAAGGTGCTGCAGAAATGCATGACTGTACCTTTGAAATTACCAAACAAGGTGAAACTCCTGCAGGTCGTATTAGCGATGATTTAGCTCGCGAAGTACAATCTATCGTTGAACCATTGGGGATCTTTAAAGAGGTACCATTTGATTATAGCGGTGGTGGTAGTGAAGACTGCGCGTACTTCTTGAACCGTGTAATTGATCGTGGCGGTCGAGCAACATATATGGTATTGGGCTCTGCAATTAAAGCACCTCATCATAACCCACTATTCGATATCGATGAAGAAGATATGTTAAACGGTATAGTTGCATTAGGTACAATTGCTACTCACTATTTAAAATAGGATATATTGATTGAGATGTATACATTAAAGTGTCTATATGAGTACATCAGAAGTATTTATACTAGGTTATCTATTGAATGTAATATATCTATGTAGTTATGAGGTGTTATATGATTCAACGAGATCGATTAGCTAAAGATTTTGATGCTATGGCACAGTTGACTGCACCTGGTGAGGGTATTAATCGTCTAGCTTTCACCGACGCAGATTGGAAGGGTCGTCAGTATATCATTGACCGTATGACTGATGAGGGCTTGACTGTTGAAATAGATGATTTCGGCAATGTTATAGGCTATAAGGTTGGCAAAAATCCAGATTTACCGATTGTCATGGTTGGTTCTCATACGGACAGCGTACCTAATGGGGGCAATTATGATGGTGTTGTAGGCGTATTGTCTGCTATTGAAGCGATTCGCAGTATGACAGATGATGGTTTTGAACATGACCATACCATTGCAGTGGTGGACTTCATGTGTGAAGAGTCTAGTCGCTTTGGAGCTGCTACATTAGGTAGTAAAGCTATGCGTGGTGAATTGACATTGAAAGATTTACAACGCTTAGTAGATAAACAAGGTACTTCCTTGTATGATGCTTTGAAAGTACGTAATTTAAATCCAGATGCTATTGAGCATATGGAATATAAACAACCTGTAAAGTCTTTCACAGAAATTCATATCGAACAAGGTAAGGTGCTAGAGCACGAAGCCAAACCCATCGGCGTTGTAACTGGTATTGCCGCACCAGAGCGGTTCTATGTAACCATTCGTGGTAATGCGGATCATAGTGGCGCAACCCCAATGAATTTGCGTCATGATGCGTTATGTGGGGCTTCAAAAATTATCCTCGGCATTGAGGAAATTGCATCCATGCAAGAGGAGCCTCCAGTAGTAGGCACAGTCGGTGTTGTGGAGGTAACACCGGGAGCGATGAACGTTATTCCTGGGGCGGTTAAGCTGGGCGTAGATATTCGCAGTATTTCTAAGGTGGCCCGTGATTCTGTGGTTACCCTGATTAAGGAATTTATTGATGTTACTGCAGAGAAACGCGGCTTATCCTATACGATTGAGCCTATTGCACAGGATCATCTTGTAGCGATGCATCCAGCCATGATTCGAGAAATCGAAGAGGCTGTTAAGTCTGTAGGTGTAGACTATATGACCATGCCAAGCGGTGCCGGTCACGATGCAATGCACTGGGCCGATGATGTCCCAACAGGGATGATTTTTATCCCATGCCGTGAAGGTATTAGCCATAATTCAGCTGAATTTGCGGATATGGATGATATTATTACGGGCGCTAAGGTATTGGATACAGTACTTAGAAAACTTAGCTTAGAGAGTACAAAACTCAATTAGGTTGAGCACTGTGATATATTGTATGTAGATATAATGTAGCAGGATGTGTGTTACTAGGTAAGACATTATATTGTACGTAGTTAGAAGGGTGTATTCCGTAATAGAATGGTAGAGAATGCTTTCTATTTGCAGGGAATACCCGGATTGGAGAGATTATGGTTATTGCTGGTATTGTTATCGTAGTGGCGACGTTTATTGCCATTATTAAACAGTTTGAAACACGGCTTGTGTTATTATTATCAGGCTTGTTAATGTGCTTTATTGGTGGTCAGCTTGGTGCTGGTACGACGGCCTTTGTAAAAGAGCTTACAAATCCAGGCCTTGTACCAACTATTTGTACAGTGCTTGGGTTTAGTTATGTTATGGAATATACAAAATGTACAGAGCACATGGTATATTTCATCTCTGCAGGCCTTAAAAAGATGACTAAAATCATCATTCCTGGTGCTGTTATTATTACATTCTTGATCAATATTGCGTTACCGACTGCAGCAGGCTGTGCAGCGGCCGTAGGTGCGCTATTAATCCCTGCATTAATTCGCTCTGGTGTGCACCCTGCAATGGCAGGTTCTGCCATTTTCTTAGGAACTTGGGGTAGTGCATTAAGCCCAGGCCTTATGTTTAACCCTCAAGTAGCACAACTTGCAGGTGAAGACGTTATGACCGTTATTGCTAGCTTCTCTATGCAAGCCATTATCGGCATTGTAGTAGCAGCTATCTTGCTTAATATTGTGGCTATCGTTAAAAAGGAACATACTGGCTATGTATTAAAAGATGCTAACGAAGAAGGCAAAGAATTTAAGGTAAATTATTTATATGCAATAATTCCAATTATTCCACTTGTATTACTTGTGCTCGGTAGTAAACAAGTAGCAGTGATTCCAGAGATTTCCGTTCCTGTGTCCATGTTAATTGGTACGGCTATCGGTATTATTGCGGTAAGACCTAATGTAACAGATGCAGTTAAGAAGTTCTTCCGCGGTACTGGTGATGGCATGTGTGATGTAGTTGGTCTTATGGCCGCTGCGGCGTGCTTTACAGCCGGTATGCAGTACATCGGCCTTACAAGTGCACTTATTGATGGTATGAAGAATTCTCAACAAATTGCCCAAATCGGTGCGGCATTTGGTCCATTCTTATTGGCCGTTATTTCTGGTTCGGGTAATGCGGCAGCCCTTGCGTTTAACGGTGCTGTAACACCTCATGCTGGAGACTTTGGCTATGGCATTATGCAATTAGGCTCCATGGCTCAATTAGGTGCTGGTATCGGTCGTAGTATGAGTCCAGTAGCAGGTGCCGGTATCATCATTGCTGGCCTTGCAGGCATCAACCCTATGGAAATGGCAAAACGTAATGCTATACCATGTATTATTGCTACAGTAGTTATTATGTTATTGTTATTGTAGTTCTATGATAGACTTAGTATGGCATAACAGGTGATTATAAAAGCTCTTATATGAAACATAAAACCCGTCATGATCGTTGGATCGTGGCGGGTTCTTTTTATGGTTTAATGGCTCATCAATATGATTTTTACATATATCTTAATAGATATGATATAAGTAAAATTTATGGATGCTAAAGAAAAGACCAATTTGTTTTTATTGCACTTTCATAATATATTATATGTATTAAAGGAATAGGTGCTATGCTCTTGTATCGGCCCAGGTTTTCATAAATGAGTAAAAAGCCTGTACTGGCTTGGACTCAAGGGCGCTATGACGGGTGTACATCCAGGTGTCGCGAGTCATGATGTGACCATCGAGAGCCTTTAAGGTTTCCTTGAATAGATTCGGGTAGTCATTACTACAGCTTTGGGTGAGGATGGTAAAACCAAGTCCTTGATTGACGAGCTTCATACAAGTATCGATGTCGTTCACCTCAATGGTGCGCATCGGCGGTTGTGAGTAATGGGAATACCACCAATCATCAATAGTTTGCTGTAAATTCGGATCTGTTTGATAGTGGATATACGGTAAATGTGGTAAGTCCTCAACGGCACAAGGCGTTTTGTTAAAGAAACAGAATGGTTCAGACCAAATATGTTCTTTTGACTCTGTCCAAGTGTGAGCACCACGGATGATAGCAGCATGCAAGCGACCTTCAAGGAAGTCGTGGTACAGCTTATAGCTGAGCCCCGTATACATGATGATATCAATATGTGGATAGGCCTCCTTAAAGGTTGATAAGATATGGGGAATATGATACTTTGCGAATACATTTGAGCATCCTAGGTTTAATTTACCACGAGGTTCACTACCCATAGCTAATAGCTCTTGTCGCACCGAAGTATAGGAATTGAGTAAATCTTCGGCATAGCGTACAAGGCGTTGTCCTTGATAGGTAAACTCGATACCACGAGTCTGTCTGTTGATAATGGGACAGTTAAATTCCTTTTCTAATTTTTTTATCCGTTCACTCAATGCAGGTTGCGTCATAAATAGACGGCGTGCCGCATAGGTAATATTATTTTCCTCTGCTAAGGTTTTTAAAATTGTACAATCTTTCGTGTCCATAAACTCTCCTTTACATATGTATTATTGTACTCTATCCCATAGAGTTGGTACAGATGAGGGAACGCTAGGACTATACAGATTAGATATAACACAAGGATTGAAACTAATGAGAGGAATGAAACTTTCACGAATAAACATGGTGAAAGTATAGTGTTTGTAAAGGTTTACACATGCCTGAAAGTAATAAAGGAGCAAGTTATGGTTGAGTTAATTTCAAATGGTGTATTTTTATATCACGGTACGGATATCGTTCCCGCAGATTCTAGTGCAGCCTTTGATCAGCAAGAAGTTTTTAATAAAGAGCGCGCCTATAAGGAAACGATGGCGTACCGTATTTTAATGGATCACCAACAACATGAAGGTGATCAAGATTTACGCATCAAATTCGATGCTTTAACATCTCACGATATTACCTATGTGGGTATTATCCAAACAGCGATTGCTAGTGGTCTAGATAAATTCCCAATCCCTTACATTTTGACAAACTGCCATAACAGTTTGGCTGCTGTAGGGGGCACAATTAACGAAGACGACCATGTATTTGGATTATCCGCAGTTCAACGCTTCGGCGGTGTCTATGTACCTCCACATCTTGCAGTTATTCACCAATATATGCGTGAAACAATGGCAGGTTGCGGCAAAATGATTCTCGGTTCTGACAGTCATACTCGTTATGGTGCGCTTGGTACTATGGCGATTGGTGAAGGCGGTCCAGAGCTTGTAAAACAATTGCTTGGTCGTACCTATGATGTACAACGTCCTGAAGTGATTGCTATTTACCTCGATGGAAAACCTAAACATGGCGTAGGTCCACAAGACGTGGCGCTTGCCATTGAAAAAGCAGTATTTAAAAATGGCTTCGTAAAAAATAAAGTAATGGAATTTGTAGGCCCTGGTATTGAGCACTTGTCCATGGACTTCCGTAATGGCATCGATGTAATGACTACTGAAACTACATGCCTTACAACAATTTGGAGAACAGATAATAATACAAAAGAATTCTTAACACTTCATGGTCGTGGCGATGCGTATAAAGAGCTTAACCCTGGTGACGTAGCGTACTATGATGGTCTTGTAAAGGTTAACCTTGACGAAGTGGAAAGCATGATTGCTATGCCATTCCATCCAAGCAACGTTTATACCATTAAAGAGGTTAACGAAGGTGGTCGTGACTTATTAGCTGAAATTGAGCGTCAAGCTGTTGAGCAATTAGATAATAAATCCTTATCCTTACAATTACCTGAAAAACACTTTGATGGTAAATTACATTTAGATCAAGGTATCATCGTAGGCTGTTCTGGTGGCTTATATGAAAATATTATGCAAGCAGCTAACATCGTACGCGGTAAGAGCGTAGGTTCTGGTCGTTTCGCGTTCAGCGTATATCCTTCTAGCCAACCAATTTACTTAGAGCTTATGAAAAATGGTGCTCTTGTAGATCTTATGGAATCTGGTGCTATCGTACGTACTGCCTTCTGTGGTCCATGCTTTGGTGCAGGGGATACACCTAATAATACAGGTCTTAGTGGTCGTCATGCGACACGTAACTTCCCGAATCGTGAAGGCTCTAAACCTGGCAATGGTCAAATCTCTTCTGTAGCACTTCTCGATGCTCGCTCTGTAGCAGCTACAGCTATTAATGGTGGCGCTTTAACGGCAGCAACAGATGTAGAATATGATGATGCAGTACCAGCATATCACTATGATGATAAACCGTATGTAAGTAAAGTATACAGTGGCTTTAATGAACCTAAAAAAGATGCGGAACTCATTTACGGTCCATCCATTAAACCATGGCCTTCTATTAAGGAATTGACACCAAATGTATTGCTTAAAGTAGCTGCTTATATCGATGATCCTGTAACAACTACAGATGAATTGATCCCATCTGGTGAAACATCTTCCTTCCGTTCTGACCCATATGCATTGTCTGAATTTGCCTTGAGCCGTAAGGTTCCTGAATATGTAGGTCGTGCAAAAGTCGTTCGTGATTGGGAAAAATCTCGTCAAGAAGGTGACAGCGCAGCAGACTTAGTAAGTGCATACGAAGAGGTAAAACAAGCTCTTGGTCTTGGAGAAACTGTAGAAGATATGGCTAAATCTACAGCAGTGTCTAGCATGGTATATGCTAATCGCCCTGGCGATGGCTCTGCTCGTGAACAAGCAGCATCTTGCCAACGCGTATTAGGTGGCGGTGCTAACATTGCTATTGAATATGCTACAAAACGCTATCGCAGTAATGTAATTAACTGGGGTATGTTACCGTTTGTAACTAGTGAAGAAGACTCTAAAACGATGGCAGTAGGCGACTATGTATATGTGCCAAATGTACGTGACCAATTATTCTCTGACTCCGATGATTACAAAGCATATGTTATCAGTGGTGGCGTGAAGAAGGCAGAAATCACATTGCATTTAGGTCACCTCAGCGATGAAGAAAAAGATATTATCGCAGCAGGTTGTCTCATCAACTACTATGCAAATAGTAAAGCGTAAGTGGTGAACTAAAAGGAGTATATTATGAACGGGTATAAAGAAATTCCTGTTACCTATATGCGCGGCGGTACTAGTAAAGGGGCGTATCTGTTAAAAGATACGCTTCCAAATGACCAAGCTGCTCGAGACCGTATGATTTTAGACTTATATGGCTCTCCTGATGCACGTCAAATTAATGGTATCGGCGGTGCTGATCCATTGACGAGCAAGGTAGCTATTGTAAATCCTTCTGACCGGGATGATGCGGATATCGACTATACCTTTGGGTATGTAGGTATTGCTGATGCGGTAGTGGATTACGAAGGGAACTGTGGCAATATTTCTGCTGGTGCAGGGGTATTTGCTATTATGGAAGGCTTTGTGAAAGCCGTAGAACCAGAAACAGTAGTTCGTATCTTTAACACGAATACCAATAAGGTTATTGAAGCGCATGTGCCAGTTCAAGATGGTAAGCCTGTTATTGACGGGGACTTCGCTATCGACGGCGTACCTGGTACGGGTGCTCGCATTACATTATACTTCTTGGAACCAGGCGGTTCTAAGACAGGTAAGCTATTACCAACAGGCAATGTACAAGATACCATTACATTGGCTGATGGTCGTACAATCCAAGTCAGTCTCGTAGATGCAGCCAATCCAGCTGTATTCGTAAAGGCTACAGACCTTGGTTATGAAGGCACGGAATTACCGGCTTTCACAGAAACGGATGGCGGTGTATTACTCAATACACTTGAAGATATTCGCACTACTGCGGCTGTGATGATGGGACTTGCTCCATCTAAAGAGGCCGCTAGTCCTGCAGTTCCAAAGGTATGCATGGTGTCCGCACCACAAACCTACGTAGCAAGTGATGGTCGAACTATTGAGAGGAATAGCATAGACATCGTAGCTCGTACTAAAGCACTAGCTGTAATGCATAAAGCTTATGCCGTTACAGGTGGCATTTGTACAGCTACGGCAGCGCTGATTACGGGCACTGTGGCGAATGAAGTAGTAAGCGAACGTGCTAAAGAGACAAATCGCGTTACTTTGGCGCATCCATCAGGGAAATTTGATTTCGAAATATGCTTGACCAATGATAATGGTTGGCATGTGGAGAAGGCGGGCGTCGCTAGAACAGCGCGACCAATTATGAAAGGCATAGCTTATGTAAAAGGAGAGTAAGAATGAGTAAGCTACTTAAAATTGCAATTATGTTTGCCATTCCTTTGGCAATGTGGTTCATTACACCGCCAGAAGGTCTGAGTGTTGAAGCTTGGCGACTGTTAGGGTTCTATTTAATGGCCATCGTTGGTCTTGTTGTTAAACCTTGGCCAGCACCAATTATCTTGTTATTATCTATTGCAGGTTCTGCAATTTTCTTGGATGCTACGAAAAACGTATTGTCTGGTTATGCATCCACAACAGTATGGTTAGTATTCTCTGCGTTCTCCCTCAGCGTGGCATTCGTAAAAACAGGCCTTGGCCGCCGTATTGCATACCTATTGATTAGATCCTTAGGTCATACTACATTGCGCCTTGGTTATGTAACTGCTTTATTAGATCTTATTATTGCTCCTGTAACACCTTCCAATACAGCACGTTGTGGCGGTATCGTGTTCCCAATTATGAACTCTGTAGCAAAAGCATTGGGCTCTGAGCCTGGTGAAAGCGCGAAAAAAGCTGGCTCTTTCCTAATGGTTAATACATACATGGTAACAAAGGTAACTAGTTTGATGTTCGCTACAGCAATGGCACCAAACTTATTGGCTGCTGACTATATGAACAAAATCCTCGGCGTAGACCTCAACTGGGGACTTTGGGCATTAGCTCTCGTAGTACCAGGTCTTGTAATGCTTCTCATTACACCAGCAATGGTATACTATCTCGATAAACCATCTATTCAACATATCGATTCTCACGGCATTGCTGATGAAGGTTTGAAAGAACTTGGACCTATCACTGGTCGTGAGAAAGCGCTTATCGCTATCTTTATTCTTGCTTTACTTGGCTGGGCATTGCCGTCTATTTTGACTCAAGGCTTTGGTATTAAATTCTCTCTTGATGCAACAGCTGTAGCTATCGTAGCTATGGTGGCTGCTCTCGTATTCGGCGTTATTAAATGGGAAGATATGCTTGAATCCAAAGGTGCTTGGAATACATTGATCTGGTTCGGTGGTATCATCGGCATGTCCAGTGCATTATCGAAGGTTAAATTCTTTGAATGGTTAGCTGATTTTATGGGTACATACTTCAGCTTCGGCGACAATCCTATGATGGCGCTTATTATCATCGGTGCTATCAGTATCGCTGTTCGTTACTTGTTTGCCTCTGGGAGTGCCTACGTTGTAGCGATGCTTCCAGTATTCCTTACAGTAGGTAAGGTAGCAGGTGTAAACCCAATGGCGTTATCCTTGTTATTAGCTGCTACAAACTCCTACGGTGGTGCGTTGACTCACTACGGCGGTGCTGCGGCTCCAATCGTATTTGGCGCAGGCTACAATACAGTTAAGAGCTGGTGGATTATCGGCGGTATCTTCGCTATCATGTGTTTCGTTTTAAATCTAGTTGTGGGTTACGCATGGTGGGAAATCCTAGGTATCCTTTAATACCTAACTAGAGATATTAGTTATTCTGCCAATAGGTAGAATGATCTCCCCTAGATGGTGAAAGTTTCTGAACTTTTACGAAATAACAAAATAAAAGAGCTATCACAGAATTAGACGGTAAATCTAAAGTGTCGTGATAGCTCTTTTTTATTTATTTAAGTTTAAAGGCAACCCATAGTGCAGCGCCGATAAAGGTAAGGCTGCATGCCCAGAAGAGGGTAGTGAATCCAAATTGAGCAGCTACGATGGAACCGCCAAAGGAGCCCAAGAAGTAGCCCATAAATAAACAGGATTGATTGTAAGAGAATACTTGCCCTGTATATTGCTTAGGTGTTTTAGAGGATAAGTATGTATTCAGCGCAGGTAGCATCCCACCTAGGCCAAAGCCTTGTAAAAACCGTATAAAACCTAGTGCATACACAGAGTCTACATAAGCTTGAGGAATATTGAGTAGGCCTACATATAGCATTGAATAAATGAGGACCTTTCTTGGTCCAATGCGATCTACTAACTTTCCTAGTGGCGAGCTACTTAAGAATTGTGCTACACCCAAAGCAGAAAATACAGCGCCAGAAATAAAGGCAATATTTTCAGCATTATTTGGTAGCATGCCTTTCACATAGACCGTCATAATAGGTGAAATGGCTGTAACTGAAATGGCATACAAGAAGGACGCTGCAGATAAAGCAACTAAACTAGAAAATTCAGGTAAGTGGGATTTTAAGTTCTTGAAGGTTTGTTTTTCTGCCAGTGGTTTTGGTACATAATCTTCATGTACGAGTATAGCTGTTAGGGTAAATGCGAACAGCATAAGGGCACCGATAATAAAGAAGTCATATCGTATACCTACTACATCGCTTAGATAGCCACCTACAAGTGGACCGGCTAGTGACCCTGCGAGGTTAAAGGAGGCGACAATACCTAAGGCCCAACCTGTATGATCTTGTGGTGTTTCTGAGGCGATGAGTGTAACTGAGGCAGAATAGAAGCCACTCACTAATCCTTGTAGAGTTCGGATGAGAAATACTCCTTCCGGTGTTGTTTGAAAGCCTAATAAAATACTACATATAGCCATGCCAAGGCTAGAGCGAATAAGAGTAATTTTACGGCCTTTGCGATCCGCTAATCGACCCCAGAAGGGCGCCGCTAAACAAACGATGAGGAAGGTAATCCCCATGGAAGCGCCAGACCATCGTGAAATAGATCCAGTATCGTTTAACCCCATTTCATGGAAGTAAAGAGGAAGGATAGGGCTCACCTGACTAATGCCGAGGGACATGAAGAATACACAGAATGCGCATATATAAACCGTTCTTTTCCATGTTTCCAAAAGATCCCTCCTTAGTTTTAGATGTTTGATATTCTACTTTGGCCTTATTTTAATTGGCTAAGTTGATAAGTTTAATAAACTCAGTATACTATTTATAAATAGATTAAAACAATATATATGTGTCTTAATTTACTAGTACTTGATTCTGAATATATGTAGTTTGAAGGATTTATATTAAAATAGATATTATTTAATTTAAGAAAAGAAAATATATTGTATGAGTGTATAGAAAGAATTATTTCAATGTGGTTAGATAATGAGATTTCACTATTTAAACAAAATATAGAAATGCTGCAAGTGAACCAACGTATAGGCCGATTGGCATTTTTATGGGCTGTGTTTGGTTTAATGGGAAGTAAATTTTTAGCGTACCTTCTATTTGTGGTATTGATAGGATTTATTCAAGATGGTTTGTTTCAAGGTAGTACATATTTGTCATATATTTATTTTGGATGCTTGCAGATTATACATATAGCAGTAACTATTTTTTTACTCAAACGTAGATTGAATGACTGTGGTTCATCCTTGTGGTATATTATCTTAGTACCCATAGCATACCTAAGTTTGTGGGTATATTGGGGTATGAGTTTTAGTTGGGAATCTATATCCGAAACCTTCATAAATGCAGGATTTTATTGGGAAGGGTTCTTTTGGCAGTATTTTATTTTGGCTTGCTTTGCGTTGCCTCTTAGTGTACCGGATTATAATAAGTATGGCTTAGATGAAGGCCGAGATAGACATAATAACTATATTATTTCTTATGTTCGAAGTTCTACGATTAGTAAAGATACGGATAATAGTAAATTTGACTATATTTGTAGCTGTATATGGGATGTTTTATTTGCTAGGCTCTTTGATGTTAAGGGAAGGACTTCCGTATCAGTCTTTTGGGGCGGTCTTGTAGGAGCTCGCATTTTTATGGACATTATTATGAATATGGCTATAGCCGTAGTATTGTTAATTGTTCAGCTTGGTATACCTCTTTATATACCACGGTGGGGATTTATGGCTATCCTGATATGGCCAATATTAGCAATGATTACACTAGGTATACGTAGACTTCACGATTCTCTATTAAGCGGTTTATGGATTATTGGACTTTGTATTCCGTATATCAATATTTTTGTTAGTTATCATCTTTTGTTTAAAAAATCTTGGCATATTGAAAGTTAAGAATTCTCCTTGACTTTCATTCTATAGAAACATTATAATCAAACTATAATTTTATACTCGCCTGAAAGAAACCGATGAGGTGGAGATAAAAATAGGAAATGCACTCACAGAGAGCGGGATTAGCTGAGAACCCGTAGTACGCAGCTTATTAAATGGACCACCGAGGGCGCATGGAACAGAATGAATTTCCATTCCTAGTATGGTGCGACGTCACACGAGCGTTAGTCGTGAGGGATATGTTAGTATCCTGCGAAAGGGGAATGCGCTGCATTCAAACAAGGTGGTACCGCGATTTATAGCATAATACAAAAATATTGTAATAATAGAACTATAGACTCGTCCTTGACGTTATATTGTCATGGGCGAGTTTTTTATTGGCAAACGCCAGATGGAGGTTCTCATGATTTTTCCTAGTTTAGACCGTGTGAAAGCTATCGCACCGGGCTACGATATCGTGCCTGTGTATATGGAAATTTTATCCGATGTACGCACACCGATTAGTGTGTTGAAAGCATTAAAACAAGTGAGTAGTCATACGTACTTGCTTGAAAGTGCGGATAATAGTAATCATTGGGGCCGTTACTCCTTCTTGGGCTACGATCCTAAGATTGAGCTATTCTGTAAAAATCATAAAATGACTATCAAAGACGGTACTACTCGCACCTTTGAGTGCTCTGACCCTGCTGCAGAAATTCGCAATATTTTGAGCCAATATAAAAGCCCTCGCTTAGAAGAGTTACCAACCTTCACAGGGGGCTTTGTAGGTTACTTCGCTTGTGAATACATTCGCTACATTGAGCCAACATTGGACTTCCCAACGCCAGATGATGACTCTGCCATGGTAAACGATGTAGACCTTATGCTCTTCGATAAGGTTATCGCTTTCGACCATTATAAAAATAAAATCTACTTGATTGCTAACATCAGTACAAACGATTTAGAACGTAACTACAATAAGGCTGAGCTTGAGTTGAAAGCATTAGCTGATCTCGTTGTTAACGGCAAAGAGGCAGATGTGCCAA
Organism: uncultured Veillonella sp.; assembly: GCA_934202215.1. Lineage (GTDB taxonomy): Bacteria > Bacillota > Negativicutes > Veillonellales > Veillonellaceae > Veillonella. The sequence continues at coordinate 34,572 of CAKPXR010000006.1, forward strand.
AAGGCGTTCTTAAAACAGAGTTTACCTCTGAGTTCACAAAGGATGAGTTTGAAGCAGTTGTTAAAAAGACACAGCACTACATCAAAGAAGGGGATATCTTCCAATGCGTTGTATCTAACCGACGTGAAGCCGAGTTCGATGGTAGCTTGTTGAATGCATATCGCGTATTGCGTACATTGAATCCATCTCCATATATGTTCTACCTATCTGGTGGTAATGTAGAGCTTACAGGTGCTTCTCCTGAAACATTGGTGAAATTGACAAATGGCAAGATGTACACATTCCCAATTGCAGGTACTATGCGCCGCGGTAAGACAGAAGCAGAGGACCTCGCTATTGAGGAAAAACTCATCAACGACGAAAAAGAGTTGGCTGAACATAATATGCTTGTTGACCTTGGCCGTAACGATTTAGGTAAAATTGCTAAATTTGGTTCTGTAAAAGTTGAAGCGTTACATATGTTGCAACGTTTTTCTCATGTAATCCACATTACATCTACTGTAAGCGGTGATATTCAAGATGGCAAAGATGCACTGGATGCTATCGGTGCTACATTGCCAGCCGGCACATTATCTGGAGCGCCTAAAATTCGTGCTATCGAGATTTTACACGAACTTGAAAAAAGCCCACGAGGCGTATATGGCGGCGCTGTAGGTTATATTGATTTCTCTGGTAACATGGACGTATGTATCGGCATCCGTATGGCTATGAATAAAGGTGGCAAAGTGTATGTTCGTGCTGGTGCTGGTATCGTTCGCGATAGCGTACCTGCTAGTGAATACAATGAAACATTAATCAAAGGCCAATCCATGATTTCCGCAATTACAGATGCACAGGAGGTAGAATAATGGTACTCCTTATAGATAATTACGATAGCTTCTCCTTTAATTTATACCAATTAGTAGGCTCTATCGATCCAGATATTAAAGTCATCCGCAGTGATGAATTAACAGTTGAAGAAATCCGCGCTTTGAAACCAGACTATGTGATACTTTCACCAGGACCTGGCAGACCAGCTGATGCGGGCGTATACGAAGACCTATTGCGCGAATGCAAAGGCGAATTCCCAATCCTCGGCGTATGCCTCGGGCACCAAGCCATCGGCGAAGTATTCGGCGGCACCGTTTCCTACGCAAAACAAGTTATGCACGGCAAACAAAGCGTAGCCAAACAAGTACACCCATCCAAAATCCTTAAAGGCGTACCAGAACAATTTGAAGTCGCTCGCTACCACTCCTTGGCGATTATTGACGAAACCATGCCAAGCGAACTCATTGTCACATCTATTACAGACGACGGCGAAGTAATGAGCGTAGAACATAAGGACTACCCAATCTATGGAGTGCAATTCCATCCGGAATCCATCATGACGCCAAACGGGGAACAAATGATTCGCAATTTCTTAGAAAAATAACTACATTTTGATTTAGGTATTCGAGGGGCTATTATTAAGTGCAAGCACGTTGAGGCAAAAATAAGGTCTCTCGGAACTCCGATGGCCACCCACCCCACTACGTGGGGCCGCCAAGTCGTTCCTTAAGACCTTATTTTCTGCCAACTCAATTTTGACAATATCTAATAATAGCCCCTCTACAATACACATCGTGAACTGTAGTCATATTTTTCTAAAGAAATATACGAATCAGAACCCCTAATATAGGAAAAGGTGGTGCAAAGCACCACCATTCCCACTCCCTATAAAGAAATGACCTGTGCGTTACTTCATATAATGCGCAGGATCATTTGAGAGATAATGAACAACAAGTAAGGAGATATAAAATGATTAAAGACGCATTATATGCAGTAACGCATGGTCAGGATTTATCCTACGACCTTGCTAAAGATACAATGAACAAGATTATGAGTGGCGAGGTAGACGAGGTTCCTATGGCTGGTTTCTTGTGTGCTCTTGCAGCGAAAGGGCCTACTGTAGATGAGGTTACGGCGTTTGCTGAGGTTATGCGCGAGAAGGCTGGTTCTGTGCCTCATGAAGGCACAGTTGTAGAAATCGTAGGTACTGGCGGCGACGAAGCGAATACGTTCAACATTTCTACTACATCTGGCTTTATCATTTCCGCTGCAGGTATTCCTGTAGCAAAACATGGTAACCGCAGTGTATCTAGTAAATGTGGCGCTGCTGATTTGATCGAAGCATTAGGCGCTAAGTTAGAGCTTAATGGTGAACAAAATGAGGAGGTCCTCAACAAAGCAAATATGTGCTTCATGTTCGCCCCTGTATATCACCAAGCTATGAAATATGCAGGCCCGGTACGTAAAGCGTTAGGCGTTCGTACTGTGTTCAATATCCTTGGACCATTGGCAAACCCGGCAGGTGCTACTGTTGAGTTAATGGGTGTTTACGATAAATCTTTGGTAGAACCATTGGCTCGTGTATTGGCTAACCTTGGCGTTAAGCGCGGTGCTGTGGTACACGGCTTCGACGGCCTTGATGAGATTACAGCAACTAACAAAACGTACGTATGCGAAATTAATGATGGTGCTTTCACAAGTTACGAATTTGATCCTAAAGAATATGGTTTCGAATACGCTGATAAAACTGAGCTTGAAGGTGGCGACGCTACAGTAAACGCTGAGATTACACGCCGCGTTCTCAGTGGTGAGCAAGGTGGTAAACGTACAGCAGTTCTTCTTAACGCTGGTATGGCGATTTACCTTGCAAAAGATGGCATTACATTAACAGAGGGCATTGAAGAGGCGAAACATATGATTGACTCTGGCAAGGCTCTTGATACAATGGAACAATTTGTGAAAGCAACACAAGAGGTGTAACCATTGATTTTAGATACAATTGTAGAGGCTACCAAAGTTCGCGTAGCCCAAGAAAAAGAGGTGGAAACGCCTGAGGCTGTGAAAGCAGCGGCCTTAGCATTGCCATCTGATACAGGATTTCCTTTTGAGGCAGCCCTTCGCCAGCAAGACTTTAACTTCATTTGTGAAGTCAAGAAGGCGTCTCCTTCAAAGGGGATTATCGCTGAACACTTTCCGTATTTAGATATTGCCAAAGAATATGAAGTGGCTGGTGCTGCAGCTATCTCCGTTTTGACTGAGCCAGACTTCTTTAAAGGCGACAAAAAATATTTACAAGAAATCGCTAGTACCGTAAAAATCCCTGTACTACGCAAAGACTTCATCATCGATGAATACCAAATCTACCAAGCAAAGATTTGGGGCGCTAGTGCAATCCTATTAATCTGTGCATGCCTCGATGTGCCTACATTGACGAAGTTCCGCGAGTTAGCCGACTCTCTTGGCTTGTCCTCCTTAGTAGAGGCTCATGACGAACAGGAAGTACAAATGGCTATCGATTGCGGTGCTCGTATTATCGGCGTTAATAATCGCAACTTGAAAGACTTTACCGTAGATGTACAAAACAGTGTGCGCTTGCGTAATCTCGTTCAAGATGATGTGATCTTCGTATCTGAAAGCGGTTTAGAAACACCAGAGGACATTCAAGTATTACGGGATAATAATATCGGCGTAGCCTTGATGGGGGAAACCTTCATGCGGTCTCCTAATAAGGTTGAGAAACTAGCATATCTCTACGGCCCGACTTACTACACACCAAAGGTTAAGATGTGTGGTATATCAAAGGTAGAAACAATTCCAGCCGTTGTAGAAGCAAAGGCTGATTATATGGGACTTGTATTTGCACCGAGCAAGCGGCAAGTTACAGTAGAACAAGCTAAAACATTAGTGGACGAACTCCATAAACAATACGCAAAAACATATGGTACAGCTGCAGTGCCAATGAACTCTGAGACAGCACAAGATAGTAATGGATTAGGCAAAGAAAATATCATTTCTGAAGCTATTAAAACAGTAGGCGTTTTTGTAAATGAAACAGTAGATAACCTTGTTGCAATTGTAAATGAGGTTAATCTTGATGCGGTACAATTGCATGGTGACGAAAACGAGACTTTCATCCAATCCTTAAAAGAATGTACTAATGTAGAGGTTTGGAAGGCCGTTCAAATTCGTAGTGCTAGCGACGCAGAAAAATGGATCGATAGCAGCGCTGATATGCTATTATTTGATGCGTACCATAAGGATGAGCGTGGCGGCACGGGTGAAGTGTTTGACTGGTCTTGCTTAGATGAGTTTGAACGCCCATTTATGCTAGCTGGTGGTATCGATAGCACAAATGTGGCTCGTGCAATTCGTACGGTTAGACCTTATGGCATCGATATTAGTAGTGGCATTGAGACCAATGGTGTTAAGGACGATGAGAAGATTAAAGCTTTCACAAATATTGTGAAATATATATAGAAAGGTAAGTTATATGAGTGAACAAAGACATGGCTATTTTGGTGCCTTTGGTGGCCAATTTATGCCAGAAACATTGATGAATGCAGTCATCGAATTGGAAGAGGCGTACAACAAGTACAAAGATGATCCTGATTTTGTACGCGAACTTGAGGATTTACATAAAACATATACAGGCCGTCCATCCCTTTTATACTATGCCGATCGCATGACAAAGGACCTTGGGGGCGCCAAAATTTATTTGAAACGTGAAGATTTGAACCATACTGGTTCTCATAAATTAAATAATGTAATCGGCCAAATGTTGTTGGCAAAACGGATGGGTAAAACTCGCGTTATTGCTGAAACCGGTGCAGGTCAACATGGTGTAGCAACTGCTACTGTGGCTGCGTTAATGGGTATGGAATGTGAAGTATTCATGGGTGCTGAAGACTGTGAACGACAAGCTCTTAACGTATATCGTATGGAGTTATTGGGCGCTAAGGTACATCCTGTAACAACTGGTACTAGTACGTTAAAAGATGCTGTTTCTGAAGCAATGCGTGAATGGACTAACCGTATGTCCGATACACATTATGTGTTGGGCTCTGTTATGGGGGCGCATCCATTCCCTATGATCGTTCGTGATTTCCAATCTATCATTAGTCGTGAAGCGCGTGAACAAATTCTTGAAGCGGAAGGTAAATTGCCAACAGCTGTTATGGCTTGTGTAGGTGGTGGTTCCAATGCGATGGGGATGTTCTATAACTTTATTCCAGATGAAGGCGTTCGCCTTATCGGTTGCGAAGCAGCAGGTCGCGGTGTTGATACAGAAGAACATGCGGCTACCATGGCAAAAGGTACAGTTGGTATTTTCCACGGTATGAAATCTTATTTCTGCCAAGATGAAGATGGTCAAATTGCACCGGTATATTCTATTTCTGCTGGCCTTGATTATCCTGGTATAGGTCCTGAACATGCATATTTGCGCGATAGTGGTCGCGCTGAATATGTGCCTGTTACAGATGATGAAGCGGTGGATGCATTTGAATATTTGTCTCGTTTAGAGGGCATTATTCCAGCTATTGAAAGTGCTCATGCAGTGGCACATGCACGTAAAATTGCGCCTACTATGAGCAAGGACGATATCATTATTATTTGTTTATCTGGTCGTGGCGATAAAGACGTAGCGGCTATGGCGAAATATAGAGGGGTGGATCTTCATGAGTAAAATTAAAGACGCTTTCACAAAGGGCAAGGCATTCATCCCATTCATTAGTGCTGGCGACCACGGTATTGAAAATACAGAACGTTATATTCGCGTGATGGTGAAAGCTGGTGCGGATATGGTAGAAATCGGTATTCCATTCTCTGATCCAACAGCGGAAGGTCCTGTTATCCAAGAAGCGAGTACACGTGCTCTTTCTACAGGCGTAAAAATTCACGATATCTTCGATATGGTTCGTCGTTTGCGTACTGGCGATGATGCGTTGACTACTCCACTTGTGTTCATGACCTATTTAAATCCAATCTATGTATTTGGTCGTGAAAAATTCTTTACCCTCTGTGAAGAGGTTGGTATCGCTGGCGTTATCGTGCCAGATATGCCGTTTGAAGAAAAAGGAGAACTCGTAAGTGTTGCTAATAAACACGGCGTTGAAGTAGTATCCTTAATTGCTCCAACATCTGAAAACCGCATTGAAATGATTGCTAAAGAAGCGGAAGGTTTTGTGTACTGCGTATCATCCCTTGGGGTTACAGGTATGCGTAGTGAAATTAAAACAGATATTAAATCTATCGTTGAGACAATTCGCAAATATACAGATATCCCTGTAGCTGTAGGTTTCGGTATCTCTAAACCAGAACAAGCGGAAGCAATGGCGCGCGTATCTGACGGTGCTATCGTAGGTTCTGCTATCGTTAAAATCGTTGCAGAACACGGCGAACATGCAGACCAAGCATTGTTTGACTACGTACAATCTATGAAACAAGCGGTACAAAAAGCTAACGCATAATGAAATCGATAATACAATACAACATAAAAAGGACGTTATACATGATCTGCACCCATTTTCTTGGACAGATATAATTAAGCTACTTTTTGGGAATGAGTTCGGTATTCTACCGGACTCA
>CAKPXR010000007.1 GCA_934202215.1 uncultured Veillonella sp.
TTATCAAGGGATTTGCCAAGAATCCACTGAGAACCTCTAAACTGTAAATTACGGGCGGACACATCGTTACCAATTGTATAACCTAAGATATGGTCTTTTGCATGCTCTGGAGATATATTTTTGCCAGATTTACCAATGATGATAACTAGTTCACCTTCATAATCGTAATGGAATGCTTCGTCTTCGATGGTAATTGTATCATGATTACTTGCAAGAGCATTTGATGTTTTCATAAAGATTTCTGGGAAATCATGTGTAGCTAGACTAGTTTCAGCAATATGATCAGCGTAATTAAGGCCAATACATATGATACTTTTAGGATTAGAAATTAAAAAATGTTTATTTTCGTTCATAATAGGAACCTCCTAGTAGGGCAGGACATGCGTATCTAAAGATTATTATAATATAAATAGATGAGAATCTATACCTATAAAAAATATTTTATACGTGAAATAATTATATGGCTGATGATTTATATTATGTTACATTTATAAATTAATGTGTTTTTATGATATAGGTAGCATATCCTCTCTATAGAATCTATTGAAATTACTAGATGATAGTGATAAGATTAAAAGTAAATAAATATAAATGGAGGTTATTGTTATGAGCAAGAATATCGATTGGGACAATCTCGGTTTTGGTTATGTAGAAACTGATTACCGTTATTTGACTACTTATAAAGATGGTAAATGGGACGAAGGCGGTTTAATTACTGATGCTAACGTTACTCTTAATGAATGTGCTGGTGTATACCAATACGCTCAAACTGTCTTTGAAGGTTTGAAAGCATACTACACAAAAGATGGTCATATTGTATGCTTCCGTCCAGATTTAAATGCAGAACGCTTGAATCACTCCTGTGAACGCCTTGTAATGCCTACATTACCTGAAGGTCGTTTTATTGAAGCTGTAAAAGAAGTGGTAAAAGCTAACAAAGACTTTGTTCCTCCTTATGGTCATGGTGCAAGCCTTTATATTCGCCCATATATGATGGGTACAAATTCCGTTATTGGTGTAAAACCTGCTGATGAATATCAATTCCGTGTATTTACAACTCCAGTAGGTCCTTACTTCAAAGGTGGCGCTAAACCAATTAAAATTCGTATCACTGATTTTGATCGTGCAGCTCCTCATGGTACTGGTCATATTAAAGCTGGTTTAAACTATGCGATGAGTTTGTATGCTATCACTGATGCTCATAGCAAAGGTTATGCAGAAAATATGTACCTTGATGCGGCTACTCGTACACATGTAGAAGAAACTGGCGGTGCTAACTTCATCTTCATTACTAAAGATGGTAAGTTAGTAACACCTAAATCTGATAGCATCTTGCCATCTATTACACGTCGTTCTTTGATGTATGTAGCAGAACATTACCTTGGTATGACAGTAGAACATCGTCCTGTTCATAAAGATGAATTAAAAGACTTTGCTGAAATTGGTCTTTGCGGTACTGCTGCTGTTATTTCTCCAGTAGGTCAAATCGATACTCCAGAAGGCACTATTAATGTTCCTGCTGGTATGGATGATATGGGTCCTATCACTAAAAAATTATACGACACATTACTTGGCATTCAACATGGTGAAATTGAAGCTCCTGAAGGCTGGGTAGTTAAAATTTGCTAATCTTTTAGTAGATTATTTAACTTAACATGTAAATAGAAACGGCATCTATCTTTTGATAAATGCCGTTTTATTTTTATTCTGTTGTTTTTAAAACAATAGGTTATTAGTTCGCTTTTGCACGACTTGCTACTTTAGCCATAAATTTTTCGTTGTTAATAACAAATCGTTCATGAGTTCCTCGTCCTATAATACCAACACCATCAGATGCTTCAATATCAAATGTGATTTTACGTCCTTCTACAGCGCTAACTGTAGCTTTAGCCGTTACTGTTGCACCGAGTGGAGTAGGGGCTTCATGTGTGATAGATAGAGCAATACCTACAGTGCCTTCACCTTCTTCTAAATATGGTTGTACTGCTGCTTGTGCAGCTTCTTCCATTAAAGCACACATAGCTGGTGTAGCAAAAACTTCTAAAGAACCGGATTTCATTGTTTTAGCAATATTGGACTCTGTAACTATTACTGTTGCGGTAGCTGTTTGACCTGCTGATACCATAATATACCTTCTTTCACTAATAATATTCTAATTATAATAATATTATACATCTTTCAATAATTTTTATGCTAATGTAATTATACGTATCTATAAAAATAAACTATATGTGTTCTTATATAACAGTTCTATAGAATCCGTGATATAATGAAACTAGTTTTTTATAAAACGAGGTATATATGAGTACAAGAAAATTAAAGCCTTCTGGTGAAGGTTGGATACAGTTAATAGCGGGCATTAGTTTTGTCATTCTATTAATTGCCATCAATATAGTAGACCCTACATTTTATCCTACTATGTGGCATTTAGCGACAAGTGGATCTATGGATGAAATAGCAGAGTATATTCAAGGCTTTGGTCCTATGGCTATGGTTGTGAGTATGCTACTTGATATTTTTGTTAATGCTGTTGGTTTCTTACCATCTATCTTTATATCTACTGCAAATGGATTGGTATTCGGTATGTGGCCAGGCATAATTATTTCTTGGCTTGCAGAAACGATAGGCGTAGTTATTAGTTTTTATATTATGCGTTACTTCTTACGTGATACAGCAGATAAGTTGATTGCTAAGAGTAAGGTATTGATGAAAGTAGATGATTTCTCTGGTAAAAACGGTTTTGTGGTCATGTTATTTGCACGATCCTTACCATATTTTCCGTCTGGAGTTATCACAGCATTAGGTGCTATTAGTAAAATTAAACCGAGAGATTATATCTTGGCAAATTTAATTGGTAAGTTCCCATCTACAGCTCTTGAAGTAGCTATCGGTACGGATATCGTTAACTTCAAAGAAAATATGGGACGATTAGGAATTATTGTTGTTGTTGCTGGTATTGTATACTTTATTCTTTGGAAGGTATATAAGAACTATATTAACAAGAAGAATGCGGAACAAGAACATGATCCTAATGGTTAACATGAATAGCTAATTTTAATCAAATAAAAATATTTTCTATTAATATATGAAAGAGGCGATTATATGAGTTTTTCTCTTCCTGAACGTGTAACATTAAAAGGTCCAAATTTTATTCGTGAAGTATTTGAGCGTGGTGTAGGTGTAGAAGGCTTTATTAGTTTTGGTATTGGTAATCCAGCACCAGAAGCAATTCCTGTAGAAATTATTGAAAAAGCATTTGATGAAGTAGTTCACTCCAATCCTATGAGCTTATTACAATATGGTCCAATGCAAGGTGACGCACGTTTAGCAGAATTGACATTAGATCGTCTTGTAAAAACACATAAGATGAATCCAGAAGGACAAGGTCTTATTATCTCTAACGGTGCCGGTCAGCTATTAGGTCTTGTACCGATTACTGTATTGGAACCTGGCGATGAAGTATACATGGATGAGTTTACTTTCACTAGTGCTATCAATTCCGTACGTAATATGGGCGGTAAGGCATTAGGCGTTAAAACTGATGAATATGGTATGATTCCAAGTGCATTAGAAAAAGCAGCGCAATCTGGTAAAGGTAAATATATTTATCTCATTCCAAATTTCCAAAATCCAACAGGTATCACAATGCCATTGGAACGTCGTAAGGAAATTTATGCCATTGCATCTAAATATGATTTGTTTATTTATGAAGATGATCCTTATGGTGAAATTCGGTTTGCTGGTGAATACATTCCTACATTTAAATCTTTTGATACTGAAAATCGTGTTCTTTATGCAGGTTCTTATTCTAAAACATTGTCTGCAGGCTTGCGCGTAGGATTTCTATTTGGGCCAGCTAAAGTAATAGAAGCGATTCAAGCTTTAAAAAATAATACAGCAGGTCAAATGCCATTAGTTACTCAAAAGGTTGTAGCTAATGTTCTTGATACAATCGATTATGATGCCCATTTAGAAAAAGTACGTAAAGTATATAAAACAAAATGTGAGGCCTTGTTAAATGCTTTTAACAAGTATGCAAGTTCTAAGGTTAAGTTGACACAACCTACAGGTGGTATGTTTGCATGGATGACGATGCCTGATGACGTTAACTGTGATGAGTTCTTTGAAGTATGTATGGAGCGTAATGTAGGTATTATTAAATGTGGTGCCTTTGCGGCAGATGGTGCAGGCGAAGGCCATGCATTCCGTCTAAGTTATACAGTACCAACTGTAGAAGAAATCACAAAAGGAATGGAAGTTCTAGGTGCTTTAACTAAAGAATTTTGTGGTGAGTAATATATTGATAAAGTTTGATATGACATGATACAATGATATAGTAGATATATTCTATCTACCATATAGAAAAAAAGTTTTACATATAGATATGAGGTAGTTCCTCAAAGAAAGTAGGTGTTTACTATGGGTTGCGGTAGCAGCAGTGATTGTGGCGGATGCCCATCTCAATCTTCTGGTTGCGGTGGTGGCGCACCTCAACAACCTCAAGATCTTACAGCTCCATTACATGAGCTTAGTTCTGTTAAACATGTAATCGGTGTAGTATCCGGTAAAGGTGGCGTAGGTAAATCCTCCGTTACAAGTTTAATGGCCATTACTATGGCGCGTAAAGGTTATAAAGTTGGTATTCTTGATGCAGATATTACAGGTCCTTCTATTCCTAAAATGTTTGGCATCAAGGAAAAAGCATATGCTGACGAAATTGGTATGTATCCAGTAAAATCAAAAGGTGGTATTGACGTTATGTCTGTTAACCTTCTTTTGGAAAATGATACAGATCCTGTTTTATGGCGTGGTCCTATTTTGGGTAATGTTGTAAAACAATTTTATAGTGATGTTATTTGGAAAGACATTGACTATTTATTCGTTGATATGCCACCAGGAACAGGTGACGTAGCGATTACCGTATATCAATCTTTGAAATTGGACGGTATCATCATTGTTACTTCTCCTCAAGACTTGGTATCTATGATTGTTGAAAAAGCAGTTAAGATGGCTGATTTAATGCAAGTGCCTATTATTGGTGTAGTGGAAAATTACTCTTATTTCCATTGCCCAGATAACGGTAAGGATTATCAAATTTTTGGTGAAAGCCACATTGAAGAAATCCTTCAAAAATACGGTCTATTATTGTTAAATCGTTTGCCAATTGACCCAACTATTGCAAATCTTTGTGATAAAGGTGATATTGAAGCAATCGAGAAAACAAACTTAGAAAACGTATCTTTACCAGAATAGGATTTATATGATAATGAAAGCTGTGCATACCTTGTTATGCACAGCTTTTTGTTTCTTTTTAAGTTGTAATTAGCATAAAGAGAAATCATTATATATCTCACTCCACATACTACTGAGATATTTTTAGAGCATCGAAGGCTATAAGACTTATTGTATGTTTTATAGTCACCTTTCGATGCTTAGTATTTCAGCAGTTATATATTTAAGTTTTTTCTTATGTAGGAGGTATGTGCATGAAAAAACTATTAAATTGGATTATTCCAGCGGTCTTTGGTATAGTCCTATGGTTTATTCCAACACCAGAGGGGTTAACCCCTCAATCTTGGCATCTATTTGCTATTTTTGTTGCTACTATCATAGGCTTTATTACTCAGCCATTACCAATTGGTGGCGTATCCATTATTGTTATTACTGTGGCGGCATTAACTGGTACATTAAAGATTGGCGACGCTATCTCTGGGTTTGCTAACTCTGCTATTTGGTTAATTGTAGGTGCATTCTTATTCTCTCGTGGATTTATTAAAACTGGTTTAGGGAAACGTATTGCGTATAATTTGATTTCTGCTTTTGGTAGTAGTTCTTTACGTTTGGCTTATGCATTAGCTTTATCTGACTTAATCTTGGCACCAGCAACTCCATCTAACACGGCCCGTGTAGGTGGTGTTATCATGCCGATTACCACTAGTTTAGCAAAAGCGTTTGGCTCTGAACCTCAAGATGGCCCTCGTAAGATTGGTTCCTTCTTGATGCAATCTATTTATCAAGTTAATACCATTACATCTGCTATGTTCCAAACATCCATGGCTGGTAACACATTGGTTGCAGCATTGGCGCTTCAATCCTTTGGCATCGGTATTACGTGGGGAGATTGGGCTATGGCAGCTATCGTTCCTGGTATCATTGCATTGATCATTATGCCGTACTTTATTTATAAAGTTTATCCACCTGAAATTAAAGATGCTCGTGAAGCACAACAAATGATTAAAGAAGAATTAAAAGGCCTTGGTAAAATGTCCTTCCAAGAATGGGTTATGCTAGGCGTATTTATTTTAGCTTTAGTTTTATGGGCTACTTCTCAATTTACTAAAATTGATGCTACAACTGTTGCATTCTTAGGTATTTCTATTTTGCTTGCTACAAGTGTTCTTGTATGGGACGATGTTAAAAGTGAAAAAGGTGCTTGGGATACATTAGTTTGGATGGGTACATTAATGGGCTTTGCTGGTTTCTTGTCCAAATTAGGTTTCATCAAATGGGCTACAGTACTTGTAGGTGGCTATATTCCAGAAGGATCTTGGATTATTGCCTTCGTTATCGCTGTACTTATTAATACATATTCCCACTATGTATTCGCATCCTTGACTGCACATATTTCTGCAATGTTCGTAGCATTCTCTGCAATTGCTATCTCTGCAGGTGCACCACCAATGTTAACATTATTGATGATTGCTTTCACATCTAACTTATGTATGTCCTTGACTCACTATGCAGCAGGTCCATCTCCAGTAATCTTCAATACTGGTTATGTTCCTCAAAATACATGGTGGAAACTTGGTTTCTTTGCATCCGTAATCAATTTGATTATCTTTATAGGACTTGGTTCTGTATGGATGAAAGCTATCGGTATGTGGTAAGAACTAAAAACGATAAAATAATATACTTGTAATACATAAAAACTTTAGATTTTAGAGTTAATTTGCTATGTAGTTACAAAATATACGGAAAGCCGTCCCATTTGGGGCGGTTTTTTGTGATAAAATAAGAGTAGTTAATAAATTTTTAATGTATATGTTGTAATATTATACATAGATAAACTATTTATAGTGAATATAAGAATAGCATTATTATTTTACATAGGAGGAATCTATGAAATTTGATAATGAACAGTTATTAAAATATATCGGTGCTTGTACGTCTCCATATCATACTGTAGATACAAGTTTACAAATGTTATTAGACTCTGGATTTACAGAGTTGAATTTAGATGATGAGTGGCAATTAGACTCTGGTTCTTATGTAGTTAATGTGTTTGGCACTACTTTGTTTGCCTTTCATATAGGAAAGAAACCGGAACGCACATTACGTATTGCTTCAGCACATACAGATTTTCCTGCAATCCGAGTTAAACCCAATCCTATTACATCTGTAAAAGGTTATACTAAGTTAAATGTGGAAATGTACGGTGGTCTTATCGAAAATACATGGCTAGACCGTCCACTAGGAGCAGCTGGTACAGTCGTTTTAAAAGGAGATAATGCCTTTGATGTAGATTCTGTATTGGTTGATACAAAACGGCCTATTGCCATCGTCCCAAACCTAGCCATACATATGAATCGTTCCGTAAATGATGGTGTTAAATTGAATCGTCAAAAGGAAATGCTTCCTATATTAATGATGGACCGTAATAATAAGGAGAATACTACAAAATCTTTACATGATAGAAATAATCCAAACCTATTCTCAGAGTCTGACATTCAATATGATGAGTGGACAGCGTTTTTAGCTAATGAAGTAAATTGTGATCCATCTGAAATCTTGTCTTATGAAATGACATTATACCCAACGGAACAAGGTTGTGTACTTGGCACAGAAGGTGATTTTATTAGCTCACCTCGCCTTGATAATTTGACGTCTTGCTTTGGTGTTCTTTCAGGGATTATTCAAGCTCGCAAACATGATCCGAATGGTGTACGATGTGCTATTCTTTTTGATAATGAAGAGGTTGGTAGTCGTACAAAACAGGGTGGAGCAGGTATGCTTTTGCCAAACCTTATTAAACGTGTATATGATGCATTAGGATATTCTAATCAAGAAATGGATAGTTTCATTTCAAAAGGATTTATGATTTCCTCAGATGTAGCACATGGTTTACATCCAAATTATCCTGAAAAAAATGATATTACTAATATTCCTACACTTAATAAAGGTGTAGCCCTAAAAATAGCATGTAGTCAATCTTATGCTGGCGATGCACGGGCCATTGCGATTGTTAAGGGCTTGTGTGATGAAGCTGAGGCGAATTACCAAATTTATGTAAATCGTTCTGATGTACCAGGTGGCTCTACAGTTGGATCTATTTCATCTGCTATGTTACCGATGAGAACAATGGATGTGGGTTTACCGTTATTGGCAATGCATTCTGCACGTGAGTTAATGGGGGCACATGATCAGGAACAACTTAATCGATTAATGAATTATTTTCTAGGTGAATAAATATATAATATAGAATTTGTTCGATACGTATCGATAAAAGACATATGAGTTTTTATCATGCACTGCAATTAATGTATTTTATGATTTCGTAATTAACATAATCCTTTAAATATGTAGAAAATATTGTATAATAGTTATATGTAATAATGAATATAATGCTTATCATAAATTTTGATGAGCTTTCCGAATATATTGTTTTGACTATAGGTATAGGAAATATTCATATATTAATAAAATTGAAAGCTGATAGTTCACATTAGTGGAAGCTAGTAGGAGGCAATACATGAGAAAAATTAAATCCGTATTGGTTGCCAACCGTGGTGAAATTGCAATCCGCGTGTTCCGTGCATGTAATGAAATGGGTATTAAAACTGTAGCCATTTACTCCAAAGAGGATACATTATCCTTGCACCGCAACCAAGCTGACGAAGCCTATCTCGTAGGGGAAGGTAAAAAACCAGTTGAAGCATATCTTGATATTGAAGATATTATTCGTATTGCAAAAGAACATGATATTGATGCTATCCATCCAGGTTATGGCTTCTTATCTGAAAATGAAGACTTTGCTCGCCGCTGTGGTGAAGAGGGAATCATTTTTATCGGACCTCATGTTGAACATTTAAACATGTTCGGTGATAAGGTTAATGCTCGTGCACAAGCTAAATTGGCAGATATCCCTATGATTCCTGGCTCTGATGGGGCATTACGTGATTTTGAACAATTAGAAGAATTTGCGAATACTCATGGCTACCCATTGATGATTAAAGCCGTAAATGGCGGTGGTGGCCGTGGTATGCGTGAAGTTCATCGCAAAGAAGATCTTCGTGATGCTTATGATCGTGCTAAATCTGAAGCAAAAGCTGCCTTTGGCGATGACGATGTATACGTAGAAAAACTCATTGTTGAACCTAAACATATTGAAGTACAAATCCTTGGTGATGAACATGGTAATGTAGTTCATTTACATGAACGTGACTGCTCTGTACAACGTCGTCACCAAAAAGTTGTTGAAATGGCACCAGCTTTTGCATTGCCTTTAGAAACTCGTAAAGCAGTATGTGATGCAGCCGTTAAAATTATGAAAAATGTAGGCTATGTTAATGCTGGTACTGTAGAGTTTTTGGTAACTTCTGATGGCTCTTTCTATTTCATCGAAGTTAACCCTCGTATCCAAGTAGAACATACTGTAACAGAAATGATTACAGATATTGATATCGTTCATTCCCAAATTCGTATTGCTGAAGGTTACGACTTACATAGCCCAGAAGTTGGTATTCCTACACAAGATGAAGTTCCTTGTAAAGGTACTGCTATTCAATGTCGTATCACTACTGAAGATCCTAAGAATAACTTCATGCCTGATACAGGTAAAATCTTGGCATATCGTAGCTCCGGTGGTTTTGGTATCCGTTTAGACTCTGGTAATGCTTTCACAGGTGCTGTAGTAACGCCTTACTATGATTCTTTGCTTGTAAAAGCGACTGCATTCGGTCCTAACAATGAAGAAACTATTCGTAAAATGCTTCGTTGCTTGAAAGAATTCCGTATTCGTGGCGTTAAAACAAATATTCATTTCTTGATTAACGTTCTTGAAAATCCTGAATTCCAAAGTGGCAATTACACTGTTAACTTCATTGAAGATCATCCAGAATTATTTGAATTGAAACCTGATCGTGACCGTGGTACTAAATTATTACGTTATATTGCTGACGTAACAATCAATGGTTACTCTGGAGCGGGCCCTCAAGAAGTTCCTGATTTTGAACCAATTCAAATGCCATCCAATTTAGATGTATCTCCTGCAGCTGGTACAAAACAAAAATTTGATGAATTAGGTCCTGAAGGATTCAGTAAATGGTTATCTGACCAAAAACATGTATTCTTTACTGATACTACATGGCGTGATGCTCACCAATCCCTATTTGCTACTCGTTTGCGTACAATTGATATGGCACGCGTAGCTGGTCATGCTGCAAAAGGTATTCCTAACTTATTCTCCTTAGAATGTTGGGGCGGTGCTACATTTGACGTATCCTATCGTTTCTTACATGAAGATCCATGGGAACGCTTACGTATGTTCCGTCGCGAAGTGCCAAATACATTACTTCAAATGCTTATTCGTGGGGCTAATGCTGTAGGCTACACATCTTATCCAGATAATGTAGTTCGTCAATTTATCCAACGTGCTGCGGCTAATGGTATAGATGTATTCCGTGTATTTGATAGCTTAAATAGTCTTGATAATATGCATGTAGCTATTGATGAAGTACGTGCACAAAACAAAATTGCTGAAGTAGCATTGTGCTATACAGGTGACATTCTTGATAGTAGCCGTCCTAAATACAATTTAGATTACTATGTAAATATGGCTAAAGAGCTTGAAAAAGCAGGTGCTAATATCATTGCTATTAAAGATATGGCTGGTCTTTTAAAACCTCAAGCAGCTTATAATCTTGTATCAGCATTAAAAGATGCTGTTACAGTGCCAATTCATTTGCATACTCATGAAGGTTCTGGCAATGCTATCTATTCCTATGGTCGTGCTGTAGATGCTGGCGTAGACGTTATCGATTTAGCATACTCTGCATTTGCTAATGGTACTTCTCAACCTAGTATGAACTCTATGTACTATGCATTGAGTGGTCATGATCGTCAACCAGAAATGAACATTGATTACATGGAAGAAATGTCTCATTACTTTGGTAGCATTCGTCCATACTACAAAGGTGTAGATAAAGCAGAAGCATATCCTAACACTGAAGTATATCAACATGAAATGCCTGGTGGTCAATACTCTAACTTGCAACAACAAGCTAAGATGGTAGGCCTTGGTGATCGTTGGAATGATATCAAAAAAGTATATCATCAAGTAAACATGATGTTTGGCGATATTATTAAAGTAACACCATCTTCTAAAGTTGTAGGTGATATGACTTTATACATGGTACAAAACAACTTGACTGAAAAAGATATTTATGAAAAAGGTGATGTATTAGACTTCCCTCAATCCGTAGTAGAATTCTTTGAAGGTCGTCTAGGTACACCATATCAAGGTTTCCCTGAAGAGTTACAAAAGATTATCTTAAAAGGTGCTAAACCAATTACAGTCCGTCCTGGTGCTGTATTACCACCAACAGATTTTGAACATGTTCGTCATGAGTTAAATGAAATGGGTGCTAATACTACTGATGAAGATATTAGCGCATACTGCTTATATCCTAAGGTATACCAAGATTACAATAAATTTGTAAAAGACTTTGGTAATGTATCTGTACTTGATACTCCAACATTCTTCTTCGGTATGAAACGCGGTGAAGAAATTCAAGTAACTATCGAAAAAGGTAAAACATTGATTATCAAGATGAATGGCGTATCTGATCCTGATGAAGACGGTAATCGTATCGTATTGTTCGAGTTCAATGGTCAACCTCGTAGCATTAAGGTTCATGATAAACATGCTAAGACTACAGGTGTTGTTCGTCGTAAAGCAGACGAATCTAATCCTGGTGAAATCGGTGCTACATTGTCTGGATCTGTTGTTAAAATTCTCGTTAAAAATGGTCAATCCGTTGCTAAAGGCGAACCTTTGATTGTTACAGAAGCTATGAAGATGGAAACAACAATTACAGCTCCATTTGATGGTATTGTAGAAGAAATTTTAGTTCGTGAAGGTAGTCGTATCGAATCTGGCGATTGCTTGCTTCGTGTTCAAGATGCTCCTAAACGGTAGTCACAATAGTTGGTAAAATTAAAAATATTATTTCTAAAGTATTTCATAAAGAAAAATACTTTAGAATAATGGAAGAATCCCTAGGAAATCCTAGGGATTCTTTGTATTTTAAGGGGTTTCATGGTACTATATATAGTATAGAAAATGGGCGTATTATGCACTATTTTAGAGTTATTATTAGAAAAAGGAGTAGTAACAGATGAGATGTCCTTATTGCCAACACACAGACACGAAGGTAACAGACTCTAGAACGACTGATGAAGGTAATAGTATTCGCCGTCGCCGTGAATGTATCAATTGTGGCCGTCGCTTTACTACCTATGAAATTATAGAAGAAGTGCCACTTATGGTATTAAAGAAAAACGGACGTCGTGAATTATTCGATCGAGGTAAATTACTAAATGGTTTATTGCGCTCTTGTGATAAGCGAACAGTACCAATGTCTGTAATGGAACAAGTGGTTAATGATGTAGAGCGAGACATTCGAAATGAAATCAATCAAGAGGTAACTACGGATCGTATTGGGGAACTTGTATTGCAACAATTAAAAGATATAGATCAAGTTGCATATGTTCGTTTTGCCAGCGTATATCGTAAGTTTGATAATATTGATAGCTTTATGGAAGAACTAAAAGCATTAAAGAAGTTAGATGCTAAAAAAACAAAACGTAATTAATTACTAATATATTTGTGAGGCTTTATGATAGATTTACACTGCGATACGATAATGAAATTGATAGATCATCCTAGTAGTGGTGATTTATATCGTAATACTTGGAAAATCGATATAGAAAAATTACAAAAGGCCCACAGCAAGGTGCAAGACTTTGCGCTTTTTATCAATCTTGGTGAAACAAATGACCCTTATGGTCATTATGAAGCGATGCGTAATTTATGTGCATCACAAATTCATCATTATGGAGAGCACATTCAACATGTGCTCTCTTATCAAGATATAGAGTCCGTATATGAATCCGGTAAGATTGGAGCCCTTATGTCTATTGAAGAGGGCGGCGTACTAGGCGGCGATTTAAATAAACTTAAACAAGCCTATCAAGATGGGGTTCGACTTATTACGCTTACTTGGAATTATCCAAATGGCTTGGGTGAGCCACATTGTGGTGAGCAACATAAAAAATTAACACCTAAAGGTGTTGAGTTTGTGGAGGCTATGCAAGATTTAGGAATAATTGTAGATTGCTCTCATCTTAACGATGCTGGTACAGAGCAACTAGGTGATATTTTGGACGTACCATTTGTAGCATCACACTCCAATGCGCGCGAAGTTACTGCTCATACAAGAAACTTACCAGATAAATTAATTAAGCTTATTGCCAATAAGGGTGGCGTTATAGGTCTTAATTTTGCTCAATCATTTTTGGGGACATCACCAATAAGCCAGATTGAAGATATCGTAAAGCATGGCTTATATCTCCTCAATAAAGGTGGAGGAGATGTAGTTGCATTAGGAACTGACTTTGATGGCATTAAGCCAGATACAGAAATTAAAGATGCTTCTGAAATGCATCGATTATATGATGCATTTAAAGAGGCAGGTTTATCTGTGGAACAATGTGAAAAAATATTCTGGAAAAATGCAGATAGACTGTTAAAGGAGATTTTATAATGACTGATTTGAATCCAATCATTGCAGATCGTTTTACAGAACATCTTGATGTTTTTGGTAAGACCATGGAGCACATGGATACAATTCAAGAGATTGCGTACCGCTGTAAGGCTGCTCTTGAAAACGGTAATAAAATTTTATTTTGTGGTAATGGTGGCTCCGCTGCAGATTCTCAACATTTAGCAGCTGAATTAATTTGTCGCTTTAAAAAGGAACGACGCTCTCTTGCGGGTATTGCATTGACTACTGATACATCTGCATTAACAGCTATTGCGAATGACTATGATTTTGAATCTGTTTTTGCACGTCAAGTAGAGGGGCTAGGTCGTACAGGTGATGTTCTTATCGGTATCTCTACATCTGGTAACTCCAAGAATGTTGTAAAGGCTGCTGAAATGGCCCGTTCTATTGGTATGCATACCATTGCTTTCACCGGTGAAGGCGGTGGTAAGCTAGCTCAATTATGTGATATTACATTAGCGATTCCAAGTAATGTGACAGCTCGTATTCAAGAAATGCATATTTTGGCTGGTCATATCATGTGTGAAATTATTGAAGAAGATTATTAACCGTTACGGTCTTATTTATAAATAGATACATGTTTGATGCCAAGTATTTTATGTAAGTCGTTATGCATGTATATTGTGGTAAGGAATAGGTGGATTATGATAAATGCTACCATTAATCAATTTTTAACAGAGCAACTACCAAATCTAAAGATTGCCGTTATAGGCGATGTAATGGTAGATCGTTATGTTTTTGGTGATGTAAGTCGTATTTCTCCAGAAGCACCGGTTCCTGTTAACCGTGTGGCAAAGATGAAAGAAGTACTTGGCGGTGCGGGTAATGTTGCGTCGAACTTATCAAATTTAGATTGTACAGTATATCTCGGTGCTATTGCCGGTAATGATGACCATGGTCGTTTATTACAACAGTTGCTTGATGCAGACAAGATTGATACAACAGGTTTATTAACGAGCGACGATCGTTCTACCATTACCAAGATGCGTATCTTAGGTGACCGTCAACAAATGATGCGTCTAGATTTTGAAACGATTACAGATTTGACGTCTCAAGAAGAGCAGAGACTAACTACATGGCTGGAAAATCTCTGTAAAGCGGGTATCGATGGCATTGTTGTGTCTGACTATGGTAAAGGTGTTTGTACACCGACATTGCTAAAAAAGATCTTTAGTTTAGCTAAGGAGTATGGCGTACAAACGATTGTAGATCCTAAGGGTTCTGATTGGTCTAAATATAATGGTGCCACATGCATTACACCAAATGTAAAAGAACTAGGTGAATGTGTAGGCCGTAAATTAGAAAATGATGATGCCATTATTGTTGAAGCAGCTAAGTCAGTACTAGCTAATATTGATTTAGATTACATTGTGGCTACTCGTTCCGCAAAAGGGATTACTGTTATTGCAAAGGATGGCCGTACATGGCATAATCCTGCCACACAACAAGAGGTATTTGATGTAAGTGGTGCAGGTGATACTGTTGTATCCATGATGATTACATGCCTTGCGAGCGGCTTATCTATGCGTTTGGCATTACATATTGCTAATGGAGCTGCAGGTATCGTCGTATCTAAGGTTGGTACGTATCCTATTCATCGTTCTGAACTATTGGATTTATGGCATTCTTATAAGCATAGTGTTCAATCGAAACCTTTATACACAAAAGAAGAGATGAAACAGCTTATTACACAATGGCAAAACAAGGGTGAAACCGTTGTGTTTACAAATGGTTGCTTTGACATTCTTCATCGTGGACATATTACGTACTTACAAGAGGCTGCTCAATTAGGCGATCATCTAATTATTGGTTTAAATACTGATGCTTCTGTTAGACGCCTAAAGGGCGAAACACGTCCCATCGTAAGTGAAGAAGATCGCGCAGCATTATTAAGTGCGTTGCGTTGTATCGATGGTGTGGTTTTATTTGAAGAGGATACACCAGCTGAATTATTAGCTTATTTGCGTCCTAATACGCTAGTTAAGGGCGGCGATTATAAGATAGAAGATATTATTGGTCGTGAGTCCGTAGAGCATGTAGAGGTGCTTTCATTTAAAGAAGGTTATTCTACATCAGATATTGTAGGGAAAATAGCCACTATGGCTAAGGAGGGTAAATTATGATTATTGTAACAGGCGGTGCTGGTTTTATCGGCAGTAATATTGTGAAAGCATTAAATGACCGTGGTCGTACAGATATTCTTATTGTTGATGACCTTACAGATGGTCGTAAAATCCGAAATATTCAAAATTTAGAATTCTTGGATTATATCGATTGTGATGATTTTGATTGTGCCATTGCTGATGGTACATTCGATGTAGGTCCTATCGAAGTTGTATTCCATGAAGGCGCTTGTGCGGACACAATGGAATATAATGGCAAATACATGATGAAGAATAACTATGAAGGTTCTAAAAATCTATTCCACTATTGCCAAGACCGTCGTATTCCATTCATCTATGCATCCTCTGCATCTACCTATGGTAATGGTACAAATGGTTTCGTAGAAAAACCAGAAGCTGAAGAAGCACTTAATCCATATGCGTATTCCAAATTGTTGTTCGACCGCTATGTACGTAAATATGAAGGTGAGTATACAGCGCAAGTAGTAGGCTTACGTTACTTTAACGTATATGGTCCTAACGAAGCTCATAAAGATAAAATGGCTTCCTTAGTTCGTCAAATGTTCTACAAAAATAAAGAAACTGGTATCATCAATCTATTTGAAGGTACAGATGGTTACGAAGATGGTGGCCAAACACGTGACTTTATCTATGTTAAAGACGTAGTTAATGTAAACTTCTATTTCTGGGAACATCCAGAAATTTCTGGTACTTTCAATTGTGGTACTGGTAATGCTCATAGCTTTAACCAATTTATGCAAGCTGTTATCGACTACAATGGCAAAGGCAAAATTGAATACATTCCATTCCCAGAGGTATTAAAAGGCAAATACCAAAGCTTTACAGAGGCTGATACTACTAAATTATTGGCTGCTGGATATGATAAAGGATTCCACAAAATGGAAGATGCTGTTAAAGAATATTGTGAACTACTAGATAATAACGAAGGGTATTTACGTTAATGCGTAAGGTATTATTTTTAGATCGCGATGGTGTTATCAACAAAGATGTTAGCTATCTATATAAAATCAGTGATTTAGAGTGGGTAGATGGTGCTAAAGAGGCACTAGCTTATGCATATAGCAAGGGATATGACCTCATTGTTGTAACTAATCAAAGCGGTGTAGCTAGAGGCTATTATAAGGAATCTGATGTTCAGATTCTACATGATTATATGGCTCATGAACTAGACCGTAGTGGGGCACCGATTTTACATTTTTATTATTGTCCTCACCATAAAGATGGCTCTGTACCACTTTATGCAGTCAATTGTGAATGTAGAAAGCCAAAGCCTGGTATGATTAATCAAGCCATTAAGGATTATGATGTAGATCCTAAATCTAGTTTTCTTATCGGCGATAGTCAGCGTGATGTTGATGCAGCAGAAGCTGCTGGTGTAAAAGGCTATTTATTCACTGGTACAAACCTATTGGATTTTATTAAGACTATTATTTAGTTAATTATTATCGTTACATTGTTTTACCTTTAACTTGAGTCTGGCTTAAGGTGATATAAGGTTGTTTAGTTGTGATGTTGTATTTGGGAGGCTATATGAAAGACTACAAGAATATACTCATCATAAAGATGAGTTCCTTAGGTGATGTGATTCATGCATTACCTACCTTGTATGCAGTGCGTAAAAATTGGCCTAATGCGCATATTACATGGGCTATTCATGAACAATTTGCTAGCCTCCTGCCTGGTACACCATGGGTAGATGATGTAATCATTATCGACAAGAAACAACTTAAAAAGCCTGCCTATCTATGGCAATTACGTAAGGAGTTACACAGTCGTCACTTTGATATGACATTAGACTTACAATGTATTGCAAAGAGCGCCATTGTATCTTTACTATCTGGGGCTCCTGAGAAATATGGTTACTGGGAGCTTCGGGAAGGTAGTAATTTAGTCAATAAAGCACTAGTAGGTGAGCATAAATACGAGCATGTCATTGAACGCTATTTAGATACTGTTCGAGAGCTCGGTGGTGAGGTAGATAGTATAGAATTTCCTATGCCTGCCTACGTAGATGCTGAGAAGTCCGTAAAAGAGAAGTTAGCATGTCATGGTGTTGACGAAGATTATATAGTTGTTGTACCTGGTGCTCGCTGGATTATTAAGGAATGGCCTCTCCTTAATTTTGGAGAGCTATGTATCCGTTTATGTGCATCTGGTAAAAAAGTTGTTATTGCTGGTGCTCCTGATGATGCAGAAAAAGGAGCTTTCATAGAGAACTATGTAAAAAATAAGAATCTCGTCAATTTAGTAGGATCTACATCGATGCCAGAATTGATTGAGTTGATTCGACATTGTGAAATTTTTATCAGTGCTGATACGGGTCCTTTGCATATTGCAAATGCTCTTAAGCGCCCTTTGATTGCATTATTTGGAACTACATCTCCAAAACGAACTGGTCCATACGGAGGCAGTCATGTACATCTTATTATTTCACCTACTTCAAAGGCTACGCCTGAGCAGCCTCTGGTAGATGATCCAGATTGTATGGCTCAAATTCCAGTGGATGCAGTATGGTCAGTATATGAACAAGTACTTGGAAAGGAACTGTAATGGAACTCGATTATAAACGCATTGTGGTCACCTTTCTTATGCATTTGGGAGATGTTATATTAACAACTCCTTTTTTAGAAGTGCTTCGAAAAGCTGCTCCACATAGTCATATTACGTATGTAATAGATGAAAAATTACAACAAGTAATGCAATATAATCCAAATATTGATGAACTCATTGTAGTTGATAAAAAAGGGCGTCATAATAGTATTTCCGGACTTAATGAGATTGCTCGTGAGATTAATAAAAAGGGAAAACCTGATATCGTTATTAATTTGCATCCTAATGAGCGCACATCATATTTGGCATGGAAAATTCATGCTCCTGTTACAACGGGGATGAGCCATTTTCTATTTAGACCATTTATGACAAAGTATACGCGCTTAGATCGTAAAACTCGTCATGCTGCAGATATGTACATCAATGTACTAGAGCAATTAGGGGTAACCGATATTTCTAATTCTGGATTACACATTGAAACCAGTGAAGCATGGCGTCGTGAGGCTCAAGAGTTTTATGCTAGCCAAGGTTTAACAGATAGTGATAAGCTCATTGGGTTTAACATTGGTAGTGCTGTTCCTGAGAAGCGTTGGCCTGCTGAACGATTTGCTCATGTAGCAGATCACTTTGGTCATTTAGGGTATAAGACGGTATTCTTTGGTGGTCCTATGGATCTTGAAATGGTACAGCCTGTAGTGGAACACATGGAAACTAAACCAATTGTGGCGACCGGTAAATTCCAATTAGGTCCTTTAGCTGCAGCCATGAGCCGTTGTGACTTATTAATTACGAATGACTCGGGTCCAATGCATGTAGCGATTAGTCAACATGTGCCAATCGTGGCACTTTACGGACCATCTAATCCATTCTTTTATGGTCCATATCAAGCGCATGCTATCGTTCTTGAAACGATGGATTCATACGAGATTGGTAAAAGTATGAAACAAATTATTAAAGAAGGAAATTATAAAGGCTTGTCCGTAATTTCTGAAGAACAGGTTATTAAAGCAGCGGAAACATTGCTTTCAGAATCGAAATAAACATATGAATTATATTGTATTTGATTTAGAGTGGAATCAACCCTATAGTAATGACATTAGCTTTATGAAGCGTACCAAAATGCCGTTAACAGGGGAAATCATTCAAATCGGAGCGGTAAAACTGAATGAACGGATGGACATTGTAGATCATTTTACAATGTTCGTAAAACCACAATATCTGCCACGGATGCACAAACATATCCGTGAATTGACAGGTATTACATCTCGAGAACTCGATCATGGTGTACCATTTAAGACTGTTATGCAGTACTTTCAAAATTGGTGTGGTGATGAGTATATACTGTTATCTTGGGGATCTGATGACATACTCATATTGCGTGAAAACTTGATGCTTCATAGGATGAAAGCGTTATCCTATGATCAATGGGTTGATGCACAGATGATCTATGCCTATCAACGGTATGGTACGAGTCAACAGTATTCTGTAGCTCATGCCATGGAGGACCTCAATATATCAACGGAGCATTTATCAGCTCATAATGCACTACATGACTCTGTATTTACGGCACATATATGTCAAAAGTTAGATATACCACAAGGTATCTTACATTATGATCAAATTCGAAAGGAAAGCAGTAATCCTTTCTTATATCCACCGATTTTGACATTTTTTATGTATGAAAATTTTCCTGAGAAGAAACGTATCGTTCATGATAGACGTGTTCGATTATCGTTCTGTCCATATTGTCAGACACGGTTAGAAATGACTAGGCCAGAACGCTTGCAAGGGGATAAGCATCTCGCTATCGGCATTTGCCCGAAACATGGCGATTTTGCAGTGCAACTTAAAGTTGGAAAATATACGATTAAGTCCGGTAGTACCAAATTCTACGTTACAAAGGTATTAACCCATTGTACGGACGAAATTCGTTCTCTATATATTCAGAAGTCTGAAATCAATCGAGAAAAAGAGCGAAAATATTTAGAATTTCGCAAGGCGGAACTTGAAAAGGACCGCCAAAAATAATTTTGTTAATGCAAGTTCATAGTGATAGATCTGAAATAGTTTGACTATGAGCTTATAGAAAGGATAGATTATGGAACGTAAATATGCTTGGCATAATTATGATGATGCCACAATGGAAAAGGTATATGCCTTAAGTGATACATATCGCCAATTTTTAGATAATGGTAAAACAGAACGTGAATGCGTTGTACAAGCCGTTGAATTTGCAGAAGCAAAAGGATATGTAAACTTAAAAGATATTATTAAGTCTAATACACCAATCAAAGTGGGTGACAAGATTTATTACACACATATGGATAAATCTATTGCTTTGTTTAATATTGGTATTGATGATATTGAGTTAGGTATGAATATCTTAGGTGCTCATATCGACTCGCCACGTATCGATGTTAAGCAAAATCCACAATATGAGGATAGTAATCTCGTATTTTGGGATACTCATTACTATGGGGGCATTAAAAAATACCATTGGGTTGCTATGCCCCTTGCTATTCATGGCGTTGTAGTAAAAACAGATGGTACTCGTATCAACATTAATATTGGCGATAAGGAAAATGACCCTGTATTTTGCATTACAGATCTGTTACCTCATTTGGGACAAGAACAAATGCAAAAAAATGCTGCAAAGGTAATTGAAGGGGAAGCCCTTGATTTACTTATCGGCAGTCGTCCTGTAAAAGATGAAGACAAAGAAGGCGTTACTAAATTTATTAATAGTCTTCTTGAAAAAGAATATGGTTTCGTAGAACGTGATTTATTATCTGCAGAGCTTGAAATAGTACCAGCAGGCAAGGCTCGTGATATGGGCTTTGACCGTTCCATGGTTATGGCTTATGGTCAAGATGATCGCGTATGTGCGTACACATCTTTGGTAGCTATGCTTGAAGTAGATAATGTAAAACGTACTACGTGTTGTTTGCTTGTAGATAAAGAGGAAATTGGTTCTGTGGGAGCTACTGGTATGCAATCTCGTTTCTTTGAAAACGCAGTAGCTGAAATTCTAACACTCATGGGCAAACCTAATTCTGTAAGTGTTCGACGTACATTGGAAAACTCTCGTATGTTATCTTCAGATGTTAGTGCTGGATATGACCCATTATATGCATCTGCGTTCGAAAAGAAAAATGCATCTTACCTAGGTATGGGGGTTGTATTTAATAAATTTACAGGTTCTCGAGGAAAATCTGGTTCTAATGATGCCAATGCTGAATATATGGGTTTTATTCGTCGTGTTATGGAAGCTAACAATGTAACATATCAAACAGCTGAACTTGGTAAAGTTGACCTTGGTGGTGGTGGTACCATTGCATATATCATGGCCTTATATGGTATGAATGTTATCGACTGTGGTGTGGCTGTACTTAGTATGCATGCTCCATGGGAGATTACATCTAAGGCGGATATTTATGAGGCTAAACAATGCTACGTTGCATTCTTAAATGCAGCTGATGAAACAATCTAAATTAATGGGGCTTTCACTAATAGTGAAAGTCCATTCTATGTGAGGTATATATGAATCAGACAGAATTGGGTGCAGCTATAGAGGCTGCAAAAGGAGAGACCACAGAGGTTAAGACTGTTAAAGTCGATATATTTGATATTCCCGAGACAAAGGTAGACGAGTATATTGCTAATCGTGAAGAGGTAGCTGAAGCTGCCATACAGGTAATGAAGCCTTACTGTGTAACGGTAAAACGGGAAACCTTAGATCCTGAAGAAGGGGAAGCTGTAGTTGGTTATTATGTAACAGGTGAAATATTAATGTGTGTTATTCTAGATCCATTTGAAGTACCTGTTATGAAGGTAGCACTTGATAAAGGGACTCTCAAAGAGTACATCTTAGCCGCTAATGATTTAACGATAGATATGTTAGCATCTTTAGATACATAATAGGATTTCTAATCTTACTGTGTTTTAAATATAGTAAATTATAAAATACTTTACTCTGCTACATTGATGTAGTGGATAAATTTGTTTATAATAAAAGTATTATTATTTTGCATATAGGAAGGAAATCCCCATGAATTTGAAAAAAAGTATTGCCCTAGCGCTAACGGCGGCAGCTCTAATGGCTTTTGCGGGTTGTGGCACAAACGGAACAACATCAAATGGTGAATACAAGGTTGGCGTAGTACAACTTGTAGAACATCCTGCACTAGATGCGGCAAATAAAGGTTTTGTTGAGGCTCTTAAAGAAAAAGGTTTAGCTGATAAAATTACTTTTGATCAACAAAATGCTCAAGCTGATCAATCTAATTTGAATAGTATTGCTCAGCGCTTTGTATCTGATCGTAAAACCTTAATTCTAGCAATTGCAACGCCTGCGGCTCAATCTATGGCGAATGCAACTCATGATATTCCAATCTTGGGTACTGCAATCACCGATTACGAAGCAGCTAAACTTGTTAAATCTAATGAACATCCAGGCGGTAATGTATCTGGTACGTCTGATATGAACCCTGTAGAACAACAAGTGGATTTAATTTTACAAGTATTGCCTAATGCAAAAACAATTGGCACTATTTATAGTTCTAGTGAAGTAAATTCTCAAATTCAAGTTGAGAAAATGAAAGCTTATGCAGCAACAAAAGGTGTTAAGGTTGAAGAGGTTACTGTTTCTAACGTAAATGATATTCAACAAGCAGCACAAAATCTTGTTTCTCAACGTGTAGATGCGATTTATGTACCAACAGATAATGTAGTAGCTTCTGCTATGAGTAATCTTGTAGCAATTACCGACCCAGCAAAAATTCCTGTATTTGGCGGTGAAGATAACCATGTAAAAGGTGGTGCCGTAATGTCTTTGTCTGTAGATTATTACAAACTTGGATACCAAACAGGTTTAATGGCAGCTAAAATTTTAACTGGTGAAGCTAAAATCGAGGATATGCCTATTGAAATGCAAAAAGAATTTAAATTAGTTGTTAATAAAGATAAATTACAAAAATTGGGCATCACATTACCAGAAGAATTGATGAACAAAGCAACTATGATTTAATAAAAAACTGGTAAGGAGTTACATATGAACTGGAAAAAAGGTATTGTAGTAGCACTTAGTGCTATTTCTATTATGACAATGGTAGCTGGTTGTGGTTCCAATACAGCAACTAATGAACAAAAGAAAATTGGCGTTATTCAATTGGTAGAACATCCATCTCTTGATGCTGCTAATAAAGGCTTTGTTGAAGGTCTTGCCTCTAAAGGTTATAAAGATGGTGAAAATATTAAACTAGATCAACAAAATGCACAAGCGGATCAATCTAATTTAAATAGTATTGCTCAACGCTTTGTATCTGATAAAAAGGATTTAGTATTAGCAATTGCAACTCCTGCAGCACAAACGATGGCTAATGCATCTCATGATATTCCAATTATGGGTACTGCTATTACTGACTACGTAACAGCAAAACTTGTTCAATCTAATGAACATCCAGGTGGTAATGTATCTGGTACATCTGATATGACACCTGTAGAAAAAGAGGTTGATCTTATTATTGCATTAGTACCAAATGTAAAACGTATTGGTGCAATTTACACATCTTCTGAAATCAATTCCCAACTACAAGTTGAAAAAATGAAAGCTTATGCAGCTACTAAAGGTATCACTGTTGTAGAAGCAACTGTTTCTAACGTAAATGATATCCAACAAGCGGCTACAAATCTTGTAAACCAAGATGTACAAGCTATTTATACACCAACTGATAATGTATTGGCATCTGCTATGGCTAACTTAGCTCAAATTACTGATGCTGCTAAAATTCCAGTATTTGCTGCTGATGAAGGGATGACAATGACTGGTGGTGTGGCAACATATTCTGTTGACTATTATAAATTAGGTTATCAAACTGGTTTAATGGCAGCTAAGATTCTATCTGGTGAAGCTAAAATTTCTGATTTAGCTATTGAAACACAAAAAGATATTAAGTTAACTGTTAATGAAGAACGTGCAAAAAAACTTGGTATTACAATTCCTGAAGCACTTCGTAAAGATATGAAACAATAGAGGAGATTTTAATGTTAGATTTAGTGGTAGGCACCATAACAACAGGCCTTTTATGGTCTTTGTTAGCGGTGGGTGTATTCATCACCTTCCGCGTATTAGATGTGGCTGACTTAACTGTAGAAGGTACGTTCCCAATGGGGGCAGCCATTTCCGCAATTTTAATTACTAGTGGCATGAACCCAATCATTTCTATCTTGATTGCTGGTGTTGGCGGTATGGCCGCAGGTGCTGTAACAGGTTGGATTCATACAAAATTAAAGATTCCTGCATTGCTTGCTGGTATCTTAACAATGATTGCTTTATACTCCATTAATCTTCATATTATGGGGAAAGCTAACGTATCCTTGCTTCGTATGGATACAATTTATACAATTCTCGGTAGCGTATTCCACACACCAAATATGTGGTCTGCGGCTATTGTAGGGGTTATTGTTGCTGTTGTAGTATGCTTATTGTTATTTTGGTTCTTTGGTACTGAAATCGGTACAGCATTACGTGCAACAGGTGTTAACCCTCAAATGATTCGTGCTCAAGGTGTAAATACGGATAACATGATTGTTCTTGGCCTTTTGATTTCCAATGGTTTTGTTGGTATGTCTGGTGCTTTGATTGGTCAATTCCAAGGCTTTGCTGACGTAGGTATGGGGATTGGTACTATCGTAATCGGCTTGGCTTCCGTAATCATTGGTGAGGTTGTATTTGGTACAAAATCCTTTGTACAAAGCCTTATTGCTGTAGTACTTGGTTCTATCGTATATCGTATCGTTATCGCCGCTGTGCTCTATATGGGTATGCCACCAAACGATTTGAAATTATTCACTGCTATTCTTGTTGCCATTGCGCTTTCTTTGCCTACATTGAAAGCAAAATGGTTGGCTCGCTAAGGAGGTCACTATGTTAGAAGTAAAAAATATGGTAAAAACCTTCTTTAAAGGCACAATCAATGAAAAAACCGCGCTTCAAGGGATTGATCTTCATTTAGAAGAAGGTGATTTTTGTACTGTAATCGGCGGTAATGGTGCTGGTAAAAGTACATTATTAAATTCCATCGCTGGTGTGTTCCCCGTTGATGAAGGGTCCATCACAATCAATAATATTGATGTCACAAAAATGCCAGAATACAAACGTGCTAAATACATTGGCCGTGTATTCCAAGACCCTATGGTGGGGACTGCGGGTAACATGCAAATTGAGGAAAACTTAATCCTTGCTATGCGCCGTGGTAAAAACTTAGGCCTTAAATGGGCTTTCAAAGATAGTGAACAAGCATTCTTTAAAGAACGCCTTGCATTATTAGGTTTAGGTCTTGAAGATCGTTTATCTGCTCGTATGGGCTTATTATCTGGTGGTCAACGTCAATCCATCACACTGTTGATGGCTACTATGCTTCGTCCTGATCTTTTATTACTTGACGAACATACGGCGGCTCTTGATCCTAAGACTGCAGAAAATGTTTTGCAATTGACGGATAAACTTGTAGCAGAACATAACTTAACAACTCTTATGATTACTCATAATATGCGTGATGCATTGCGCTTTGGTAATCGACTCATCATGATGGATGCTGGTCGCATTATCTATGATGTAAAAGGGGAAGAAAAGAAAAAATTAACAGTTGCTGACTTATTACAAAAATTCGAAGTAGCTGGAGAAAATGCATTGAGTGACCGCATGGTGCTTGGTGCAAAATAATAGAAGAGGGCTATGGCCCTCTTTTATTTATGACATATCTTTACAAGTTAAGGAACATACTGTATACTAAATAAGGTCGTAAGACATATCGTAAGCGAAGTATTCGAATCTCCAACGGTTACTTAAGCTTATCGGGATTATTTATTTTTTAGGAGGTAACATTAATGTTAACTACAGAAGCTAAATTAGCAGTAATTAAAGAATACGCTACTCATGAAGGTGACACTGGTTCTCCAGAAGTACAAGTTGCGATTTTGACAAGCCGCATCCAATACTTAACAGATCACTTGAAAGAACACAAAAAAGACCATCATTCCCGTCGTGGTTTGTTGAAATTGGTTGGTCAACGCCGTAACATGCTTGACTACCTTCGTCGTAAAGATATCGAACGTTACCGTTCCCTTATCGAACGTCTTGGTCTTCGTAAATAATAAAATTAGCCGTCCCATAGGACGGCTTTTTTTGTGTGCTATTTGCTATAATAATTAGCTTATTTTTTACTGATGATATATAATAAAAAGGTATACATATAAGAAGATTTTTAGGAGGAATAGGAATGGAACAATTCCAAATGGACCTAGCTGGTCGTACGCTTACGATCGAGACTGGGGAACTTGCAAAACAAGCTGGCGGTGCCGTAATGATTGGTTATGGCGATACTCGTGTACTCGTTACCGCTACAGGTTCTAAAGAGGCGAAGGATATCGATTTCTTCCCACTTACAGTAGACTATGAAGAAAAAATGTATGCTGTTGGTCGTTTACCAGGTGGCTTTATTAAACGTGAAGCACGTCCACCTGAATCTGCGATTTTGAATAGCCGTTTAATTGACCGTCCTATTCGTCCATTATTCGATAAAGGTGTACGTAATGAAGTACATGTAGTAGCAACAGTTATGTCTGTTGATCAAGATTGTGATCCTGCAATCTGTGGTATGATTGGTGCATCTGCAGCATTGTCTATTTCTGATATTCCTTGGAATGGTCCTATCGCAGGCGTTCGCATGGGCCGTATTAATGGTGAATTTGTTGTTAATCCAACAAAAGAACAATTGGAATCAACAGATCTTAATATCGTTGTAGCTGGTACTAAAGATGCTATCCTCATGGTTGAAGGTGGTGCTCAAGAGGTTCCGGAAGAAACTATTCTTGAAGTTATCATGGCAGCTCATGAAGAAATCAAAAAAATCGTAGCTTTCCAAGAAGATATGAAAGCTAAAGTAGGTAAGGAAAAACGCGTATTTGAAAGTAAAGACGTGCCTGCTGAAATCGCTGATGCAGTTCGTGCTTATGGTCATGATAAACTTGATGCAGCAGTACGTTGTGCAGATAAACAACAACGTGATGCACAAGAAAACGAAGTACGTGCCGATGTATTAGCTCACTTTGAAGAAATCTACCCAGATAACTTGGCGGATGTAAATAAAGCATTTGACGCAATGACAAAGGAAATCGTGCGTCATATGATCACTGTTGAAAAAATTCGTCCAGACGGTCGTAAACTTGATGAAGTTCGCCCAATCTCTTGCCGTACAGGTGTGTTGCCTCGTACACATGGTTCTGGTCTATTCACACGTGGTCAAACTCAAGTATTGAATGTTGCAACAGTAGCTCCATTGTCTGAAAAACAAACTATCGATGGCATTGGTTTAGAAACAGAAAAACGCTATATTCATCATTATAATTTCCCATCCTTCTCCGTAGGCGAAACTCGTTCCTCTCGCGGTCCTGGCCGTCGTGAAATTGGTCATGGTGCTTTGGCTGAACGCGCATTGGTACCTGTAATTCCTAGCGAAGAAGAATTCCCATATGCATTGCGCTTAGTATCTGAAGTATTGGAATCTAATGGTTCTAGCTCTATGGCGTCCGTATGTGGTTCCACATTATCTTTGATGGATGCTGGTGTGCCTATTAAAGCTCCTGTAGCTGGTATTGCAATGGGGCTTGTAACACAAGGTGAACACTACACAATCTTAACAGATATCCAAGGTATGGAAGATGCTCTTGGCGATATGGACTTTAAAGTAGCTGGTACAGCTAAGGGTGTAACTGCCATTCAAATGGATATCAAGATTTCCGGCTTGTCCCGTGAAATTCTTCATGAAGCATTAGAACAAGCTCATAAAGGCCGTATGCATATTATGGGTATCATGCTTGATACAATTGCTGAACCACGTCAACAAATGTCTCAATACGCTCCACGTATTATTACAATGAAAATTGATCCGGATAAAATCCGTGATGTAATCGGTTCTGGCGGTAAAGTAATTCGTGGTATCATCGATGAAACAGGCGCTAAAATTGACATCGAAGATGATGGTACAGTATTCATTGCTTCTGTAGATCAAGACGGTGCTGCTAAAGCTCAACAAATCATCGAAAACCTTACTAAAGAAGTTGAAGTAGGTGAAGTATACTTAGGTAAAGTTACTCGTTTGATGGCATTTGGTGCTTTCGTAGAGGTATTACCAGGTAAAGAAGGTCTTGTACATATTTCCAAGCTTGCAAAAGAACGCGTTGAAAATGTAGAAGATGTAGTAAATGTAGGCGATGAGATTATGGTAAAAGTTATCGAAATTGATAAACAAGGCCGTATTAACTTGTCCCGTAAGGATTGTTTAAAATAAGAGGTGTTACATGGATATTCGTGGCTTTGAAGTAGTTTCTGCTTTTGAAGAACAAGATATCAATTTACCAACACGTAAAACAACAGAAAGTGCAGGCTATGATATTGAATGTGCTGAAGCTGTTACATTAGAACCAGGTCAAGTAGTACTCGTGCCAACAGGTCTTAAAGCTTTCATGGCATACGACGAATACCTTGCTATCCATATCCGTTCTAGCATGGCTATTAAACGTCATCTTGCACTTGTGAATAGTACAGGTATCATCGATAGCGATTACTACAATAACGAGGACAACGAAGGTCATATCATGATTGCCCTCTTAAACTTTGGTAATGAAACAGTTACCCTTGAAAAAGGCGAACGCGTTGCGCAAGGTATTTTCTCTAAATACCTAATCACTAATGATGATGATGCAACTGGTGTACGTACAGGTGGTATTGGTAGTACTGGGACAATGTAAAATACATACAATTCTGAATAGAATGATGAAAGCCGCTCAACTTATGTTGGGCGGTTTTTGATTTTAAATAATAAATTTCTAATTGTTGAATGATACATATTTAAGGCTCCTGTGGTATTATAATATGTATAAATAATAAGGAGGCTATTATGGCAATTAGCAAAGAAATACAAAAATCTAGCGAAATGAAATTTGATGGTAAACTAATTAAAGTTACTTATGATATAGCCGATGTAAATGGTAATGAAGCGTGGCGTGAAGTAGTTCATCATCCTGGTGCAACAGCTATTGTAGTTGTTACGGAAGATAATAAAATTGTTATGGAACGTCAATTCCGTTATGCTTTGCAACAGCCTTTACTTGAAATTCCTGCAGGAAAACTTGATCCTAATGAAGAGCCTCTAAACTGTGCTAAACGTGAGTTAGCAGAGGAAACAGGGTATCGTGCCAACCAATGGATTCCATTGGGCACTATTGCAACAAGCCCAGGTTTCTGTAATGAAGTACTACACTTATATTTAGCAAAAGATCTTACTATGGGCGAAACTAATTGGGATCCAGATGAATATGTAGAACTTGAGTATTTTACTTTACCTGAATTATTAGAGGCTATTAAGGCTGAGCAAATTAAGGATAGCAAATCTTTGGCAGCGATTATGCTTGCAATGCCGTACCTCAAATAATATTACGTAATAGGAGGATATATGTTTAAACGAATTATCCTATTAGTTATGGACTCTGTTGGTATTGGTCATGCTGCAGATGCTGTGAAATTTGGTGATGAAGGCTCTAATACATTAGGTCATATTGAATCAACAGCAGGTAAAATTCATTGCCCAAATTTGAAATCGTTAGGACTAGGACATATTGCCGATATTGCAGACACCGGTGAAAGCATTAACGGTGCTTTTGGGCGTATGGCTGAGCTTAGTACTGGTAAAGATACGACTAGTGGTCATTGGGAGATGATGTGTCATCCTGTTACCGTTCCATTCCCAACCTTTTACGAAGGTTTTCCAAAAGAATTAATGGATACTTTCACAAAGGAAACTGGATATGGATATTTAGGTAATGAAGTTGCATCTGGTACAGAAATTATTGAACGCCTAGGTGCCGAACATATTAAAACAGGAAAACCTATTGTATATACATCAGCCGATTCAGTATTTCAAATTGCGGCCCATGAGGATGTGATTCCTTTAGATGAGTTATATCGTATATGCCAAATTACCCGTGATAAGGTATGTATTGGTGACTATTATGTGGGCCGTATCATAGCACGTCCATTTGTAGGTGAACTTGGTAGTTTTGTACGCACATCTAACCGTCATGACTATAGTCGCATGCCAGAGAAAAAAATGGTACAACAAGAGTTGCAAGATGCAGGTGTGCCAA
The DNA here is from genome assembly GCA_934202215.1 of uncultured Veillonella sp. Taxonomy (GTDB): domain Bacteria; phylum Bacillota; class Negativicutes; order Veillonellales; family Veillonellaceae; genus Veillonella. The sequence continues at coordinate 30,743 of CAKPXR010000007.1, forward strand.
CGGTAGCAGTCGGTAAAATAGGTGATATTTACGCTCATGTTGGTTGGGATGAAAGTTATCCTACCAAATCTAATGCTCATGGGATGAATATGGTTCCATACTTACTAGGCTCCACTTTTGAGCGAGGATTAATGATGGTTAATCTTGTTGAATTTGATAGCCTTTATGGTCATCGTAGGAATGTGGAGGGCTATAAACGAGCTATTGAAGACTTTGATTACCAACTTGGTGGGCTAATACCAATGCTCAATGATGACGATTTATTGCTTATTACTGCGGACCATGGTAATGATCCAACCTGGAAGGGAACAGATCATACCCGTGAATTAGTACCTATTCTTGGTTATAGTCCGCGAATGAATGGGCCTGTAAATCTTGGGGATAGAAAAAGCTTTGCCGACATTGGTGAAACCATATTGGAAAACTTTGAACTAAAACAATGGGGTATTGGCACATCGTTTTTAGAGAAACTTAGTAAATAACTTTCTCATATATTTTTGTATATTGAGGTTTAGAATACTAGATTACTATTTATATACGACGATAACATAATTTCAAAATAACATAGATAATATGTTATATATGAAGATACTACCAGTTAAAAATATTTATTTTTAACTGGTAGTATCTTTAAAATAGTTAGTTACATCATAAAAAACGACCAACTTATGTACATCATAAGTTGGTCGTTTTTTACTTTATAGAAGTATATTTCTTATTTAATTATAGTAAGCCTTTACGCTCCATTATTTCTTTAATATGAAGTAAGGTGGAGTGACAAACTGTATTATATTCTAGGGTACTTAAGAAATCTGCAAATTTTTTATCATCTTTGTTTTTACATTTTTCATAAGGAATCTTGCCGTTTTGTTGATATGGTTCTAGAATTTGATTTCGTCTGTACTTCCAAGTATTGTAATAAGGACCCTTAAATTTTGTCATAAAGCCATTGCTATCGACTAGTACAAAGCCTTCAGATTCATGGTATGATTTAAGTTCTTCGTTAATGATATTCTCTAGTTCATCCATAGTATTAACTTGTTTAATTGTTTTTACGATAGATATTAATTGAGTGTCATACTTTTTAAGGATGGAATCTAGTTCTGCTAACCTTTCTCTAGAGAAAGATACATCAATATGCTTGCCATTTACATCTAAGGTATTTTGAATCATATCAAGCACATACAGATGATCTTGGTCATACTTAATTATATGAGTATCCTCTTGGCTGATAACTTCAAACATCATAGAGCAGTTATTACGCTGTAATAGTTCTTTAATTTCTTCTTGTAAGGCTTCAGGTAATTTTTGGAATAAATCTTTAAACAAATCTACATGCATACCTTCTGTAGTAGATTTAGATGCAAAAACTAGTTCATCTTTGATAACACCAAGGATAGCAAGGTATCCATTTTCTTTAGTTCGAATTTCAATGGGGAAGGAGAGTGTGTTCGCCAAATTATTTAACTCTGTTTCTGGCCGCTCATTGAGATTAAAGAATTTATTATAACTACGTAGTTTCACATCTCCTGTTAATCGATCTACAAATAATCCTCGAGCTTGTACTGTGCTTTCATTCCATAATCGTTTGTGGAATGCACGTGAGGTAAAGTTCAACGAATATAGGTTAGGGGAGCATTTTTTTACTTTTACTAATTTAGAATTACCTATGATATTTATATCTTCATTTTGTGTGAATATGACATGCTGTGTCATATTTAGATATTCATGACGCATATAATCTTTATTGTAGATATCATTTTTTATACCATTTTTAGTAAAAGTATCTGCAGTAATATCAATGTATTTAAGTTCTCCACCAAATTCTACTTCTCCTTCTAAACAGAAGGAATATGTACCATCTGGAACGCCACGATGACCATGAATCTGAATTAAGTCCTGACACAATCCTTTTTCGTAATTAGTATCATATATTTTAGCAATATCTGTTTCGTAAGCTCCAAACCCATTAATAAAGGTAGAGGTAGATATAAAGGTCATGTTAGGTACATAGGAGAGACCACCATGGGAAACTAAATATTTTTTGCCATGAAAAATGAAAGGGTAGCATTGACGAAGTGATTTATAAAAGAGGCGTAATTCTCGTTGAAGAGATTCCACTTCTTTTTTAGTCATATCTTTTACAATAGGTACTACAACTTCTTTTATAAATCGTTTTGAACGATCTAAATTTGTATTGAAAGCAAAGTTTGCGATATGTTGTTCATGATTACCTTCTAACATAATCGTATTAGGCAATGTACTAAGACGCATCATTTCGTACATCATTTCTTTATTTTCAATACCGCGCTCCAAATAGTCACCACAAAAGATGTAAAGTGTTTTTTCATCCCAAGGTGTGATAGCTTGTTGTAATGCCGTGTAGCACCCGTGAATATCACCAATAATACGAACTCGTTCATATCGATTCGTCAAATCTACGGTAAAGTAATTGTTGATTTCATCGATAGAATTGATTTTTCTACAAAACTTTGGTAATGGTGTTGTTTTAATTATCTTGTGCATACGGTGAATGACTTGCTCTGGTACTCGTTTGTAATCTGTACGTTCTGCATTACGAGCCAAGCATTCCTCTAAAGATGTATCTGGTTCGTAGTAATATACAGTATATTTATATTTGTTAAGCAGATCTTTATATGCATTAACAGCTTTAGATGTAGTGTGGGTAGCATCTAAAACGACAAAGTCGCCATTGCTCATTCGTTTTTCTAAGCAATCTAGGAGGAGCTCCCAAGCCGGACCATTATCCTCTTGTGAAATATACCAGCCGTCTTCACCAAGAGAAGGGCTGCGTAATAGCATACGGAAATGATCGGCTTCTAAGGTGTAAGCCTCAAGATTGTTGTCACGAATCCACTGAGACTTACCACTAGCAGGAGCACCACGCATTAATAATAGTGTTCTCATAGTAATAGTCCTCTAATCTGCCCATAGGGCATAATAAAATATAACTGTATAAAAAACGAAAAGATTATTATTGAAAAATAGGAAAAAGGGCATAAAAAAACAGTCTCAACGGATATCCGAGAGACTGTCTTACTTGCTTTTAAAATTATAAAGCGTTTACTTTAGCTGCAAGGTTGGATTTTTTGCGAGCTGCAGTGTTTTTATGAAGTACACCTTTGGAGGCTGCTTTATCAATTACGCTAGTAGCATGAACAAGTGCTTGTTTTGCTTCTTCTACTGCGCCTGCTTGAACAGCTTCAACGGTTTTACGAGCTGCTGTACGGATTTGAGATTTTACAGCGGCGTTTTTCGCACGACGTTCAGCATCCGTTTTTACGCTTCTAATACTGGATTTAATGTTTGGCAATTGAGTCACCTCCTTAAAAATCGTTTCTTATACCTGAATGATTATATCATACCACATATTGATACGCAAGGACTTTTCAGCCCAATATTTTCCCTATTGGTATAAAGAATAAAACATCTTCTACTATTATTAACTATATCACAGAAACTGATTTTATCAAATAAAGATTATTAATATATCTGCTAGTGACGTAATTAGATTATTCTATTAATTTTATAAGTTAGTTAGTCCCTTATGTTATAATAAAGAATAGAATTATGCGAGGTGTATTATGAAAAAATTAATGATTATAGATGGTAGTAGTTTGTTATTTCGTGCATTCTTTGCATTACCACCGTTGAAGTCCGCTTTAGGTACTCCAACGAATGCTGTGTACGGTTTTTTAACAATGCTCATTAAATTGTACGAAGAAATCAATCCGGATTACATTGCAGTAGCCTTTGATAAAGGTCGTCAGACATTCCGTACAGAAATGTATAGCGAATATAAAGGTAATCGTCCAGATGCACCAGAGGATTTAAGACCTCAATTTAGCCTTATTCAAGATGTATTAAAAGCGTTGGGTATTTGTGTTATCGAAGAAGAAGGGTTTGAAGGGGATGATATCCTCGGATCCTTGAGTAAGAAATTTGGTACACCAGAGATGGATGTTCAAATTATTACTGGTGACCGCGACAACCTTCAACTCGTAACAGAGCATAGTCATGTATTCCTAACTAAAAAAGGCATTTCTGACATGTTAGAGGTTACTCTTGATAACATGGAGGAACTCTATGGTTATGGCCCTGATAAGGTTATTGAAATGAAAGCTCTTATGGGGGATTCTTCCGATAATATACCAGGTGTACCAGGTGTAGGTGAAAAGACGGCTCTTAAATTGATTACAGAATACGGTAATCTTGAGTCTGTATATGACCATATTGAAGATATTTCTGGTAAGAAATTAAAAGAGCGACTCGTTGAAAATAAAGATTTAGCATTTTTATCTCGTGAGTTAGCTACCATCAAAACGGATATGGACTTATCTTACAAGGTAGAAGATTTCGTACAAAATTTCCATACCTCTGAGGTACAGCCTTTATTTGAAACTCTCGGTTTTACTAAATTAACACCTAGAATTGTACAAGTAATGGGCGGAGAAGAAGCAGCTTTTGGTGATTTTGGTTCTCTCTTTGCACCACAAGAGGAAATTTCTTTAGACGATGTAGCTGATGATAAGGCTCTAACTACTGAGTTCTATGCAGACAAAACGGTAGCAATACATGTTGTACTCGATGGTAAAACTCCATTTAGAACTATCGAGACTGCGTATCTTTCTAATGGTGATACTATCGTTAAAACAAATGATACAAAGGCTGTTCTAGCAGTATTACAAGGGGCTAAGGTTATTGTTACTACTCAAACAAAAGAATTAATAGAAGCATTAGGTGAAGAGTCACCAGCTGAAATCTCTTTGTTTAATAATGATAACACTGCACGTATCCATGATATGTCTCTTCTAGCATACTTGTTAGATCCTACGCGCACTAACTACGGGTACCTATATTTAACGGAACGTTTCTCTGTGCCTAGCATTGCTAGTGGCAGTGTAGATGTAGAGTGCGTATCTATGGTGAAAGCTTTACTTGCTATGAATGATGTAGCTTGTGAATCTGCTCGACGTGAAGAGTTATGGTCTTTATATGAAACTATTGAGTTACCATTGATTCATACATTAGTAGTAATGGAGAAAAATGGTATATATATTGATACAAATAAACTTGCTGAAACGACAGCTCGATTTAAAGAGGAATTAGCTCAAGTACAACAAGAGATTTATGATTTGGCCGATGAAACTTTCAATATTAACTCTCCTAAACAGCTAGGTATTATATTATTCGAAAAGATGAACCTACCAGTTATTAAGAAAACTAAGACTGGATACTCTACAGATGCTGAAGTACTTGATATGTTGCGTAATGAAAGCCCAATCGTGGAAAAAATCTTGGCCTACCGTTCTGTTGCTAAGTTAGTTTCTACTTACTTAGAAGGCTTGGCAGTTCTTATTAATGATAAGACTAATCGTATTCATACAACGTTTAATCAAATGGTTACGGCTACAGGACGTCTCAGTTCTTCTGACCCTAACTTACAAAATATTCCGGTTCGTACTGAAAAGGGCCGTGAAATTCGTGCTTTATTCTATCCAGGTGCAGGGTATGACACATTAGTGAGTGCTGATTATTCTCAAATTGAGTTACGCATTTTAGCGCATCTATCTGGCGATGAAGCGTTAATTAAAGCTTTCGTTGATGGTAAGGATATTCACCGCTTTACTGCAGCAGAGGTATTAGGTAAAGCTCAAGAGGATGTAACGAGTGAAGAACGTTCTCATGCAAAGGCTATTAACTTTGGCATTATTTATGGTATTTCTGACTTTGGTTTATCTCGTGACCTCGGTATTACACGAGCTGAAGCTAAAAACTATATTGATTTATACTTTAGCCGTTATCCTAAGGTTAAAGAGTACATGGATCGTATGGTTCAGGAGGCTCATGAAACTGGTAAGGTTCGCACTATGTTCGGCCGTCAACGTGAATTGCCAGATATTAATAGCCGCAACTTTAACCGTCGTTCCTTTGCTGAACGTACGGCGATGAATACACCAATTCAAGGTACGGCGGCAGATATCATTAAGTTGGCTATGAATCAAGTAGAACAAAAGTTAGAAGAAGGAAACTTTAAATCTCGACTTTTATTACAAGTACATGACGAACTTGTGTTAGAAGTTGTAAATGAAGAAGTAGAAGCAGTTGAAGAATTATTGCGTTCTACAATGCAATCTGTAGTAGAGTTATATGTTCCTCTTATTGTAGATGTGCATCATGCTGAGAACTGGGCATTGGTAAAATAGTTTAATTAATTTTATTACGTGTTAGAAGGTATATATGTTTAAAATAGGCTTAACTGGTGGTATTGCATCAGGAAAGAGTACAGTTCTTAATTATTTTAAGGACAAAAGAATACCCTATATCGATGCTGATATTGTAGCTCGCGAAGTAGTGGAGCCAAGTACTGAGGGTTTAAAAGCTATTGTGAATACCTTTGGTTCTAATGTTTTACATGATGATGGCACACTCAATCGTGAAGCGCTTGGTGCTATAGTCTTTCACGATGAAGAAAAACGACAATTATTAAATAGCTGTTTAAAAATACATATAAGTAATCGTATTATGGAGTTGACATCCCAATATGAACAAGGAAATACGCCAATTTTAATTTATGATATTCCATTACTCATCGAAGGGGAATGGTATACCATGATGGATGAGGTATGGCTCGTATATGTGAATGAAAGGACTCAAATTGAACGTTTAATGAGTCGTAATGGATATACGAGAGAGGATGCTCTTGCTCGTATTAATAGTCAAATGCGGCTTGATGATAAACGTGCCTATGCAGATGTAATCATTGATAATAATGGTACTCCTCATGATTTAACAGTACAGTTGAATACTATATGGAATGAGCGAATAGAGACAGTTTTACAAGAAACTAAATAATTGCTTATTGTGTACTAAAATTGGTATATAAAAATAACTATTAAATGGTATAATAAGCCCATAAAATTTAGTATAATAGTAACCTAATATTTGGTGGATTAGTATATTGTATCGATATTAAAATCGGATAAAGATTGTGTAAGGAAAGGGGGATATATGAAACGTGCAACGGCAACGGCGCTATCGTGCGTCGTACTTGGGTGGTTTTATTTTACTCATTTAGATGATCCTATAGCGCGTCAAGTGGCGTACCCCTTTAACTATAGAGATGTAGTGATGGCTGCAGCTGAAAAGGAACAAGTACCACCCTCCTTGGTGGCTAGTGTTATCTTAGCTGAAAGTAAATATAAGAATACTGCCGAATCGGAAACAGGCGCCCTTGGATTGATGCAACTTATGCCTGATACGGCACGCTGGGTAGCTCAACAAGTTGGACATGGCAATTATACAGATCGCCAGTTAAAAGAACCTGAAACTAATATTGAGTTAGGTACATGGTACTTAGGTCATTTGTTAAAGGAATTTAATGGTGATGAGGTGCAGGCGTTAGCTGCGTACAATGCGGGACGTGGTCATGTTGAATCTTGGCTCAATGAGAATAAATGGAATGGAATGGTTGATACTATACCATTTCCTGAAACGCGTAGCTATGTAAAAGCTGTCTTACAGTATCAAGAAAAGTACGAGGCATTATATGGAAACGATTATTGAAGCTTGCAAAGCATTAGATTATTCATGGTTGCCTCAGCAAATTGAGGGCTTTACTTTAGTGGCGTCCAATGAAGCTGATTATACGGCACTACTTGAGCGTATCGCAGCCGGTGAAGAGGTATTAAAGGTACCCATTTTCCATTATCAAAATGATTTGGGGTGGCGATGGTCTGCCTTATATGATAAAGAGGTAGAGGACTATACAGTACATATTGAAATGCCACTGTTTTCCTTTGTTGATATTTCTTTTGTACGTGCTGATTTAGAGTCTTTCTGGCAAGGATTACAAGATCGCTGTGTCAAAGGGTTAACTAATATGTTAATAGAGCCAGAGAATAACTTTACCTTTACCTATCGTCGTCGAGGCATTCCTGAATGGGATTTTTCCGAGGTTATGCCTCAAGAACTGGAAGGCTATGTATGTGATGTTGATCCAGCTCATGCAATCCGGATGATTAATGGTTCTTTTATTATCGGTGAGTATCGTAAGCTGGATGAATGTACAGGATTATTGCTATATTATAACGAGTTGCGAGATGAATACTTTGCAGAGCTTCGTTATAAAAACTATCCTGAAATAGACCATCACCTAGATGCTAAAAATTTAGATAATTTAACTGCAGTTCTACGTAAACATTTGAGTCCTATATTAAAAGGGTTAAATGAACGCGTTGACTAATAATAATTGTAAAATGTGACTATGCTATTGTTTTAGTTATTTTATATTCATATGAAATAATCTAAGTGGGGATGTTTGGTTAAAGCCCATAAGAAAGCGTAGAATTTGTATATACACAGCAAATGTGATATACTATATATGACTTTTA
>CAKPXR010000008.1 GCA_934202215.1 uncultured Veillonella sp.
AACATCCATAGTACAGCCATAGTCCATCCAAATGCTAAATTGGGCAAAGATGTAATCGTAGGTCCTGGCGCTGTAATTGGTGAACACGTCGAGATTGGCGATGGCACACAAATCGGTGCGCATGTTGTAATTGGTGGTTGGACAACCATTGGTAAGCGTTGCGAGATTTATCCTAACGCATCTATTGGGTTGGAACCGCAAGATTTAAAATTTAAAGGCGAAAAAAGCTATTGTAATATTGGGGATGAAACGGTTATCCGTGAATTCGTAACTATTAGTCGCGCTACTGGAGAAGGTGAAGAAACACGTGTAGGCAATAATTGCTTGCTTCAAGCATGCACACATGTGGCTCATAACTGTATCGTTGGCAACAATGTAATTATGAGTAACTGTGCGGGGTTAGCTGGTCACGCTATCGTTGAAGATCGTGTTGTTATTGGTGGCCTTGCAGGTATTCATCAATTTGTTAAAATTGGCCGAAATGCTATGGTTGGCGGCATGGCTAAGGTGGTTCAAGATATTCCACCATACGTTATTGCTGATGGTCAACCGGCACGTGTTATTGGCCTTAACTCTGTAGGCTTATCTCGTGCAGGCATTTCAGAAGAAGTACGCCGAGATTTAAAACAAGCATTCCGTATTATTTATCGTTCTGGCTTTAGTTTATCTAAGGCTATTGAAGAAATGGAAATGCAACTTGATTCTTCTGTAGAAATTGAAAATTTATTACGTTTCTTACGCAATGCCGATCGTGGTATTATGCGTACACGTCGCGACTAATTTAAAAGACCTCGTACAACGTACGAGGTCTTTTTATGTAATCTATGTGTAATCCATAGATATTATTTTTTATGAACTACGAATTTTATATTTTTTATTAGATGAAAATTATAGTAGTTCATAAACATAAAATATTTAGATAAAATATTTGTATATTTTTTACGTTCTTAAAATGTAAAAATGGGAATAAAATAATTCTGCTAAAATGTTGAAGAAATGGGCATAAAACATGGTGTTTTAATGGTAAAAAGAAGTCATTTATAGTACAATATATTGTATATGATTATGTCTTTTTTGAGGCATTATTTATTATAAATTTGTAATCACTCATTGATAAATAGACCACAAGGTCATCTAGGAGGTATAGTCTTGGCAAAGGTAGGATTGATTGCAGGCATTGGAGTTTTGCCTGTAGAATTCATGCGCGCCGCTCATGTATTAGGTCATGAGGTAGTGGTTATCGGTGTAGTTCCAGATGTAGATCCGGCTTTAAAGGCTGAGGCCGATGCTTTCTATGATATTGGTGTTGCCAAATTAGGTAAGATTTTTAAAACCTTGCAAAAAGAAGGCGTTGAAGAATTAACTATGTTAGGTAAAGTGACTAAGGAAATTCTATTCAAAGGTCTTACATTCCCTGATCTAAAAACGTTAGGTGTTCTTAAACGCCTTAAAAATCGTAAAGATGATACTATTATGCTTGCCATCGTAGATGAAATCGAACGAGAAGGTTTTAAAGTGTTAGATCAAACCGTATACCTTAAACCATTTATGCCAAAGGTGGGTGTGCTTTCAAAAACACAGCCTACTGATGAACAATGGGCAGATATTTGCTTTGGCTTTGAACTAGCTAAGCAAATGGGCGGACTTGATATTGGTCAAACAGTAGTTGTAAAACACAAAGCGGCTATGGCTATTGAAGCTATTGAGGGCACTGATAAGTGCATTTTGCGTGGCGGTGAATTAGGGCGTGGCGATGCGGTTGTCGTTAAAACGGAAAAGCCAAATCAAGATGTTCGTTTTGATGTTCCTGCTGTAGGGATAAAAACATTAATGTCTATGATTGATAGTGGGTGTAAAGTCCTTGCTGTAGAGGCTGAAAAGACTATTTTTGTTCAACAACAAGATGTACTAGATTTGGCAAACCGCCATGGTATTGTTATCTGTGCTGTTGACCAAGAGTTTGTAGATTCCAGAAAGGATGCATAATGAAAGTCATGTTTTCTGCCGGTGAAGCGTCCGGTGATACTCATGCGGCCAGTGTTGCTAATGCATTGAAAGAAATAGATCCTTCGGTTGACATGTTCGGCATGGGCGGTACCTTGATGGAACGCGCTGGTGTTCGCATCGTATATGATATTAAAAATTTAGGCGTTATTGGGATTGTAGAAATTGTAAAATCCTTACCGAAATTCTTTAAACTTCGCACCTACTTAAAACGTGTCATGATGAAGGAAAAACCAGATATTCTCGTCTGTGTAGATTACCCTGGTTTTAATATGAAACTTGCAGCTGTAGCTCATGAATTGGGAATTCCCGTTCTTTATTATATTGCTCCTACGATTTGGGCATGGCATAGTAGCCGTGGCAATACAATTCGTAAGTATGTCACTAAGGTGGCATCCATATTTCCTTTTGAAGCAGAAGCGTATCGCAAGTATAAATGCGATGTAGACTTTGTAGGTCATCCACTATTGGATATCGTACATCCTACGATGAGTAAAGAAGCGGCTGAGGAATATTTTGGAGCTCGTAAAGATGCTAAAAAAGTATTGCTCATGCCAGGTAGTCGTAAGCAAGAGGTGTTATCCTTGCTAGATACGATGTTAAAAAGTGGCGAGCAATTGATGGCGAACCATGAGGATATTCAATTTTTCTTGCCTCGCGCACATACTATCGATCGTAGTGAATTAGAAACTTTCATCGACGCTCATAAAGTTCCGGTGACGATTACAGAAGATCATACGTATGATTTAATGCAGATTTGTGATGTGTGCCTAGCCGCATCAGGTACAGCTACATTAGAAACAGCTATGATGGAGTTACCAACTATTTTATTGTATCGTGTATCTCCCATTACATATGGCATTGGTAAGATGGTCGTCAATGTGACGCATGTAGGCTTGCCGAATATTGTGGCGGGCAAAGAAGTAATTCCTGAATTATTACAAGATGCAGTAACACCTGAGGCTATTGTATCTCTTGTGGAACCTATTCTAACTGATGTTGAACGCAATGAATCCATGCGTAGCGAACTGCGTGAAGTACATCATAAATTAGGTGAACCAGGTGCCGTCAAACGTGTAGCGAAACTGGTATATAACCTCGGTAAGGAGAAATGTAATGAATAGTTATTCTAGGCTCTTATATTTTGTAAAGCCTTATTATAAGCGCATGATTTTCGCAGTCTTCTGCATGATCGTCGCAGCTGCGGCCTACTTGGTAGTTCCTTGGCTTATTAAAAATGTAGTAGACCAAGTACTAGATGAAAAGAATATGTTTATGTTGAATCTCATTGTAGGGGCTATCATTCTAATATTCTTGGTTCGTGGCTTTGCTACGTATGGCCAAACATATAATATGTCCTACATTGGACAGCGTGTCATCATCGATGTACGGGAAGCCATTTTTAATCATTTACAAAAATTAAGTCTATCTTATTTTGATCGCCGTAAAACAGGCGTTATTATGAGTAATCTTACAAATGACGTTGCTGCGCTTCAGTCTGCTGTAGTTGATAATTTAATTTCCTTTATTACGGAATCTGTAACGCTTATAGGCTCTTTAGTCTCCATGCTTCTTATTGACTGGAAGTTGACGCTCGTTACATTTATTACTGTCCCTGTGGTATTGCTGATTATCAATGTATTTGGCAAAAAGCTTCGTGTAGCTGGTCATGACGTACAGGGACGTGTAGCGGACATTACTGCATTGTTGCAAGAGGTTATCAGTGCTATTCGGGTTGTAAAATCATTTGCTCGTGAAAATTTTGAACGCAAGCGTTTTGAAGAGGAAAATGACAGAAACTTTAAAGCTGTTATTAAAGCGACTAAGTTGACTAGCTTGTTAAGTCCAATGGTTGAGTTTTCTGCAGCCATTGCGGTGGCAGTCATCCTTTGGTATGGTGGCTATTCTGTAGTAACAGGGACTATTACAGCAGGTTCTTTGATTGCGTTTTTAATTTATGCAATAAACTTGTCTAATCCAGTTAAACGCTTGAGCCAAGTGTACGGCAATATTCAAAAAGCATTGGCTGCAGCTGATCGTGTATTTGAAATTTTAGATACAAAAACTGATGTTGTGGAGAAACCTGATGCTATTACATTACCATCCATCAAAGGGAAGGTGGAATTTAAAGATGTTTCCTTCTCTTATGATGGTGAAAAAACAGCGCTCGAAAACTTTACTTTGTCTGTTAAGGCTGGTGAAAGTGTGGCTCTTGTTGGTCCGTCTGGTGCTGGTAAAACGACTCTTGCGAATTTGTTACCTCGCTTTTACGATGTAACAGGTGGAGCTATCACGATTGATGGTTATGACGTAAGAGACGTTACATTTAAATCGTTACGTGAACAAATCGGTCTTGTACCGCAAGAAACAGTATTGTTTAATGCCACAATTAAAGAGAACATCTTGTATGGCCGATTAGATGCTACTGATGAAGAAGTATATGAAGCTGCTAAGGCTGCTAATGTACTCGAATTCGTCGAAAAGATGCCTGATGGTCTCGACACCATTGTAGGCGAGCGAGGCAGTTCCTTATCTGGTGGTCAACGTCAACGTGTGGCTATCGCACGTGCTATTTTGAAAGATCCTCGTATTCTAATTCTAGATGAAGCGACATCTGCTTTAGATACAGAGAGTGAAAAACTTGTACAAGAGGCACTAGATCGCCTCATGAAAGGGCGTACTGCATTTGTTATTGCCCATCGATTGAGCACAGTTCAAAATGCTCATCAAATTGTTGTACTTAATCAAGGCCACTTGGTAGAGCAGGGGACTCACCAAGAGCTATTAGCTATTGATGGCGGATTATACAATCATCTCTATTCCGTTCAATTCTCCAACAAAGGATAATCATGTACTGGATATATAATGTATTGCTCATATTTTATTGGATTGGCTTGATTCCGGTTATTTTATACCGCCTTGCCTTTGAAGATGGATTTTATGAGCGTATTAAACAGAGTGCAGGCTATATGCCAGCCTCACTACTAAAGAAAATTGAAGGACGTCGTGCTATTTGGATTCATGCTGCTTCTGTAGGGGAAATTGTAGCTACTAGTCCATTAGTAAAGGAAGTAAAAAAGGAATTTCCTGAAGCGGTTGTTGTGGTGTCTGTTGTAACTGCAACAGGCCATGCAATGGCCCATCGCATCATTCCTGAGGCAGAAGGAATTATTTTCTTCCCTCTTGATTTGCCGTATTTGACACGTAAGATTTTACATATTATTAAACCTATTGCTATCTTGCTCGTAGAAACAGAAATTTGGCCTAACTTCTTGCGTATTGCTCAATCAGAAAATATTCCTGTTATGATGGTTAATGGTCGTATTTCTGATCGCAGTATGAAACGCTATAAATATATTAGTGCTTTCACAAAGGAAATGTTGCGATCCATTGAGCGTTTCTGTATGCAATCAAAATTTGATAAGGCACATATTGAAGTGTTAGGTGCCAAAATATCTGATATTACAGTAACAGGTAATATGAAATATGATCAAACGTATGCTACCGTATCAGATGAAGAAAAACAGTCGCTTCTTGAAGAGTTTGGCTTTGGTAATAATCACCCTATCATCATTGCGGGTAGTACGCATAAAGGTGAGGAAGAAACTATCTTTGAGACCTTTAAACAAGTCTTACAAGAATATCCGCATGCTCGCTTACTAATTGCACCTCGTGAGATATATCGGGGCCATGATGTTCAAACCCTAGCGAAACGTTATGAATTGAATGCTATTTGTCGTAGTGATATGACAGAGCCCGTTCATGAAGGGATACCTGTAGTTGTTTTAGATACTATTGGTGAATTAGGTCGTTTATATAGTTTAGGGGATATTATTTTTGTAGGTGGTTCTCTTGTAAAGACTGGGGGCCATAATATTCTCGAGCCTGCAGCACATGGCAAACCAATTCTTGTAGGACCATATATGTTTAATTTCAAAGAGATTTTCAGTTTATTAAGCTCTCGTCATGCTTGTGAGCAAGTAAAGAATGGTAAAGAGTTAACCAATATGGTGTTACGTTTATGTAAAGATAAAGGTTTGGCAACGGAAATGGGTCAAAATTGTCTTGATATTATTCGTGAAAATCGCGGTGCTACTCAACGTAATACACAAGAGTTGCGTCAATTATTTGAAAAACACCATATTGTTCCATAAGATCGATATGATTTATTAGATTCATCTATGATATTACATAATAGGAGGAGTCACCTATGAGTGGGGAAGCATTATTCAAATCCATTGTTAGTGGTGAAAATCAATCCATATTAGGTGATATAGCTCGTTCTAGCTTGGGCTTTCTAAGTAAAGGTTATGAAAAGGCTGTATCCATACGAAATGCTCGCTTTGATGCGGGCAAAGGTGTTACTAAAGTTACCGTGCCTGTTATCAGTGTTGGTAATATTACTGCCGGTGGTACTGGCAAAACGCCAATGGTTAGATTTATATGTGATGTACTCGCCCGAAAAGGGCTTCATCCTACCGTGCTTAGCCGTGGTTATCGAGCTGAGGACAATAAGAAAAATATCATTATTTCCAAAGACGGTACGATGTTAGTAGAGCCATCTATCAGTGGTGATGAAGCGTGGCTATTGGCTAAAGTATTGCAAAAATCTAATGTAATTATCGGTCGCGAACGGGCTGTATCGGCAGAAATTGCTATTAATGAACTCGGTGCAGACTGTCTTGTTATGGATGATGGTTTTCAACATCGCGCATTAGCTCGAGATATTGATATCGTTCTTATTGATGCATCTAATCCATTTGGTTATGACCATGTATTACCTCGCGGTTTATTGCGTGAGCCTCTTAGTGGGTTAGAGCGAGCTAATATTATTGTTCTCACAAAGGTTGATCAAGTAGCACCTGGTGTTGTTTCCGGAATTCGTAAGCGTTTAGCGCATATGTTACCTAATACACCTGTATATGAAACAATCCACAAGCCTCAATGTATGTATACCTTAGAAGAGTGGGCTAATGGAGAATCTGGTTCTGCTGTCGATGCGTATCAAGAGCATCGTATTATGGCTGTTAGTGGTATAGGGAATCCTCAATCCTTTACACAAACGATGACCGATATTGGGTACAATGTTGTTCATACAATGCCTTTTGGTGATCATCATAACTTTGAAAATGATGATGTTGTAGATATTTGGAAAGAGGCATTTGCTCATCAAGCGGATGCTATTTGTATCACTGAAAAAGATGCGGTGAAGTTAAGTCAATTGCATGCAATTGAAGACTTAAAAATGCCGATTCTAGTGCTATCTATTGGGATTGAATTTGTCTCTGAAAAGCAAGAATTCATAGAAAATTTAGAGATTTAGTGTATAATAATAAGATACACGAATGACAGAAATGGGGTTTTATTGTGAAGTTTGGATGCGTTATTCCTGCTCGT
The DNA here is from genome assembly GCA_934202215.1 of uncultured Veillonella sp. Lineage (GTDB taxonomy): Bacteria > Bacillota > Negativicutes > Veillonellales > Veillonellaceae > Veillonella. Next base: position 7,402 of record CAKPXR010000008.1, read on the forward strand.
TATGGTTCTACAAGATTACCAGGGAAACCATTAGCGGATATTGCAGGTAAACCAATGATTGAACGGGTTTATGCAAGGGTGTCACAAGCGACAAAAACAGAATGTACTATTGTTGCTACCGATGATGATCGTGTTTATTCTGCTGTTCAAAACTTTGGGGGAGCTGTTATGATGACAGATCCTAATCACCCTACCGGAACTGATCGACTAGCAGAGGTTGCTAGTCATTATACAGACTTAGATGTCATTATTAATGTTCAAGGTGATGAACCTATGATTGAGCCAAAACTCATTGATGACTTGGCCCAACTTTTTGAAGAAGATCCAAACTTACAGATGGCAACTGTTGCGACTCCTTTATTAGAGGATGAATACGATGAGCCATCTGCAGTAAAGGTTATTTTAAATAATCGCAATGATGCGATGTATTTTTCTCGGTCCTTAATCCCGTATCCACGTCATGATTTTGTACGTGCTCCACTAAAACATATTGGTATCTATGCATATCGTAGAGATTTCTTGCTAAATTATGCAAAGATGGAACCAACACCAGCAGAGCAAACAGAATCGTTAGAGCAATTGCGCGCTCTTGAAAATGGCTATACTATTCGTGTTATTCTTACAGATAAACGATTTATCGGTGTTGATACACCGGACGACTTAGCTCGTGTAAATGCAATCTACGAGCAAGAGGAGAAATAAATGAAAACAGTTCAAATTAAAGATATTACAGTTGGTGGCGGCAAAGGTCTTTTCGTCCTTGCTGGGCCATGTGTTATTGAAGATTATGATCGCACATTGGCTATTGGTAAAATAGCAAAAGAAATTTGTGAACGCTTAGGTGTTCCATATATCTTTAAAGCTTCTTTTGATAAGGCCAATCGCTCTAGCTACGGATCCTTCCGTGGACCAGGCCTTGAAGAAGGTCTAAAAATCCTTGCTTCTATTAAAAAAGAACTCAATGTACCGGTGGTAAGTGATATTCACTCCATTGAGCAAATTGAACCAGCTGCTGAAGTATTAGATGTTTTACAAATTCCCGCATTCTTATGTCGTCAAACTGACCTTGTATACGGTGCCGCTAAAACTGGTAAATGCGTTAATGTAAAAAAAGGTCAATTTATGGCTCCTAAGGATATGGAAAATGTTCTTAATAAAATGAAAGAAACTGGTAATGAAAATCTTATGCTTACAGAACGCGGTTTTAGCTTTGGTTATAACAACCTCGTAGTAGATATGAGATCATTCCCCATTATGCGCTCTTTCGATTATCCTGTAATCTTTGATGCTACTCATAGCGTTCAATTACCAGGTGGTGCAGGTACTAAATCTAGCGGTAATCGTGAATTTGTACCTAACTTAGCTCGCGCAGCTGTAGCAAGCGGCGTGGATGGCCTATTCTTTGAAGTGCATGATAACCCAGAGGAAGCATTATCTGATGGTCCAAACATGTTGTATTTAGATCAATTCGAAGCTGTGCTACGCGATTTAGTAGCTATTGATAAAATCGTTAAAGGTTAGGGGCGGTATTTGTGACTATTTTAGAACAAGCGGCACAGGTGCTTCATGAGGAAGCACGTGCTATTGAAGAATTAAGTTCTCGTTTGGATCACAACTTTGTAAATGCTGTAAATATGATTTTGGCTTGTAAGGGTCGTGTAGTATGTACTGGAATGGGAAAATCTGGTCATATTGGTCGTAAAATTGCGGCCACTTTGGCTAGTACTGGTACACCAGCACTATTTATGCATCCCGGCGAAGGTGTGCATGGTGATCTTGGCATGATTACGGAAGATGATGTGGTATTGGCTTTCTCTAATAGTGGTGAAACAGGAGAAATTATCAGTATTTTACCATCTTTACGTCGCATTGGGGCTAAATTAATCTGCGTTGTAGGTAAGCCAGAATCTACATTAGCTAAGAATTCCGATATTGTATTGCTAGCTGAAGTAGAACGTGAAGCTTGCCCATTGGGGTTAGCGCCAACTACAAGCACTACTGTTGCTTTAGCATTAGGGGATGCTTTAGCTGTATGTTTATTAGAGCGACATCATTTTACACCTGAAAACTTTGCTGTATTCCATCCAGGTGGTTCTCTTGGTCGTAAATTATTGTTGACTGTAGAAAACATTATGCATGGTGGAGATGATAACCCTACGGTATTCAAAGGTGCAACCGTTCGAGATGCACTCTTTGTAATGACCGAAAAAGGTTTAGGTGCTACTAATGTTATCGATGAAGACGGTCACTTATTAGGATTGGTTACCGATGGCGATGTGCGTAGAGGCCTAGATTCTGGTAGTAATTTTTTAGAATGGCCTGTAGAGGATATGATGACCTCTATGCCACGTACTATTACAAAGGATAAACTAGCGGCTGAAGCGCTTCATTTAATGGAAAAAAATCAACCACGTCCTATTACGGTGTTACCTGTTGTAGATACAGATAACAAATGTCTAGGCATTGTTCATATTACGGATTTACTTCGTAGAGGCATTGTATAATGAATATTCAATGGATTGTACTTGATGTTGATGGGGTGCTATCAGATGGTACTCTAACCTATACATCAAGTGGGGAAGAGCTTAAGTCTTTTTCCGTAAAAGATGGCCTAGGATTAACAGCAGCTCGAAAAGCAGGACTTAAGCTTGCTATTATTACTGCTCGGATTTCTCCCATGGTTGAGCGACGTGCTAAAGAGCTTCATTTTGATGCATTACTTATGGGGCATGCCAATAAAACAGAAGCATTAAGAACCCTTTGTAAGGAATATCAAATTAAATTAGAGTCGATTGCGTATATGGGTGATGACCTAAATGATTTAGGAGCGCTCCAAATTGTAGGTCTACCGATGGCACCAAATAATGCGGTATCAGAAGTCAAACAATTAGCTAAATTTATATCTACTGTCAATGGTGGCCATGGTGCTGTTAGAGAGGCTGTAGAATATATCTTGAAGAATCAAGGTTTATGGGACACTGTTGTAGCAGACTATGCACGAGAGGCCCATGCTCATGGACAATAAAGGAGGTGGGCAGAATGAATAACGAATGGCAATACCATTTAGTTAAAGGTATTAGCTGGCTTGTTTGCCGACTGCCATACAAGCTCATTTTGCTCATAGGCGCTAGTTTAGGGCCAGTATATGGTCTCATAGCGAAGAAGCAAAAACTAAGAGGTATAAAGAATATAAAGATTGGCATGAACATGAATGATCAAGAAGCAGAACAATTGATTGAAAAATTGTTTAAGAATCTTGGCCGCAGTGTTATGGAAGTCTTGTATATGCCAAATTTAACAAAGTCTTTTATCAATAAATATATTGAAATGCGAGGCGTAGAACATTTAGAAAAAGCTATCGCTGAAGATAAAGGTGTCATTGTTCTTACAGGGCATATTGGCAACTGGGAATGGATGGGTGGTGCTATGGCTGCTCATGGATACCCATCCACTACAATTGTTAAGAAGCAACCTAATGCTCAATTTACTCGTCTCATGAATGAATATCGTGAGATGGTAGGGCTTGATGTGTTTGCTAGCGGTGGTAATGAAATTGTTTCAGCTGCTAAAGCATTGAAAAAGAAAAAATTACTTGGTTTTTTAGCAGACCAAGATGGCTATATTAATGGATTACCTATTCCATTTTTGGGACAGGCTTCTTCGGCTGTTATAGGTCCTGCTACATTTGCCAAAAAATTTGGATCACCAGTAGTTCCAATTTTTGCATCTCGCAAGCCTGAAGGTGGTCATATTGTTCACATTCTACCAGCCTTACATTATATTGATACAGGTGATGAAGATGCAGATATGTATCGTCTAACTGAGGAATGTGTACGTGTTACAGAAGACTTTATTCGTGAACATCCAGATGAGTGGCTTTGGTTCCAACATCGTTGGATGACTAAGATGGATCAAATTATTGATTATGATAAGAAGATAGCTGCACGGGAGAGGGCACATGAAAAACAATAAAAAATTAATTGCCATAGTGGCCGCTATAGTGTTGGCTCTAATTGGTCTTATCGTATATATTATGAAAGATTCTGGTGAGGTGGGCACCACTCAAAATCAGAATGGACAACTTGTTAACTTCCAGGGAGCTGACTTACAAGAGGAAAAAGATGGCAAGCTAGTGTGGGCATTATCAGCTGAAAAGATTGAATATGATCCACGTACAAAAGCTATTGTCTTGACTAATTTAAAAGGTCTTTTCTATCAAGATGATGTGACTACTACTATTACAGCACCTCATGCTGTATTGACTGGTGATCGCAACTCTTTAGATATTGATCAAGGGGTTACAGCCACAAATACTGATGGTGCCGAGTTTAAAACCGATGCACTTCATTTTGATAATAAGACTAAGACGTTGACATCTAAATCTGCTTTTACTTATAACAGTAAAGATATAACATTAACTGGTGATAAACTTGAAGGCAATATGTCCTTAAAGAAAATTAAAGCTATTGGTAATGCAAAGTTAACGAAGAAATAATGCGAGGAAATATAATGAATAAGAAAAAACAGATTGGTATGGCTATTTTAGCTATGCTTATGACTGCATCTGTTACAGCTTGGGCCGCAAATGATCCTTTGACTATTAGTGCAGATACATTATCGTATGATGGCAATACGGGGCGTGCTGATGCAAAAGGTAATGTAGTAATCACTCAAGCGGATAAAACAATGACTGGTGCCAATGGTTGGTACAATACAAAAACTCAAGAAGCAAATCTTGATGGTGGTGTATCTATGATTGGCTCTGATATGGCTATGTCTGCACAATCAGTACACAGCTACAATAATAATAAATTTACTGCTAATGGCGGTGTTCATTTACAACGTAGTGATCGTCAAATTTTTGGTGATACAGTTGAATATAATACAGATACAGAGTATGGACTTGTATCTGGCAACGCTCGCTTGATTGCAGAAGGTACTACATTGACAGGTAATAAAGTAGAAGGTTGGCTAAAAGAAATTCGTGCAGTAGCACAAGGAGATGTGACATTCTCAAATCCAGAACGAAACGTATCTGGTTCTGCAGAACGAGCTACCTATACTCAAACACCAAATCAGAATGATGGAGTTGTACTCTTATCTGGATCTGCTCATGCTGTTCAAAACGGTAATGTACTCAATGCACCAGAGCTTAAAATTCGTTTAGCTGATGATTCTGCTGAAACATTAGGTGGTCGTAGTACACTTATCATTGTTCCAAATCAATAAGGATTAAATATGTATATAGAAACCAAAAACTTAGTCAAAACCTTTAGCGGTCGCAATGTTGTAGACGGGGTTAGTTTACGCGTTGATAAGGGGCAAGTCGTTGGGCTCCTAGGTCCTAATGGGGCAGGGAAAACTACATCATTCTATATGATTGTAGGCATTGAACGACCTAGTTCTGGTATCATTACCGTTGATGGCAAGGATATTACGAATATTCCGATGTATAAACGAGCGGCTGAAGGTATTGGGTATCTTCCACAAGAAGCCTCAATTTTTAGATCTATGACTGTTGAGGATAATATTCGTGCAATGTTACAAACAACATCAAAGAAATCTGATGAAATTGAAACTATAGTAGAATCTCTCATTGAAGAATTTCATATTGGGCATGTTCGGAATCGTATGGGGATGCAACTATCTGGTGGTGAACGTCGTCGTGTAGAAATTGCTCGTTGTCTCGCGTTAGAACCGAATTTTATTCTTCTCGATGAACCTTTTGCTGGCGTTGACCCTATCGCGGTTGCAGACATTCAACAAATCATTTTGCATGTTAAAAATCGTGGCATTGGCATTCTGATTACGGATCACAATGTGCGCGAAACATTGGGGATTGTAGACAAGGCTTATATTTTGAGTAGTGGTAAAATCCTCCTAGAAGGTACCCCTGAAGAAATTGCAAACGATCCAATCGCTCGTGAGCATTATTTAGGGGATAACTTTAGATTATAGGAGGGGATTATGAGATTACTAGATAGATATATATTAAAAGCCTTTGTAGGCCCGTTCCTATTTGGGGTATTTGCTTTTACTAGTATTTTTATTGGTACAGGAACACTATTCAGAATTGCTCAATATATTACTGAATATGGGGCACCATTAGTGCTCGTTATGAAAGCTTTTGTATTGGCTTTGCCAAGCATTGTTATCTTAACCTTCCCTATGTCTGTGTTATTGGCTTCTCTTATGACCTTTAGTCGTTTGAGTAGTACTAGTGAAATTGTTGTTATGCGTGCCGGTGGTCTTAGTTTTTTACGTTTAGCGATGCCGGTATATATCATAGCTTTAATTATCTCAATTGGTGCTGTTGCATTTAATGAATTTGTTGTACCACGTACAAATAATATGTATCAAACGATTGTACGCGAACAGATTATGAAAAATGCATCGCCTCAAACACAAAATCATATTGTTTTAAAAACAATGAATGGTAATGATTTAGGCACATTGATGTATGCTAAAAGCTACAATGCGGAGACTAAAAAGTTAAGCATGATTACAGTGCAACAATTTGGTGAAGGTGGCAAGCTACAACAGGTTGAAAATGCAGATACTGCTATTTGGAATGGTCAATATTGGGTGATGCAAAACGGCATCATTTATGATATTTCCGCTGGTGATGGTGTAGAACGTACAATGAAATTTAAGGAGCAATCCTTGCCAATTAAATCTGCGCCAAAGGATATTCAAGAAGATCAACGTAAACCAGAAGAACTAACAATCAAAGAACTACGTCATCAAATTAAAGCGTATAAGGCTGCTTATACGAATTCAAATAAATTAGAAATGGAAATGTATCAACGTTTTACAATTCCATTAGCTAGCTTTGTATTTGCTCTTGTAGGTGCTCCATTAGGGCTTCAAAAACAACGTTCTAGCTCATCTATTGGCTTTGGTATTAGTATCTTAATCATCTTTATCTACTATGGTGTGATGACATTTGCTGGTGCATTAGGTAAAGGTGGTGCATTGCCGACTGTATTTGCTGCATTAATTCCTGATACATTAGGCATCATTGCTGGTTTATATTTAAATTGGCGTGTATCCAAGTAACCTAGTATATAAAGAAATAAATTTGACTTACGAAATAGCATATTTTTGTACTAAATGATTTTGTGATTTTAAGAAAGGAGGGACTCGATGTTAGTAGGTGTTAAAATATTAGTTATTATTGCCCTTATGGGTGGACTTATTGCCTACATGGGGGATAAGTTAGGCACTAAAGTTGGTAAGCGTCGCATGTCCCTCTTTGGATTAAGGCCTAAGCATACATCAATTATTGTTACTATCGTAACGGGTTTACTAGTTGCTGCTGCTACAGTAGGGGTACTAACTATTACTTCTCAAAGTGTACGAACAGCTCTCTTTGGGATGGATCAATTGCGAGCTGATATGAAGCAACTTAATGATGAGGTGGCAGCTAAGACACAAGAGCTTATTCGTGGGCAAGCATTGCTTGAGCAAAATAAGCAAGAATTAGCAGAACGCATGGCTGAAATAGAGCAAATTCGCAGTGAAGTTGAAGTTACAAAGGCTGAGTTAGCTAGTGCACAGGCCGCCAAAGATGCGACTGAAGCTGAGTTAGCAACACTTCAAGCTTCATATGATGAAGTATCTAAAAAGTTAGCTGATTTAGAAGCAACAAGAGCTAAGATGGAAGCTCATATTAAGCAACTTCAAACAACACAAGAACAGTTGCAAAATGGCATTATTCATTTGCGTGAAGGAACTATACTTTTCCAAGTTGATCAATTATTGGCACAAGCTGTTGTTCGACCTGGTTTAAGTGAAGAAGATAGTCAAGCAGCTATTAAAAATATTATTGATGATACCAATAAATTGGTATTACGTCGCTTAGGTATAGAAGATCAAGGTCAATCTGTTGTGTATGTAGAGCGTCAAAATATTGAGGTCGCTACACAAAAGCTTAATAGTGCAAAGACCCCAATGGTTGTTCAAGTTGTTGCTGCTGGAAATATTATTGCTGGAGAACCTGCAGTGGCAGTTATTCAAGTGTATCCACAACAATTTATATTTAAAAATGGAGAAGTAATCCACTCTGCTGTAATGGATGGAGGCTCTAATGCTCAATCTGCTATGCTTCAATTTTTAAAGCAAGTAAATGAAAAGGCGAGAGAGAAAGGAATTATTCCTGATTCTTTATCTGGGGATATTGGAACGATACCAGGAGATGATTTATTTACTGCTATTCGACGTGTTGCTACTATAAATGGCAAGGTTTATGTAGAAGCGTATGTTGATGGTGATACATATTCATCGGGGCCTGTGCATCTTAAGTTGCGTATTACTCAAATGCCTGTTTTTAATGATAAGGCAAAAATGCCAGCTTATTAATATGAATTGTATTTTGGTTTTATATATTTTAAACGAAGGTCTTATGTAAATTTTTACATAAGACCTTCGTTTTGTGTTAAAATATAACTACTGTATTTTAAACGAGGATAGTTATATGACTGATACTACATACATTTTGGCTGTAGATCCAGGTAATGAGAAAACTGGTGTGTCAATTTTAACACCATCTGGTACTATGGTTTGTCGTAAAATTATTATGACAAAACAATTCAACCATGAAATTGAACAAACATTAACTGAATATTATGGAATTGCGCATATTGTATGTGGAAATGGTACAAATCATAAATATTTGTATCCATCTCTTCAACAAATTGGGCGAAATCATAGAATTACGACTAGCTTAATTGATGAATCGCATAGTACGGAGGAGGCTAGAAAATTATATTGGAAGTATAATCCTCCTACAGGATGGCGTAGAATTATTCCTACGTCTATGCAATTTCCTCCAGAGCCTGTAGATGATTTAACCGCATTTGTTATTGGCTTACGGTATACAAAACAGTTGATTCAAGCCGCTAAAGATATACAAGGTAATGTGATGGACGCTAGTACGTTAGAAGAAAAGAGACTACATGTAATGGAACAGTTGTACGGTAAAGGAGAAGTGCATGAAAAATGAAACTTCAACGCATAACTGGTCAAATTTTATTATGCGTTGCTTAATGATGATTTTAGGGGCCCTAATTTATACTATAGGCCTAGATTTATTTTTAGTACCGAATAGTATCATCGATGGCGGTGTAGTTGGTATTTCTTTGATGGCTGCAGAGCTTTCTGGAATTTCATTTAGTATTTTCGTCGTACTCTTTAATTTGCCTTTCTTATATCTTGGTTATAGAGCTAACGGCAAAAATTTCACATTCTCTACACTCTTCTCTATCGTATGGATGGCTATTTTTTCAACCTTTGCTCATGATTTTACACCGATTACATCTGACCCGTTTTTGGGTGCTATATTTGGTGGTATCATTTTAGGTATAGGGGTAGGTTTGATTATACGTAATGGCGGTTCTTTGGATGGCTCTGAAATAGTAGCAATTATATTTGATAAGCGATCTACGTTCTCAGTTGGTGAAATTGTAATGGCCATGAATCTTATTATTCTTGGTGCTGCAGGGTTTGTATATAGTTGGAATAGTGCTATGTATTCATTAATTGCTTATTTCATTGCTTATAAGATGATTGATATTACTATTACAGGTCTTGATGAATCTAAAGGGGTAATGATTATTACAGATGCAGAGAATTCTAAGAATATTGCAGATGCATTAAATGCGAACCTTAATCGTGGTGTTACCATTATGTATGGTGAGGGTGGTTATTTAAAGCAACCTAAACATGTATTGTATTCTGTAGTGACAAGACTTGAGATTATGAGATTAAAAAATACTGTTTATGAAGTAGATCCATCGGCATTTATTACGATTCAAGATGTACATGATGTATTCGGTGGTAGATTTACAAAAAATGGTCATTGAGGGGTTAATATGAGTAATAAAATAATAAAAGAAATATTAGATTGGATTTATGCCATTGTATTAGCATTGGTTATTGCTATGGTAATCCATATCTTCTTGATTCAACCAACACGGGTGTCTGGCGAATCAATGGAGGATACATTACATAATGGTCAATACTTAATTGTAACGAAGTGGCATCATATTATGAATGAAATGCCAAATTATGGACAAATTGTAATCATTGATAGTCGTGTTAATCGTGCACGTACTTGGGTAGATGATGTAGAAGAACCATTGATGAACTATGTATCTGTCTTTAACAAAGCTGCTCAAACAAATGATGTATGGGTTAAGCGCGTTATTGGTCGTCCTGGTGATGTATTAGAGTTTAAAGATGGTCATGTATGGCGTAATGGTGAACAATTACAAGAACCATATACTAAAGATACAATAATGAATTATACACGTTCTACATCTGTTACAGTTCCTGAAGGTCATGTATTTGTGATGGGGGATAACAGAAATCATTCAAGTGATAGTCGTTTTATTGGTCCTGTTCCAGTTGATCATGTGCTTGGATTTGTATCCTATGCAATTTAATAATTCTAAAAGCCGCCCTATAGTTTTAAATACTATAGGGCGGCTTTTTGTATTTTTGTAATTGATATTTTACTTTAGATGATGTCTGTAATGATATATTTTAAGAAAAATAGATACTGATAGGTTATTAATTAGGATGTTAATAATAGATATACGATAGGAAAATTAATGCTATCTATAAAAGAAATGGCTAATTATATAATGTTTTACATCATATATATTAGAAAATCATATTAAATGTAAATCAACTAATTAATTATAATAATCATAAATAATAAAATTTACTTCTTAAATATATAAAATTTTAATAAGTAAAATGAAGTTGTGTGAAATTTAATTTTGAAAAATATAGATAGAATCTATGTTTATAAGTTGATTTTTATTCATGAAAGAAATTTCATCAAATTTAGTTGTACAAAATGCTTTACAAAAAAATTGGATGATGATATATTCTAATCACAGTAAGGCACCACTAATAAAGAGGTGGGCTGTGATAGATAATATAGTCGAGGAAACGTGGACACTCCTAATATATCTTTCATAGTTATACCGATTATACAGTGAATGTCTTCTGATAATATAAATTTTTATTTATAAGAAAGAAGGAATTCATTATGAAAAAACAATTAGCAACAATTTTTGCAGCAACAGCAGTATTAGGTGTAACAACAGCATTTGCTGCGAACCCATTCTCCGATGTAACTCCAGATAGCTGGGCATACCAAGCTGTATCTCAATTAGCACAATCTGGTATCGTTAATGGTTACCCAGATGGGACTTTCAAAGGTCAAAACAATATCACTCGTTATGAAATGGCTCAAATGGTAGCTAAAGCAATGGCTAACCAAGATCGTGCTAATGCAGAACAACAAGCGATGATTAACCGCTTGGCAGACGAATTCTCCAATGAGTTGAACAGCTTGGGCGTGCGCGTATCTCGTTTAGAAGATCGTGTAGGTAATGTAAAAGTAACTGGTGATGCTCGTATCCGTTACCAAGGCTCTGAAGATAAAGGCGTTTACAAAACAAATAGTAAATCCTTAACAGATGGCCGTGCACGTGTTCAATTCAACGGTAAAGTAAATGATAAAACTGAAGCTGTTGTTCGTGTAAAAGGTAATTATGAATTCGGTGATTCTACAAAAGGTGCTGATGCAACAATCGATCGTGCTTATGTAGATCATAAATTTGGTAATCATGTATCCGCTAAAGCTGGTCGTTTCCAACAAACAATTGGTGGCGGTTTAATGTACGATGATACATTTGATGGTGCTCAATTGAACGTAGGTAATGACAAAGTTCAAGTACAAGGTGCTTATGGTTACATGATTGATGGTGCTGCTAATGGCAACTCTAAATCCGATAACCCTTCTGTAGCATATGTAGGTGTTAAAGGTAAAGTTGGTCAAGAATCCACAGTTGGTGGCTTCTACTCCAAATTATCTAGCGGTAACTTGAACCATAACGGTTCCACAGTTAACTCTGATAGCCAAGATGTATACGGCTTCAATGCGGACTTCCGTAAAGATAAAGTTTGGGTTGGTGGTGAATGGTTAAAAGCTTCCAACGTAAATGATTCCCAAGCTTGGACAGCTGGTGTTGGTTATGGTAACTACGATATCGCTAAAAAAGGTACATGGGATGTGAAAGGTCAATACTTCAACCAAAAAGCTAACGCTCCAATCGTAAGTTCCACTTGGGACCAAGCATATGACTTAACAAATACTTCTAATGGTTACAAAGGTTACATGGCTAGCGTAAACTATGCTGTACAAGATAACGTAGGTTTATCTGCTGGTTATGGTTTCAACTCTAAAGACCAAAAAGGTAATGATCTTTCCGATTTCTACCGTGCAGAATTAAATTACAAATTCTAATTCCCTCACAAACAAAAAAGACTTCTTCGGAAGTCTTTTTTTGTTGTATATGAATATATAATATTTTATTTTGTATATAATAGTATATATATAGTAAAATAAATCTATATATAATAAAAGTTAAAAATTTATTTGATTAGTATATAGATAGAATTTTTACGCAATATATTGTATGAGGCATTTATGAACCATTTGTACATAAAATCACTTAATAAAAATTAATCAACGCATTATTAATTAGTAAAACTTAATAATAAATATGATAATAAATCTCATTTATTATAAAAATAGATAAAATTTGATATTTTTAATAAAAAAAATATAATCCATAAAAGCAGATAAAATCTGAATTTCATGTCTTTTTTAATTATAAAATTTTTGTGATGAGAATGAAATTGAGAAAAAAGGGTTTACACGAAAATTAGGTTATGCTAATATCACCCTACAAGAAGTAACAAACACATGAAACGAAGAACTTCGATGTAGAATGTGGCGAGGAAACGTGGACACTCCCAAAAATTCTTAATCTGAAGAACAGAGTAGAATGTGAAGGTTATGACTTGTAACATTTTATATTTCTATTTTTCAGAAAGAAGGAATTCAACTATGAAAAAACAATTCGCAGCAATCTTTGCAGCAACAGCAGTTTTGGGTGTAACTACTGCATTCGCAGCTAACCCATTCTCCGATGTAACTCCAGATTCTTGGGCATACCAAGCAGTTTCCCAATTGGCAAACGCTGGTATCGTTAATGGTTACCCAGATGGTACTTTCAAAGGCCAAAACAACATCACTCGTTACGAAATGGCTCAAATGGTAGCTAAAGCTATGGCTAACCAAGACCGCGCTAACGCTGAACAACAAGCTATGATCAACCGTTTGGCTGATGAATTCTCCAACGAATTGAACAACTTGGGCGTTCGTGTAGCTCGCTTGGAAGACCGCGTAGGTAACGTAAAAGTTACTGGTGATGCTCGTCTTCGTTACCGTGATGCTGAACATGCTGACTCCAAATTCGATGCTCGTGCACGTGTACAATTCAATGCAAAAGTAAACGATCGTACTGACGCAGTTGTTCGTGTAACTTCTGGTAACTTCGAATTGGGTGACTCCACTACTAATGGTAATGCTAACGCTACAATCGACCGCGCTTATGTTAACCATAAATTCGGCGAACGTGTATCCTTGAAAGCTGGTCGTTTTAACCAAGTTATCGGTGGCGGCTTAGCATTTGATGGTACTTTCGACGGTGCTCAATTAAACGCTGGCAACGACAAAATCCAAGCTCAAGCAGCTTACGGTTACATGGTATCCGGTGAAGCAGCTGGCTTGACTAAAGATCAAAACGTAACTAACACTTACCTTGGCTTGAACGGTAAAGTAGGTAAACACACTATGCTTGGTGGTTTCTACGATCGCGTAAACCAAGATAGCACTAACGGTTACAAAAATATCTACGGCTTCAACGCTAATGCTAACTTCGACAAAGTTTGGGTTGGTGGCGAATGGTTAAAAGATTCCCACGTTGACGACTCTCAAGCTTGGACTGCAGGTCTTGGCTATGGTAACTACAACATCGCTAAAAAAGGTTCTTGGGATGTTAAAGGCCAATACTTCAACGCTAAAGCTAACGCTCCTATCGTTGATACTACTTACAACCACATCTACCCTACAGATGCTAAAGGTTGGATGGCTTCCGTTAACTATGCATTGCAAAACAACGTTGGCTTGTCTGCTAACTACGGCTTCGACTGGAAAGACCAAAACGGTAACGACAAAGCTGACTTCTACCGTGCAGACCTTAACTACAAATTCTAGTTTGATAGTTAACCATATAAAAGGGACTCCTTCGGGAGTCTCTTTTTTTGTATTTAATATATACTCCTATAATAAATTGATATAGAATACCCTTTATTATGCTATTTTAGTAATATACTGAGTAATTTTACGTAATATTTATTACCAATAAAATTGGTTACTAATAAAGTTGACTTATGTGTTTTGAAATTTTATTTTATATTGATGTATTACTGTATATTTCTATCTAAATAAGCTATATAAATGGTATAATAAAGAGTATTAGATTTATTTGTAAAGGAGGTAAGAATGAATCCTTCTTTTTCTCATATTAAAATGGTGGCTATAGATTGTGATGAAACCTTGGTACGAAGTGATAATACTGTTTCTGAGTATACAGTGAATGTATTACATCGTTTACAGCAGAAGGGGGTTCATATAACTATTGCTACAGGTCGTATGTTTCAAACAGCAAAACCAATTGGTGTCGCATTACATCTTGGCAATGTTCCTATGATTCTATTTTCTGGTGGATTAATTCAGGAGTTGGAAACGGGATATAAGCTATTTGAACAAACAGTTCCTATAGATGTAGTTCACCGTATTTTTCAATTGGCTCAACAATATAATTGGCATATACAAGCTTATGTAAATGATCATTTACTATGTCATCATAGAAACTGGCAATCTGATCGTTATGAGCAGCAAACTGGGGCTGTAGCTGAGTTTTTAGGTGATACAATCTATACACTTTCTTCTGAACCTAATAAGCTTATTGCTATTGATACAGAAGAGGGTATTGATCGAATTATTGATATTCTAAAGTCTTTAGTTGGTAAGGAAGTTACATTGGTGCGTAGTCAACGGGATTTTCTTGAAATTACTGCACCTAATGTATCAAAAGGTCAAGCCTTAGCACAATTAGCTAGAGATAGTCATATTGATTTAGAAAATATAATTTCCTTTGGTAATGCTGAAAATGATATTTCTATGCTAAGTGAAACTGGATATTCGGTAGCCGTTTCAAATGCTACGGAACATGTAAAAGCTGTGGCTCATGAAGTATGTGGACATCATAATGAAGATGGTGTAGCTCATTGGATTGAAAAGAATCTTTTATAATGGAGTAAAACTATGGAAGCATTTCGTTTATTAATTGTTACCGGCATGTCTGGTGCCGGTAAAACACAGGTACTTCAAGCATTAGAGGATATGGGCTATCTGTGTATTGATAATATTCCTCCTGTACTTATTCCTAAGCTAAGTGAAATTTGTCGACAAGGTGGGGAACGTACAAACCGTGTAGCTTTAGTTGTAGATATTCGCGGTGGTGAATTCTTTGAAGCCCTTTCTTCATCTCTTGAAACATTAAGAGAAATGAAGGTAGATTATGAAATCGTCTTTATGGATGCCACAGATGAGACTTTAATTAGAAGATATAAAGAAAGTCGTCGTAGCCATCCGTTAGCTCCAGATGGACTTATCACTACAGGATTAAAAGAAGAGCGTCAAATTTTAGATTCTGTACGTCATAAAGCAGATTTCATCATTGATACAACAAATATGAAGACAGCTAGCCTAAAAGAGTATTTAAAAACTCGCTTTACTCAAGTCGATGAAGGTCATGGTATGTCTATTACGGTTGTTAGCTTTGGCTTTAAGTATGGTCTCCCTTTAGATGCGGATATGGTTTGGGATGTACGATTTTTACCAAATCCATTCTATATTCCAGATTTTCGTCATAAGACAGGCCGTGTGAAAGCTGTAAATGAATATATTCACTCCTTTGAGGTTACAGAAGAGTTTAAAAAGCGTTATTTTGATACTATAGATTTTCTTGTACCTAATTATGAACAAGAAGGTAAATCTCAATTTATCGTAGCTGTAGGTTGTACTGGTGGTATGCATAGATCTGTGGCCATGGCAGAAGCATTATATTCCCATCTCTTGGAAAAAGGGTATCGTGTTTCTGTAGAACATAGAGATATGATGAAAAATAATGTAGAAGAAGATTATAATCCTCATGAGATTAAAACGCTTGGTAACTAGATAGGGGTTATTATGTTACGAAAAAGATGGTTCCGGTGGCTTATTCCGGGCCTAAATATAAAACGTTGGCTTGCCCTCTTTAGTTGTGGTGTAGGTCTTTTAATTATTGGCATTTCTTTGATGTTTAACTATCAATGGCTTGCTGTTCTTGAAGACATTGTACTAGCTTTCTCCTATAATATGACGGGCTTTTACAATTATAATGTACTCATTGCTGTGGGCGCAGTTATGTTATCGATTGGTGCCGTTCTTATGTTAATCGGTACTAGTAAGGTTGTTAAAACGATTATTCGCGCTGTATTACCTAATCCTGATAGTAAGGTATCAGATATTATTTTTCAAAATATACGCTTAGATAAAGGGCCTAAAATTGTTGTTATCGGTGGTGGTACAGGTCTTTCTAATTTGTTGCGTGGATTGAAAACACATACGTCTAATTTATCTGCTATTGTTACAGTTGCTGATGATGGTGGTTCCTCTGGTCGCTTACGTGAAGACTTTAAAATGATTGCTCCTGGCGATTTAAGGAACTGCTTGGTTGCATTGGCAGAACAAGAAGGGGTTATGGAAAATCTTTTCCGTTATCGCTTTGAAGGTAAAAATGAGCTATCTGGTCATAGTTTTGGCAATCTTTTTATTACAGCTCTTGCTCAAGTTTATGATGGTGATGTGGAGGAAGCTCTTGAAGCGGCTAGTAAATTATTGCGTGTACGCGGTCGTGTAATTCCATCATCTACAGAGTTTATTAAATTAGTAGCAGAAATGACAGATGGTACCACTGTAGAAGGTGAAAGTAATATTCCTAATTCTGGTAAACGTATTCGCCATATGTATAGTGAACCTGCGCAACCTAAACCAGAGGGTGCTGCTTTGCGTGCCATCGATGAAGCAGATGTAATTATCTTTGGACCTGGTAGTTTATATACTAGTATTATTCCTAATTTATTGACTGATAAGCTAGCTTCTCATGTAAGGGCAAGTAAAGCCAATAAAATTTACATTGCTAATGTTATGACTCAACCTGGAGAAACGACAGGCTATACGTTAAGTGATCATGTAGAGGCTCTTATTGCTCATGGTGGTGAAGGTATTGTGGATACTGTACTAGCTAATGATGGTCCATTACCAATTCAAATGGTTGAGCAGTATAGTGCAGTAGGTTCTGAACCGGTGGCATTAGATACTAAGAAGCTACAAGCTAAAGGAATTCGTACGATTCGAGCTACATTAATCAGTCCGAAAAAGCCTGCAGTTCATGATCCTGAGCGGCTAGGTAAAGTAATTATGGATATTGTTCATGCCATGCAATCAGATACTGAACCACATATCCTAGAGTATTATCTCCAACGTGATGATCATTAATGAGAAGGGATACCTATGTCATTTGCTGAAGATGTAAAAAATGAATTATGCCAATATGAATCCTCTAGTGATACAGATGTGGCCATGAAAATTGAAGCGTCTTGTTTATTGCGCATGGGTGGCTCTATCATTCTGGGGATGAAGGGCGCTGTTGGTATTAGATTAGCTACTGCAAATAATGCAGTAGCTCGTCGTTTGTTAGGCATATTAAAGAAACAATATGAATTACCTACCAATGTATTAGTACGACAAGGGCTTAACTTGCGTAAGAAAAATATGTATACCCTATCTGTGGAGCCATCCATAGAAGGGCGACAGGCTTTAGAAGATCTTGCTTTATGGCCTGTAACGGAGCAAATTCCTCGTAGTTGGCTTAAATCCATGGAGGCACGACGTGCTTTTTTACGGGGCGCCTTTTTAGGTGGTGGTTCCGTTAATAAACCACAAAGCGACTATCATCTCGAGTTTATGACTGGCAATGAGAATTTTGCTAAGGAAATTATCCATGTGTTACGGCTCTTTCACATTCATGCAGGCTTGACTGAGCGAAAGGAAGAGTATGTGGTATACCTTAAAGAAGGTGATTCAGTAACGGACTGCTTACAAATTATGGGGGCACAATCAGCACTTATGGAGTTTGAAAATGTGCGTATTATGAAGACTGTACGTAATCAAATTAATCGACAAGTAAATTGTGAGACTGCTAATTTGCAAAAGGTTGTAGATGCTGCAGTACGTCAGGTAAAAGCGATTCGAATCATTGATAGAGAAATTGGTATAGATGAATTGCCTGAAAAGTTACGGATTGTAGCCAGATTGAGATGGGACAATCCAGAAGCGAGCTTAAAAGAGCTAGAAGAATTGATGGATGGCGAATTATCCAAGTCGGGTATTGGTCATCGTTTAAAGAAAATCGAAGCATTAGCACTTACGTATGACCCTATGGGGCTTGAAGAAATATAGAGGTATTAATATATGTTTTCTTATAAATCAAAATATTGTGTAGCTGCGGCCATGGCCGCCATGGCTGCGCTTACAGGCCATGTAGAGGCTCGTGATATAGATTTACAATCAATTGGATATTTTCAGTTTTCTCCGTTGCCACCAAGCTTGGTATCTCAAACAGATACGTTGCTATTATCGGATAGCCCTGAATATGTAGGCCCAGTAGGTGGCACGCTTAGTGCGGGTACAATTAATGGCAATGGACGTATCTATTTTTATCATGTAAATGAAATGGATCAGCCTCATAAGATTGCTATCGTACTCGAGAACCAAACGGCGTATCCTAATACCGTTCATGTGATGAGACAGCTAAAATCTGTGGCCACACCAGATTATTTTGCGGCTGGTCGCGATTTATCCCGTAAAGATTTAGAGCATCCTTTAGATGAAAGTCCTAATGCAAGACCTTTGTATTCGTTAAGTATTCCGCCACAAGGACGCCAATTAATCTTTACAGATCTGGAAAATACACCAGTATATCAAGATGCATTATTTACTGGCATTGTAGATATCAAAACAGAGGCTCCAATCTTTGCCCGTGTTATGATGTTGCCTATGGGGATGGATGCTGTTGATGCATCTCATTGGGCTAAGAATTTACCTATTGATGAAATTCAATTACGTGGTACATATACGGGCTCTAAGCGTAATATGGAGGTTACAACACCTTTTGATACTGCATTAGGCGGAGCCTTTGTTGAAATTGGTAATGATAAAGAGGATGCATTTATTAATGGTGTAGATGAAATGCAAAATAAAGCATTTGTTCGTGACCGTGGTAACTATGGTGTTTCATATACTTTAAAAATTCCTACAAAGGGTAATGAACCGTTTAGATTGTATTTTAACCCTCTTGGGGGGCCATATTCTGGTTCCTTTACGGTAAAAGCACTTCATCAACAAGGTGCCCGTAGAGGTCAAACCGATACGCGTACGTATCATATCGGTGGTGCCGATGGTATCAATGCCTTAGGGGACGGTACTATATTAGATAGTCGTCTTATGGGGAATTATAATGCTGGTGATTTGTTAACATTAAATTTTATGCCTGCTGGGGCATCTAATTTGCCAATTCGATTCTTATTGATTCCTGAATCTCTTGCAAATCCACAAAAACATCAGACTATTGCGGTTAATGTACCAAAAGATGTGACTGACAGTTTAGGACATCCAACTCAAAGTGGCACACAAATTCCTGTGGGTCCTATAAACAGTAAAGATACCAATAAAGGAACGGTAGATAGTTCTAAATCTACGATGACTCCTGCTAAACAAGCAGAAACAATTGCTCACGAAGAAACAAAAAAATTGAGCGATAAAGCTGCAGCTGATGCTAAAAAAGAGGCACAACTTAAAAAAGCGAAAGATGCAGAAGAAGCATTAGCTCGTAAGAAAGCTGAAGAAACTCGTTTAGCAGCAGAAAAGGCTGAATTAGCACGTAAAGCGGCCGAAGCAAAACATGCTGAATTAGAACGCAAGCTAGCAGAGAAAACTGAGGCGGATCGCAAAGCGGCTGAGTTGAAGGCTGCCCAAGAGGCTCAAGCTGCTAAAGATAAAGCCGCATTAGAAGCGAAAAAAGCTGAGGAGATGCGACAAGCAGAAGAGGCTAAACGATTAGAGGCAGAAAGAAAAGCGGAGCTTGATCGAAAGGTAGGTGAAGCCCGTAAGGCCGAAGAAGAACGTAAAGCTGAGATGGTGCGTATTGAAGCTGCTAGAAAGGCTGAAGAAACTAGACAAGCTGCTGAAGCTAAGGCTCGTTTTGAAGCCCAACGGGCAGCAGAGAAGGCAGCATTAGAAGCGAAAAAAGCTGAAGAAGAACGATTAGCTGCTGAAGCAAAAGCACGTTTAGAAGCACAACGAAAAGCGGAACAAGAAGCATTGGAAGCACGCCGTGCCGAAGAAGCTCGTAAAGCGGCCGAAGCAAAAGCAGCACTAGAAGCACAACGTGCAGCTGAACAGGCTGCGTTAGAAGCGAAACGTCAAGAAGATGCTCGTAAAGCGGCAGAGGCAAAAGCTGCCTTAGAAGCTCAACGTATTGAAGCAGCAAGAAAAGCAGAGGAAGCGCGTCGTGCAGAAGAAGCGAGAAAGGCTGAAGAGGCTCGTATACAAGCAGCTCGTAAAGCAGAGGAAGCTCGTGTTGCAGCAGAGGCTAAACGAGCTGAAGAAGCGCGTAAGGCTGAAGAAGCTCGAATTGAAGCAGCTCATAAAGCTGAACAAGCTCGTTTGGCAGAAGAAGCACGAAAAGCAGAAGAAGCACGTCGTTTAGAAGCGGCTAGACTTGAGGCACAACGTAAGGCTGAACAAGAACGTCTTGAAGCGGCCCGTAAAGCCGAAGAAGCCCGCGTTGCGGCTGAAGCAAAACGTCAGGAAGAATTACGTAAGGCCGAGGAAGCTCGAATCGCAGCCGAAGCAAAACGAGCAGAAGAACTTCGTAAGGCTGAGGAAGCTCGTATAGCTGCTGAGGCTCGTAAGGCGGAGCAAGCTAGATTGGCTGCAGAACGAGCAGAAGCTGAACGTCAAGCAGCAGAGGCAAAACGTATTGCTGAAGAACGCTATCAAGCGCATTTAGAAGCGGAACGCAAAGCAGAAGAAGCTCGTCAACAAGCTCTTGCACAAGCTGAAGTTGAACGTAAAGCAAAAGAACGGGCTGAAGCGATTCAACGTGTTAAAGAACAGCAAGAAAATGCTCGTCGTCGTGCAGAACTTGCTCGTCAACAGATTGAAGCGGAACGAAAGGCTGCACAAGCAGCTAAGAACGGACCTTCCTTTAGTGAACTTGATGATATACATGAGGATACACCAAGTGTAAATATTCCAAATGCTGTATCTATTGATGAGTTAACTAAACCTAGACCGACTGCATCTCAAAATACACGTCGTCGAAATCAGCGTCAACTTCAACCAAATCAACAATCTGCTCAGCAAAATTCAATGACTTATGATCAACAAGGTCAAGCACTATATGATTCACAGCAAGGCCAACAAAGTGATGATCAGAATCCACCAAATTTGCATCCTATGGGGCGGTAATATTTGCCTATAATAATAAAAATAATTTATAGTTAATCATAGATTTCTTGACTGGAAATAATTGGTTGAAATATAGAGAGGACAAGCTATTTTATTGGGCTTGTCCTCTTTTTAAAATACGTATGAACTTTTGCTTTCACATTGACTTTCAGGGGTAGATTCAGTACAATAAATAAAGATAATGCAATGAAATGGTACGAGAGACCATTGCATTTTACAATACCTTTTAAATTGGTCCAGAGAGGCTGATAAAGGACATATAGTTGAAGCGCCCTCAAGGGCTTCTTTGTGCAAACTATGCGACCTTTTGCCCTGGGCAAAAGGTTTTTTTGTTAAATGAGTTAGGAGGCAATCATGGGACAAGTGAGCTTGCATGGCAAACATTTGTTAGGATTACAACATGCTACACCTGAAGAAATTAAATTGATTCTTGATGTAGCGAAAAAGATGAAAAAGGTTGTTTTGTCTGATGACAAAAAGATTCCTTACTTGAAAGGTAAGGCAATTATCAATCTATTCATGGAGCCTAGTACACGTACGCGTAGTTCTTTTGAACTAGCAGGTAAATATTTAGGGGCAGATGTAATCAATATTACACCAAGTGGTTCCTCTATGGGTAAGGGTGAAAGCTTCCGCGATACATTATTAACATTGTCCTATATGGGGACTGATGCCATCGTAATGCGTAGCAGTGCAGAAGGGGCTCCTCTCTATGCGACAAAAGCTGTTGATCCTATCATCATCAATGCTGGCGATGGTGCTCATGAACATCCAACCCAAGCATTGCTCGATATGTTCTCCATTATTGAACAAAAAGGCTCTCTAGAAGGTAAAAAAGTCGTGATTGTTGGCGATATTATGCATAGTCGTGTAGCAAGATCAGATATTTATGGCCTTACAAAAATGGGGGCTGATGTTCATTTAGCTGGTCCTCGTACAATGCTCTATCCTGAACTTGAAAAAATGGGTGTTACCATTCATCATGATGTGCGTGAAGCCGTGAAGGATGCAGATGTTGTCAATGTGCTTCGCATTCAATTAGAACGTATTCACTCCGCGCTATATCCAACAAATCGTGAATATGCGCGTATCTTTGGTATCAATAAAGAGGTATTAAGCCTAGCAAAAGATGATGTTATGGTTATGCATCCAGGCCCAATGAATCGTGGCCTTGAAATTTCCCCAGATGTAGCCTACTGGGATCAATCCGTAATTCAAGAACAAGTACGCAATGGTGTATCCGTTCGTATGGCTGTATTGTACTTAACAATTCATGGAGGTGACGGTAGTGAGCTTGCTTATTAAAAATGGTACGGTAGTCAATCCGGCAAAACAACAACATGAAGTAGCAGACGTTCTCGTGAAAGATGGTAAAATTGCAGCCATCGGTCAAAATTTAAGTGCAGATGGTGCTGAAGTATATGATGCAACAGGACTTATTGTAGCACCGGGTCTTATCGATATTCATACACATTTGCGCGAACCAGGCCAAGAAGCAAAAGAAGATTTTCATTCTGGTACACAAGCGGCAGCGGCTGGTGGGTTTACACGCGTCGTGACTATGGCGAATACAACACCAGTAGTAGATAATGCAGCTCTTGTAAGAGGCTTGAAAAAACAAGCTGAACTTACAGGCGTAGTAAAGGTAGAATTCATCGGTGCTGTATCCAAGAACCTGGAAGGTAAAGAACTTGCTGAATTAGGTGATATGGCTGAAGCAGGTGTTGTAGCGTATTCTGATGATGGTCACTATGTAGAAAGCGCTGCTTTCATGCGTCGTGCATTGGAATATTCTTCTATGTTCAACAAAATGGTTATTGACCATGCGGAAGATATTAGTTTGACTAAAAATGGTCACATGCATGAAGGTTTTGTATCTTATGAAATGGGTGTTATCGGTCGTCCGGCTGTAGCTGAAGATTTGGCCGTAGCTCGCGATATCTTATTAGCAGAAATGACAGGTGGTCATATTCATATCGCTCACGTAAGTAGTAAAAATACGGTCGATATGGTACGCTGTGCTAAGGCTAAAGGGGTTAATGTGACTTGTGAAGTTACGAGTCAACATTTATCCTTTACGGATGAATATTTACGCGAATATAATCCGGCTTTTAAAATGGCACCGCCAATTCGCTCCGAAGATCATCGTCAAGCATTGTTAGAAGGTTTGAAAGATGGCACTATCGATGCTATTATCACAGACCATGCACCACATGCATTTGAAGAAAAAGACCATGAGTTCTGTTGTGCACCAAATGGTTTTAGTGGTCTTGAAACGTCTTTAGCTGGCGTAATTACAAATGCTTATGGTCCAGATAAACTCAGCATTGATCAAGTGGTGTATTACATGAGTACACGTCCGGCTGAGTTGATGCATTTAGATGCAGGTATTCTTGAAGTTGGTAAACCAGCAGATATTACAGTATTCTCTACTACAGAACAATGGACTGTAGATAGAAATCAATTCTATACAAAAGGTAAAGTTAGCCCATTTGATGGCATGACTGTTACTGGTAAAGCAAAACTTACCGTTGTAGACGGTAACATCGTTATGAAGGAGGGCGTGGTCCTATAATGAAAGGCAAATTAGTTCTGGAAGACGGTTCCGTATTTGAAGGTTCCCTATTGGGCGGCGCTCCAACAGTGGGTGAAGTCGTATTCAACACGGGCATGACAGGATATCAAGAAATCTTGACTGACCCATCCTATGCGGATCAAATTATTACATTAACATATCCATTGGTTGGTAACTATGGCACATTAAATGCTATTACACAAGGGCCTAAACCATACTGTAAAGGTTTTATTGTAGGCGAGTTGTGTGATTTCCCATCTAACTGGCAAAACGAAGGCTTGTTCAGTGAATATTTACGTCTGCATGGCATTCCTTGCCTCTATGATGTAGATACGCGTGCAATTACGCGTACCATTCGCAACCATGGCGTTATGAAAGGCGTACTTGTGCGTGCTGATTACCCAATGGAAGATATTCAAAAATTATTCAAACAAGACTTGCCAACAGATCAAGTTATGCGTGTTACTACAAAGTGGCAAGGTATGCGTGGTGACAAAAACGCTGAATTCCATGTGGCTGTAATGGATTATGGTGTAAAAGAAAATATTCTTCGTTCCTTAGAAGCGGCAGGTTGCCGATTGACTGTGTTCCCTGCAGATTCTAAAGCTGAAGAAGTATTAGCCGTAAACCCTGATGGTATTTTCTTGTCAAATGGTCCTGGGGACCCTCAAGATTTAGGTTATGCAGTAGAAGAAGTGAAGAAAATGTTTGGTAAGAAACCAATCTTTGGTATCTGCATGGGTCACCAAGTATTGGCACAAGCATACGGTGGAACTACATTCAAACTAAAATTTGGTCATCGTGGTTCTAACCATCCAGTACAAGATCTTCGTACTGGCCGCGTATATATTACATCTCAAAATCATGGTTTTGCCGTAGATGATACTTCTTTGCCTGATTATATTGAAATCACACATCGCAGTGTGAACGATGGTACTGTAGAAGGTATGCGCCATAAAGAATTGCCAATCTTCTCCGTACAATACCATCCAGAAGCGTCCCCTGGACCAACTGATAACCTATATTTGTTTGATGAATTTGAAGATATGATGAGAAAGGGAAAATAATATGACCACAGAAGCAAAAAAAGTACTCGTAATTGGTTCTGGTCCAATTATTATCGGCCAAGCAGCAGAATTCGACTATGCTGGTACACAAGCGTGCCGTTCCCTTCGTGAAGAAGGCTACAAGGTAGTATTGGTTAATTCTAATCCTGCAACAATCATGACAGATACAGATATTGCTGACCGTGTATATGTAGAACCTATTAGCCTTGAATTCGTGACAGAAGTTATAAAAAAAGAACGCCCTTGGGGTTTATTGGCAACATTAGGGGGCCAAGTAGGTCTAAATATGGCCGTTCAATTATCTGAAGCAGGCGTACTCGAAGAGTATGGTGTTAAATTGCTTGGTACAACCCTAGAAGCTATTAAACATGCAGAAGACCGCGAACTTTTCAAGGAAGCGATGAAGGAAATCAATCAACCAGTTCCTGAATCTGATATCTTCAATGACCTTGAAGAAGCTGTAGCTTTCGCAAATCGTATCGGTTATCCTATCATCATCCGCCCAGCATACACATTGGGCGGTACTGGTGGTGGTATCGCACACAACGAAGATGAAATGTATGAAATCACACGCCGTGGTTTGAAACTTTCACCAATTCACCAAATCTTGGCGGAACGTTCCGTGGCAGGTTGGAAAGAAATTGAATACGAAGTAATGCGCGATAGTGCAGATAACTGCATCATCGTATGTAACATGGAAAATATCGACCCTGTAGGCGTACATACAGGTGACTCTATCGTTGTGGCGCCAAGCCAAACATTGAACGATATTCAATACCAAATGCTTCGTACTGCATCTGTTGATATCATTCGTTACTTGAAAATTGAAGGTGGTTGTAACGTACAATACGCATTGAATCCAGATAGTAATGAATATATCGTTATTGAAGTAAACCCTCGTGTATCTCGTTCCTCTGCATTGGCATCTAAAGCAACTGGTTACCCAATTGCGAAGGTAGCTGCAAAAATTGCAGTAGGCATGACATTAGACCAAATAACAAATGCTGTAACTGGTGAAACAAAAGCTTGCTTCGAACCGACACTTGACTATGTAGTAACTAAGTTCCCACGTTGGCCATTTGAAAAATTCAATTTGGCTGACCGTACATTGGGCACTCAAATGAAGGCTACTGGTGAAGTTATGGCTATCGACCGTTCTTTAGAAGGGTCTTTGCTCAAAGCAATTCGTTCTTTGGAAATTGGTTTAGATCATATTGAGCTTAAGAAAATCGCTCATGAGTCTATGGAGCAATTAATTGAACGTTTACACTTAGTAGATGATGAACGTATCTATGTTGTAGCAGAAGCACTCCGAAAGGGCATTAGTGTAGAGAAAATTCATTACATTACAAAAATTGATACATTCTTTATTGAAAAAATCAAAAATATTGTTAATGTAGAAAAAGCTTTGTCAGAACATGGTCTAACAGAAGAGGTATTGTATAAAGCAAAACGTTATTCCTTCACAGACTCTGTTATCGCTCGTTATGCTAATACAACTGTAGAGGACGTTCGTGCAAAACGTAACGAATGGAATATTCTTCCAACATATAAATATGTAGATACATGTGCTGCAGAATTCGAATCTAAAACACCATACTACTACAGTGCATATGCACAAGAAGACGAAGTTAAACCATTAGGTGAAAAATCTGTTGTAGTACTTGGCTCCGGTCCAATTCGTATCGGCCAAGGTGTAGAGTTTGACTATTGTTCCGTACATTCCTCTTGGGCACTTCGCAAAGCGGGTTATCAATCTATTATGATTAACAATAATCCAGAAACAGTGTCAACAGACTTTGATATTTCTGATTCCTTATACTTTGAACCATTAACAGTGGACGATGTAATGGAAATCATTGATAAAGAAAAGCCAGCTGGTGTTATTGCCCAATTTGGTGGTCAAACAGCTATCAACTTGGCAGGTCCATTGGCTAAGCGTGGTGTAAAAATTCTCGGTACATCCGTAGATAGCATCGATATGGCAGAAGACCGTGAACGTTTTGATGAACTATTGGCAAAACTTGGTATCCCTCGTCCGGTAGGTGCCCTTGTAACTTCTGATGAAGAAGCGCAAGCAGCTGCTAAAAACTTAAAATATCCATTAATCGTTCGCCCTTCTTATGTATTGGGCGGTCGTGCTATGGAAATTGTATACAACGATAAAGAACTTGACGTATATATGAAGGAAGCCGTAGTAGCGTCCAAAGAACATCCTGTACTTATCGACCGTTACATGGTTGGTATGGAGGTAGAGGTTGATGCTATTTCTGACGGTACCGACGTATGTATCCCTGGTATTATGGAACAAATTGAACGCGCCGGTGTTCACTCTGGTGACTCCATGGCCGTTTATCCAGCACAACATTTGAGCCAAGAAATTATCGATCAAATTGTAGATTATACACGTCGCATCGCAATTGGTCTTAATGTTAAGGGTGTTCTTAATATTCAATACATTGTAGCTGATGGCGAACTTAATGTAATTGAAGTTAATCCTCGTTCTAGCCGTACTGTACCATTCATCTCTAAGGTTACAGGTATTAATATGGTAGAATGTGCAACTCGAATTGCTCTTGGTGAAAGCTTAAAAGATTTAGGCTTACCTTTAGGTCTTGTACCTAATAAACCATATGTAGCTGTTAAAGCACCAGTATTCTCCTTCTCCAAAATGGGTCTTGTAGAAATCGCTCTTGGACCTGAAATGAAATCTACTGGTGAAGTTATGGGTATTGGTCGTACTTATTCTGAAGCATTGTTTAAAGCTATCAATGGCGCCAATATGCGTATCCCAGAAGATGGTACTATTCTTATGACCGTAGCAGACCGTGATAAAGCGGAAGCGTGTGAACTTGCAAAAGGTTTCATCGACCTTGGCTATCACATCGAAGCAACTGGTGGTACAGGTAAATACTTTATTGAACATGGAGTAAACTGTAAGGTTGTTAATAAAATTCACGAAGGTGAAGATAACTGTGCTGACCACATTCGCCAAGATAAAGTGGATCTCGTACTTAACACATTGACAGCAGGTAAGCGTCCTGAACGTGAAGGTTTCCAATTGCGCCGTCTTGCTGTAGAAATGGGTACA
The DNA here is from genome assembly GCA_934202215.1 of uncultured Veillonella sp. Taxonomy (GTDB): domain Bacteria; phylum Bacillota; class Negativicutes; order Veillonellales; family Veillonellaceae; genus Veillonella. Next base: position 35,700 of record CAKPXR010000008.1, read on the forward strand.
CCATGTTTAACAAGTCTTGATACAGCTCGTGAAGTATTGCGCGTTGTAGCAAACCGAAAAGATGATGCTAACTACAATGTAGAAGCATTACAGGATTTTGAATTGGAGTAATACCATGAGTGGCTATGTAGAACAGGGCGAAGTCGTTCGCAATGAGCAAATAGGCTTTGATGTGTGGATTATGGATATTCATGCACCAAAACAAGCAGCAGAAGCAAAGATAGGACAGTTTTGTAATGTTCGTGTAGCGGACTCTACGGCGCCATTATTGCGTCGCCCTATTAGCTATGCTGGATTCGATGTACAAAAGGGTATTGTTACCCTTTTGTATCGCGTCGTAGGTAAGGGAACTGAAATTATGACACGTCTCGTACCTGGCGATACATTAGATTGTTTAGGTCCTTTAGGGGAACCATTTGTAACATCTAAGAATATGCTTCTCGTTGGTGGTGGTGTTGGTATCGCACCAATGCTATGCATCGCATCCCATCTGCAAAAAGGTGAAGAAGCACAAGTTATTCTTGGCTTTAGAAATGAAAGCGAAACTTTCTGGGCAGATCTATTCAAAGATACACCTGTTAAAGTACACATCACGACAGATGATGGTAGTGTAGGTAGGAAAGGTTTCCCTACAGCTATCATGCCTGACTTAATTAAGGCTAATTCGTTTACTTCAGTTATGACTTGTGGTCCGACTCCAATGATGAAAGGTGTGGCGCAAGTTTCTAAAGAACTTAATGTGCCGTGCCAAGTATCTCTTGAAGAACGCATGGGCTGTGGTACTGGTGGTTGTTTAGGTTGTGCTTGCGATGGTGTAGGTGGCAAACGCTTCAAAGTCTGTAAAGATGGTCCTGTATTCCCAGCTGAGGAGGTGTTCTTTTAATGAGTGAACGCGATTTAAATAACACCGTTACGCCTAATCCAAAGCTTGCTGTTGATTACTGCGGTATTAAGATGAAGAATCCTATTATCGCTGCATCTGGTACCTTTGGTAATGGTCCTGAGTATGCTGGTTATTTAGACCTTAGCAATGAAGTAGGTGCTATTTCTGTAAAAGGATTAACACCTAAAGGTCGTCATGGCAATCCAGGAACTCGTATTGCAGAAACACCATCTGGTGTTTTAAACTGTATTGGCCTCGAAAATCCTGGGGCAGAACATTTTGTTACAGATATTTTACCAGACCTCAAAAAATACGATGTACCATTACTAGCGAATATGTCTGCTGGTACGGTAGAGGAATTTGCATGGATGGCAGAAACACTATCGGTAGATGGTATTGCAGGCCTTGAAGTTAATGTGTCTTGTCCAAATGTTGCCTGTGAAGGGATGGCTTTTGGTGTAGATCCTAAGGTAGTAGAACAGGTAACGAAAGCTGTTCGTAAAGTAACAGATAAGCCTGTTATTGTAAAATTGTCACCAAATGTTACAGATATTGTGGAAATTGCTAAAGCTGTAGAATCTGGTGGTGGTGATGGAGTCAGTCTCATCAATACAATTCTTGGTATGGCTATAGATATCCATCGTCGCAAACCTGTATTGGGAAATATTTATGGTGGTTTATCTGGCCCAGCTGTTAAACCTGTTGCACTTCGCATGGTGCACCAAGTGTATAAAGGGGTTAATATTCCTATTATAGGCCTTGGTGGTATCATGAGTGGTACAGATGCTATCGAATTCATGATGGCTGGTGCTCAGGCTGTACAAGTTGGCACTGCTACGATGGTTGATCCAACAGCTATTTCTCGTATTGCTCAAGAAATGGGCGATTATGTGGAACAATATAATCTTAACAGTATTACTGATATAGTAGGTGCTGTCCATCAAGGATAGTTAAAAAAAGACCTAGTACACTGAACTGCACCCCAAAAATTGGACACAATTTTTGGAGGTGCAGTTTTTTATGTCAAAATATTCAAAAGAAGTAAA
>CAKPXR010000009.1 GCA_934202215.1 uncultured Veillonella sp.
CCAAAGAAACATGGTAATATTCCATTATAATTCGATTCGATAATCAAATCATCGAGTTTGGGAGATACCTTTCTTTACTACTTTTTTAGAAAGGGGAATGATTATGGAAGGACAAGCAGTTACTACTAATCCTTGGTTAATCATGGCCATTAATATGACAGTTGTATTTGTTGTGTTGATTCTTTTAGGCATATTAATGACAATTGTTCATTTGATTGATCCGACTAAGAAGAAAGACAAACAAGTAAGTGCACCTGTTGCAGCTCCAGTAGCAGCTCCAGTAGCTACACCAAGTGCGTCTACTCAAAATGAGGATGAAGTAGTAGCAGCTATCGTAGGTGCCATTGTGGCGATGGGGTATTCATCTGAGCAAATTGCATCTATTCGACCTACAGCAACCAGTGCTAAATGGCGCTTGGAAGGTCGTTTAAGCGGTAGAGGTTAATAAGAGTTTAGGAGGCATTTGTAATGAGTAATGCTACAAAAACTAACGGTAAAGCTCCATCTAAAGATGTAGTAGCAGTAATCGTTGGTGCATTAGCGGCAATGGGTTATTCCGCTGATCAAATTGCGCATATTCGTCCAATCGTAAGCTATAATTGGAAAATGGAAGGACGTTTACGCGGTAATCGATAAGATTTTGGCAGTTAGATAATCAAAAAGATTATCCAATTTATATGTGTATAAGAAATTTATAAGTATTGTGTAGAAACTACACATTTTGGAGGAATTTAAAATGAAAAAATTCAACGTTACAGTAAATGGCACAGCATATGATGTAGAAGTTAATGAAGTAAAAGCAGCAGCTCCTAAAGCGGCTCCTAAAGCAGCTCCAGCAGCAGCTCCTAAAGCAGCTCCTGCACCAGCTCCAGCAGCTCCTAAAGCAGCAGCTCCAGTTCCAGCAGGTGCTGAAACTGTAAAAGCTCCAATGCCTGGTAAAATCTTATCTGTAGCAGTATCCGCTGGCCAAGCAGTTAAAAAAGGCGAAACTTTATTGATTCTTGAAGCTATGAAAATGCAAAATGAAATTGCAGCTCCTCATGATGCTGTAGTTGCTGACGTTCGCGTAGCTGCTAACCAAACTGTATCTACTGGCGATGATATGATCGTTCTTGGTTAATACCAAGTTTTATATGGCGCGGCTTAGCCGCGTCGTATAACAATTTTATATTTGTGAAAGGGGAACGCATATGGAGGCTTTTGCTGTTGCGATTCAATCCGTTATAACAGATAGTGGATTTGTCGCATTTACAACAGGCAATGCTATTATGATTCTTGTAGGTTTGATCCTATTGTATTTGGCATTTGCTAAAGAGTTTGAACCATTATTGTTGGGGCCGATTGCGTTTGGTTGTGTACTTGCTAATATTCCTCGAAATGGGTTTGAAGAAGGCGTAATGGCACTTATTAGTGCAGGTATCTCCCAAGAGATCTTCCCACCTTTAATTTTCCTCGGTGTAGGCGCTATGACTGATTTTGGTCCACTTATTGCTAACCCTAAAACGTTGCTTTTAGGTGCTGCTGCTCAAATCGGCGTATTCGTTGCTTTAGGTGGTGCAATGATGCTTGGTTTTACAGCTCAAGAAGCAGCTGCTATCGGTATTATTGGTGGTGCTGATGGTCCTACATCCATTTATTTGGCTACTAAGCTGGCTCCTCATTTATTAGGTGCTATTGCGGTTGCTGCGTATTCCTATATGTCTTTGGTACCGTTAATTCAACCACCTGTAATGAAATTATTCACTACGCAAAAAGAACGCGAAATTGTTATGGAGCAATTACGTGAAGTTACGCGTTTTGAAAAAATTGTATTTCCAATTGTTTCTACGATCTTCATTTCCTTATTATTACCATCCATTACATCCCTTTTAGGTATGTTGATGTTAGGTAACTTGTTCCGTGAATCTGGAGTAACTGAACGTTTATCTGATACATCTCAAAATGCGTTAATCAATACTGTTACAATTTTCTTGGCAACTGGTACTGGTTTAACAATGAGTGCGGAACATTTCTTAAGCGTACAAACAATTTTAATTATTGGCTTAGGTTTAGTTGCATTTATCGGTGGTACTGCTGGTGGCGTATTATTCGGTAAATTGATGAATTTAGTGGACGGTGGTAAAACTAATCCACTTATTGGTTCGGCAGGTGTATCTGCAGTTCCAATGGCAGCTCGTGTATCTCAAGTTGTAGGTGCAAAAGCTAATCCTGGTAACTTTTTACTTATGCATGCTATGGGACCAAACGTAGCTGGTGTTATTGGTACAGCAGTAGCGGCAGGTACAATGCTTGCTATGCTGTCTAATCATTAATAATTAAATAATTATTCACCCAGGTGTACCTAAATAGGTACACCTATTGGTGAATAAAAAGCCCTTGATATTATGTAATAACTTATAAAAGGGGATACTTGCAATAAATGCTTTTCGGATCGGTCATTAGGTGATGAGCAAGAGTTCATAAAATAACCTTCTAGTGCTTTAAATATAGTAGAGGTGGTCACTTGTTATCTATAGAATTAAAAATACTGATTTGTTTTATTTGGGCATTTATTGTTTTTTTTATTACTGCACTGATTATCGGTAATGAAGGAAAAGCCAAATGGTTTCAACGTAGAACTAAATATTCTTGGTTTAATCGCCGAGGTTTTTTAGGTGAAACCTTACTTTTTGGATATCCTAAAACAAAAGAGGGGTATGGAATTGTTGTTTTGATGGCTTTTATTATTGGTATTGTGGGTTATATCTTATATTATTTATAACTATATCAGTATATTTCTCTGAAGGGAGATGATGATGTATGGGTACTGCAGAACAAACCTTAATCGTCCTTGCAGTTATGGCTATTTTATTTGTTACAGAAATTATTCCTTTAGCTATTACCTCTTTAGGTGGAGCTATTGCACTTGGTCTTATGGGGATTATAACTCCTCCAGTAGTATTTTCTGGCTTGTCTGATAGTACAGTTGTGTTGTTTGCAGGCATGTTCGTTGTTGGTGCAGCATTGTTTTACACTGGTTTAGCTCAAAAAATTGGTGAAACAGTAGTATCTCATGCTGGTACTAGCGAAAATGGTTTAATGCTTGCCATTATGCTTGTTACAGCAACTATGTCTGCATTCTTATCCAATACTGGTACAACAGCTGCACTACTTCCTGTAGTTGTTGGTATCTGTGCTGTTGCTAAGATTCCTGCATCTCGCCAATTGATGCCTTTAGCGTTTGCTGCGGGTATTGGTGGTATTATTACAATGGTTGGCACACCGCCTAATATCATTGTAAGTGGTACGTTAACTAAATTTGGTGAACAACCATTTGGTTTCTTTGAATTTGCTTGGATTGGTATTCCATTAACTATCGCTACTATTGCATTTATGATGCTTATTGGCAAACACTTATTGCCTAAACATGAGATTAAAGATGCTGGTGATGTTGAACAAGAAGTAGCTTCTGAAGATATTTCTAATGATCCTAAGAAACAATTGTATTCTGGTCTTATTCTATTAGGTGTAATCATTGTAATGATTTTAGGTGATCCATTAAAAACTCATTATGGTATTAACTTACCATTGAGCATGGTTGCAGTTATCGGTGCAATACTTTGTGTTTTAACTGGTTGCTTGAATGAAAAACAAGCTTATACATCTATTGACTGGGTAACAATTTTCTTATTTGCTGGCATGATGCCAGTGGCAACTGCGCTTGATCAATCTGGTGCAGGTAAAATGATTGCTAATGCAGTAATTGGCGTTATGGGTGATAACCCTAGTCCTTACTTTGCAACAGGCGTATTATTTGCATTATCTTGTATTATGACTCAATTTATGTCTAATACTGCATCCTGTGCATTATTAGCTCCTATTGGGATTTCTATTGCTCAAGGTATGGGTGCTGACCCTCATGCTGTATTGATGGCTATTGGCGTTGCTGCATCTTGTGCATTTGGTACACCTGTAGGTACACCTCCAAATACATTAGTACTTGGTCCTGGTCAATATAAATTTACTGACTATGTAAAAGCTGGTGTTCCATTGATTTTAGTTTGCTTCGTAGTAAGCTTGCTTATTATCCCAATGGTATGGCCATTTTTCCCTGGTAAATAATAGTGAATAGGTTACTCTACTATAAAGCACACACGAGGTCGAATCGTAAGATTCGGCCTCATTTTTTTATGATAATGAATATTGATAATTAAATTCCTAGTATTACACTTAGGATTTTATAAAAAATGATAATTATTATATTCTCATTTATTGAGTATTGTATTCAATTGATTAAATGAAAAATAATATCAAAAATCTTATAAATATAGGTATTGTATGATAAAAAGGAAAAATTAGTATGCAAAAATATATATAGTTTTTTATCATTTTCATTTGACTTTCAAAAAAAACTGTGTGATAATGAGAACATAAGTTGAGGCAAGTGCCTTTCTAAATGATAATAAAAAGTTCTGATCTATATTTTTATGGAGGTCCTAATTATGAGAGTTATTGCTGATGGTTGCATTAAATGTGGTTCTTGCGCATCTGTTTGCCCAGTTTCCTGCATCACTGAAGGTGAAACTAAATACGAAATTGGTGATGCTTGCATCGATTGCGGTTCTTGCGAATCCGTTTGCCCAGTTTCTGTAATTTCTGCTGAATAGTAATTACAAAATAAAAAGCCCCTCAAAGAGGGGCTTTTTATTTTGCCTAAATTTAGTTAACTTAGTATAATAGGACTATTAAGATATATATTATTATAGGAGAGTACATCTTGTTTTATTTTATACTTATATTTTGGATTCTATTAGATCAATTAACTAAATATTATGTTATGAATCATTTTATGTTAGGGGAATCGATTACCGTTATTCCTAATGTATTTCATTTAACATATATCATCAATCGTGGAGCGGCTTTTGGTATGCTAGCTAATCAACGATGGTTCTTCTTGTTAGTAGCTGTCATATTATTAGGTATTTGTGCGTATTACTGGAAACGATTGTTGAAAGGGCCTTGGTCTTTACAAGTAGGTTCTGCATTATTGGTTGCAGGCGCTATTGGTAATGGTATAGATCGCTATTTGCTTCATGGCGTTGTAGATTTCTTTGATTTTCGCATATGGCCTATTTTCAATGTTGCAGATATTGGAATTTGTGTAGGTGTAGCGTTGGTTATCTATCATTTATTTACATCTAAAGAAGAGAACGAATGATAGATACTCTAAAATAATATGAATATATTACTTAACTCACAGAGAGGTAGAGGATGAACGAATATATTGTTAGTGCTGAGCAAGAGGGCATGAGATTAGATGTTTTTTTAACAGAACAAATGGAAGGATCTCGTAGCTATATTCAAAGTTTAATTAAAGGCAGTCATGTTACTGTAGGTAACAAAGTAGGTAAAGCTAATCTTAGACTTACAGAGGGTTCGGTTATTCATGTAGAGGTACCAGAGCCAGAGTCTGTTGAGGTTAAACCAGAGGATATTCCTTTAGACATATTGTACGAAGATCATGATATTATTATTGTAAATAAAGCGCGTGGAATGGTTGTTCATCCTGCAGTGGGTAATTATTCAGGTACACTTGTTAATGCATTGCTATATCATTGCAAAGATTTATCTGGTATTAATGGTGAAATAAGACCTGGTATTGTTCATCGTTTAGATAAAGACACATCAGGTGTTATGATGGCTGCCAAGAATGATGCAGCTCATATAGGGTTAGCTGAGCAGGTAAAAGTGCATTCTGCTAAACGTACGTATTTAGCTTTGGTACAAGGCAATATTGTAGAAGAAAAGGGTACTATTAAAGCTCCTATTGGAAGACATCCTAAGGATCGTATGAAAATGGCTGTCGTCTTTGAAAATAGTAAAGATGCAGTAACTCACTTTAATGTGGTTGAACGATTTGGGCATCAAACATTGGTTGAATGTAATTTAGAGACTGGTCGAACACATCAAATTCGTGTGCATTTTGCACATATTGGACATCCTGTTGTTAATGATCCATTCTATGGTTATCGTCGTATGGATTTTCCTATTGAAGGTCAAGCATTACATTCTAAATCTCTAGATGTTAAACATCCTATTTCAGGGAAAGCTATGCATTTTGAGGCACCGCTTCCAGATGACTTCAAAGCATGTCTAGAGTTTGCTAAGACATATCGTAAAGATAAAAGAAGATAAACGATAACATCGATAAATAAATTGGTTTGATTTAAATTGTAGATTACTAAGTAAATTCTCTAACTATATTTGTTGAAAGGGCATAGAAGAACTCTGTGCTATAAGGGCGTATATATGGAAAAAAAACGCTTATTGATGGATCAAGATGCTATTATGCGGGCTATCCGTCGTATAAGTCATGAAATTCTAGAACGTAATAAAGGCTTATCTGATGCTCTCATTGTTGGGATTGAGCGCCGTGGTGTTATTTTAGCAAAACGTTTACAAGCTGAAATTGAGCGTATTGAAGGTATTCATATTGAATGTGAATCGCTAAATGTTGCTATGTATCGTGATGATCGCGATACGCGCCAAAAAGAGGGCGAACCATGTACGATTGATACTACAGAGAAAACAATTATCCTTGTGGATGATGTGCTTTACACAGGGCGCACCATTCGTGCAGCTTTAAATGCATTGATGACATCTGGTAGACCTAAATCTATTCAACTAGCGGTTCTAGTGGATCGTGGTCACCGTGAATTGCCAATTCGAGCAGACTATGTGGGTAAAAATATTCCTACATCACATCTTGAAAGTGTACGGGTTGCCGTAGTAGATTTAGATGGTGAAGAAGGGGTTACAATACAGGAATAACCTGTATTGTAACCCCTTTTTATTTACTTATATGGACCGAGAGTTGATAGTCTAGTTATATAAGGTAAATCTTGATATATAAAACTTGATTTAAACACATAGCTTAGACATATCTAGATTGATTTTAAATATACAAGCTGAGGGTAGATATATAAGATTAATCTAGATATGAATGATGAGTATACTATTATCTAATATATTGTGGTGTATATGTATAGTCTGTATGACCTATACGGTTAGCTTCATTATGGAAACATAGTGCTTGTATGTCTGTAGCTAGTGTGTCGATGTGGTGCATAGATTTTCCAAGATTGTTGAGTTGAGTAGGTGCTTTGGCCCATTTCTGAACGAATGGAATGTCATGTTTAGTTCTAAGCCATTGACGACCTCTGTCATTGAAGGCTAGTAATCTAGCGTATTGAGGGCCTTTATCCATAGCGATGTTTATCAAGTCTTTTGTGATTCCTAGGGTAAGGTATGCACACATTCGTTGTAATCGTGCATAGGTATAGCGCTTGGATTTAATTTGCTCAATGGCAGATTTCCATGAAGGCTGTTGTGCAGCTTTTAACCACAAGTGTTCGATACCTTCAGTAAAATCAACAAAACATCCTAATTCATTAGTGGTTATGCGACGACTCAGCATGTGTACTATATTGTAATATCTACTGTAATCGACATAGTCACCATTGGTGATTTTGTGTGTCATATCATCTAGAATCGGTGTTGGAATAGCACTTAGAAGCGCTGAAGATATATCTATTGGAATAGCAGTAGTGATAAGTTGGCGTAATGCCGTGCCGGAGGGTAACTCTTGATCGATATTTGGGGTGTGGTGATTAGATGTACGCTGAATAGGAATATACTCTAAATTGGGGAAATACCTTAATCCTGCGCGAATATATTCAAGCCCTAATAAGGCATTAGGTGTGCTAAGTGATTCGGATCCTAGTGCTTTGCGAAAGGCTGTACTATAGGATAGCCCTTCATTTAAATAATTACGTAACTTAGTTTGTGTGTTTTCACAATCCATACGTTTAGCAGTAAGGATGAGTTGATCTAAATTAGTTGTTTCAGAACCAAAAGAAAGGGTATCAATAGATAAAGCCTTTACTAAACGAACAGCACCAGTCCCAAATAGTTGTGCACTGCCTAAGGAATAGAGCGTAGGAAGTTCGATAACAACATCTGCACCACCTAGAATGGCCCAACGAGCACGATCAAACTTTGAGAAAAGAGCTGGCTCACCACGTTGTACAAAGGAGCCACTCATAATACAGATGCGCAATGCATCAGGGTATTTTGAAGCTAATGTATGTAGTTGGTGTGCATGTCCATTATGAAATGGATTGTATTCGCAAATAATACCGATGGTTTTCATAGTGACTCCTTTCATTAGTGTTAGTGTAACAAAGCATAGAGGTACTGTAAATAAATTTTATATGTAAGGCTATATGGTGAAGGCTTAGACGTAAAAATGTGCGTAAAACTAAAGTTTTTTGTAGATTTTATTTGTTCTATAGGCTATAATTAACTGTAAATGCTGAATTGATGTGAGGTATATGATGAAACAAAATTGGAAACGTACATTACAAGGGGCTCTGCTCGGTGCTGCGCTACTAGCAATGGCGGGATGTGGATCTACAAATGTAATGGATACATATAGTTTTGGCCATCAAGTTATCCGTGCTGGTCAATCTGAAATTACTATTGCTTTGCCTTATGAAATGGGTAAAAGTACAAAAAATATGTCTGATGATGGGTATCCAATTGATATTTATGGATCTGTTACCGAACATATGGTGATTGAGGTTGAAGCTTTGCGTGCTGGTGAAAATAAACCATTACCTACGGTAGATGAGTATATTAATCATAGTAAGTCTGAATTTGCTAAAGTAGGCGCGACCATCAAAGAAGAGTCCGTAGCATTAGAAGGGGCATCTGCCAAAAAGCTTGATGTCACAGTTACATCACAAGGACAAATATTTAGAATTTCTCAATACGTATTCTTAGATCATGGCGTATTGTGGAATATAGTCTACCAATATCCTGAAAAGGATCAGGTAGGTGCTGATATCAGCAAAGAAATTCAAAACAAGATTCAAGTTACACAACAGAAAGAGGGTTAATCGATGAACGTATTAGTAGTTAACTGCGGTAGTTCTTCCTTGAAGTATCAATTACTTGATATGACAACTGAAACAGAATTGGCAAAAGGTCTTTTTGAGAAGATTGGTGATCAAGATGCTATCTTCACTCATAAACGTCCTAACGCAGATAAATTAGAACGCGTTGAACCAATTTTGAACCATAAAGAAGCTCTTCGCATTTTGCTTGATATTTTAGTTGATGCTGAATATGGTGTAATTAAGTCCATGGACGAAATCGATGCTGTTGGTCACCGTGTAGTACATGGTGGTGAAAAATTCGCTGACTCCGTATTGATCACTCCAGCTGTTATGGACGCATTAGAAGAGTGCTGCGCATTGGCTCCATTGCATAACCCACCAAACATTCAAGGTATCGAAGCTTGCCAAGCTATCATGCCAAACGTACCACAAGTAGCTGTATTCGATACTGCATTCCACCAAACAATGCCTAAAGAAGCTTACATGTATGCGCTTCCTTACGAATACTATGAAGACTATGGTATCCGTCGTTACGGTTTCCATGGCACATCCCATAAATATGTTGCACAACGTTGTGCTGAATTGATGGGTAAACACATGTCTGATCTTCGTATCATTACATGTCACTTGGGTAATGGTTCTTCCGTTTCTGCTATCAAAGGTGGTCGTTCCATCGATACTACAATGGGCTTCACTCCATTGTCCGGTTTGATTATGGGTACTCGTACTGGTGATATTGACCCAGCTATCGTTCCATTCTTGATGAACAAAACTGGCATGAACTACGAAGAAGTTGATACTGTAATGAACAAAAAGTCTGGTGTACTTGGTATTTCCGGCGTGTCTAATGACTTCCGTGTTATTGAAGAAGCAGCAAATAATGGTAACAAACGTGCTCAATTAGCATTGAACATGTTCCATTACAAAGTTCGTCGTGTAATTGGTGCATTTGCAGCAATTATGGGTGGTGTTGATGCCATTGTATTCACAGCTGGTATCGGTGAAAACGGTATCGGTAACCGTGATGCAATCTGTAATGGTTTGGAATACTTAGGTACTCGTATTGACTCTGAACGCAATAACATCCGCGGTAAAGAACAAGAAATCAGTGCTGAAGGCTCTAAAGTTAAAATCTTCGTAATTCCTACAAACGAAGAAATCATGATTGCTCGCGATACTCAACGTATTACAGCAGCTTTGAAAAAATAATATAGTTCGTATATGAACTAGGTGACTAATAGAGTCAAAAAACCCCGTCTATATCTTAGGTATAGACGGGGTTTTTGTAGTTTTTATACTTAGAATACCTTATAATAGAATGTATAGTTATAAAGTAGTAGTTCTTTTAAAGAGGTAATATATGACGGTATTATATGAAGAAAAATCTCAACGTGCTAAAAGTGCAGAATGGCTAGTATTATGTTTTGTCATTCTTTTATTGTGCGGTGTTGCGTATACCACGTATCGTAGTATACAACTGCATACAGTGCTAATAGCTGAATATTTTATTGAAATTATGGCAATCATTGTGATTGTTAAACAGGCGGTTAGTCGGTATACCTATATTTTGACAGATACAAAATTGGTAATTGAAGAATCTTCTGTTTTTAGAAAACGTCATTTTGAAGTGGATTACGATATGATTGATGGGGTGTTTAAGTTTGAACGTGAATTACTGACGAATATTAAATATCGATATAAATACAGAAAGTGTTCAACTTCTGATCCACGTCCTATTTGGTCACTCGTGTATGCGATTGTAAAGGACGATAAGGTTCAAAATGGTCGGCTTTTACTAAAAGCTGATGATAGATTTTTTGAAATTTTAGAGGAGCATGTACCAGGTCGTATCCGTGTGCCACAAGCGGATATTGTATTTTATGCTGCCGTGCGTGCTGATGCGGTAAAACATGGAGAAAATGTGCAAGAGTACTATAAGAAGTTAACTACATCTGAAAAGGATGGTCCTGATATTATAGTTTAATTTATAAATGCTTTTTGATATGTTTTCTATATTATGTTGTTTGGTTTTATTAAGAAAATAGTTGAATTAATTAAAATTCATATACGATAAAGGAGCGTACATGGCTGGATTATATTTGGCGAGCCAATCACCACGAAGAACTGAATTGTTAACACAAGTTGGCATTGATCATATTGTCGTATCGAGTAATTATGAAGAGGCTAATGCGGGTTATGATAATCCTATTGAAATGGTGAAAGCACAAGCTTTGGGAAAGGCTCGTGCTGCCGTGGATATACCTGAAGAGAGTATCGTTCTAGGTGCTGATACGATTGTTGTGCTAGGTAATCAAGTATTAGGTAAACCTCGTGATGTGGCTGAGGCCCGTCATATGTTAGAGCGTTTATCAGGCCAAGTTCATTCTGTAGTTACGGGGGTGGCCTTGCTCCTTAAAGGTCGAGAAATAGTTTTTCATAATGAAACAAAGGTATATTTTAAAAAATTAGCTCCTTTTGAAATTGAATCCTATATTGCTAGTGGTGAACCTATGGACAAGGCTGGTGCTTATGGTATACAAGGTAAAGGTGCTTTATGGGTAGAGAAAATAGAAGGATCTTATACCAATGTCGTAGGATTGCCGGTTGAACATGTATATGAGGAACTGTGTAAAGCATTAGGCGCTAAATAAAATTATCTTATTATAGAGAGTAGATATATGTAGTTAGATTTACAAATGGTGTTATCTGTTTGAATGGAGAGATTCTATGGAAGTACCAACAGTAAGTGTAAAAGATATGTTGCCATTTCAACGGCCTCGGGAGAAGTTTCTTTCTTTAGGGCCTTCTCATATGGCGATGGAGGAGCTTCTCGCTATTTTATTGAGGACGGGGGTAAAAGGTCAATCTGCTATTTCGTTAGCTAGCGCTATCATACAGTCCTTTGATGATGGTGTGTATGGTTTAAATAGAATGACTGTTGAAGAACTTGTAAAAATCAAGGGTATTGGGACTGATAAAGCGGTAACTTTGTGTGCAGCTCTTGAGGTGGGGCGACGATTAGGTGAACTAAAAATTAAGGAAACTTACGAGGATTTTTCTCAGCCCTTTGTGATTGCTCAATATGTAATGGAACGCTTACGGCATGAAGAGGTTGAACATGTATGGGCGGCCATGTTGACATCACGCAATAAGTTAATTCAAATAGAACATATTTCTAGTGGAGGTCTAATATCTAGTCTAGTAGAGCAAAGGGCTGTTTTTAAGAAGGCTATAGCGTGTAATGCGGCGGCCATTATCTTAATACATAATCATCCGTCCGGTGATAGTCGTCCTAGTGATGTAGATATACGCCTTACTAAGTTATTTGTCAGCGCGGGTCAGTTTATGGGGATACCCGTGTTAGATCATATCGTCATTGGTGATAATGAATTCACAAGTCTTAGTGAAATTGGTAAACTCAGTTAAGGTGTCCTTATATGATTAGTCTTAAAACCGAATAATAATGGCTTTATAGTTTGTCGTATTAGTAAATAAGCACTCATAATGATGCGTTCTTTTATTATGTCTAGTGAATAGAAAATGTATCATGATATGGGTGCTTTTTCTATTTTGTTTGATATATAGGTAGTTTTGTAATGTATGACTTGTGAGTGTGTAAATTATGTATGACTTAAGGGTACTTGAATTATGCATTTTCTGTGCTTTTAACAAGAGGAAAAGCCTTGTTATTAATAGAAAAAGTCGCATTATATATGGTAAAATGGAATGATGATGTAATGAAGGAGATTTTACTATGAGTTCCATTTTACCTACTCTAGGAAAAGATGTAAGTATAGATATTGGGTCCATACAGACGCGCCTCATGGGGGGGACGCGAGGAACTGTTATAAGCGAGCCCTCTATTATAGCAACTGATACAAAACAAGAAAAAGTAGTAGCTGTTGGAGATGAAGCGGCACGTCTTGTGTTGCGCATGCCTGATATGTGGCGGCCTTTGACACCTTTAAAGGATGGATTTATCGTGGATTATCGCGTTATGCATACCATGCTGAATTATTTTCTTAACAAGGTGTCTAATGCATTGCGCCGTGCGCGTGTACTTGTTGGCGTTCCATGTGGCATGACCGACGTTGAGCAAAGAGCGATGATGGACGCAGTTATTCAAGCTGGCGCCCGCGAAGTATTTCTTATTGAACGGCCTGTAGCTGCAGCTATTGGTTGTGGGGCTCCTATTTTCGAAGCTCGTGGATCCATGGTTATTGATATTGGTGGTGGTACCGTAGATATGGGCATTGTTTCATTGGGCGGTATTGTAGATAGCAAAACAATTCGCTTTGGTGGCTCTGATATCAATAACGCGCTACTACGCTATGTACGTGAGTGCTTTGGGGTTATTGTTTCTGATGAAATTATAGAGGATATTAAGCATACGGTAGGCACTGCTATGGCACCTTTAGAAGATGCGGAATATGCCTTTCAAGGCCGTGACATGATGAATGGTTTAGGTAGACGTTGTGTTATTCATCAGTCTGAGGTATACCAGGTTATTAATGACAGTATTGCTAGTCTTTTAGATGAAGTAAAACAAATGATTCGTTCTGCAGAGCCTGAAATTGTAGCAGATATTATGCAATATGGAATATATCTTACCGGTGGTACTGCGCAATTGTCAGGTTTGGCAGAGCGCATTGGTGGCGAATTAGGTGTGCCTGTACATGTTCCCGATGCACCGGAGACGAAAGTAGTTGTTGGCCTTAACGGGGCTTCATCGGACTTGGTGAGCTTATCGCGATTTATTGTAAATTCTAAGAATAGAAAGGGCCAAGACTAATATGATACAGTCAGATAAAAAGTTGATTATCGTTGTTGTTATTAGCTGTATCCTATTAGCTTTGCTCGGATTTGCTTGGAAACAGCGAACTAGTATTCCTTTTGTTACTGTTACTCTTGAAGGTATTACAACACCGTTTGCATATGGATCTGCACGTTTGCTTGATGGTGTGAAAACTGGATTTACAGTTCTTAATAATGCTATTTCTGTAACTATTGAAAGTGATGAGGAAGCATCTCGTAAGGCTGCCTTAGAACAAAAGGTAGTTAACTATGATGAGGTAGTGGCAGAAAATATTCGACTTCGCCAGCTTCTCAACTATAAGAGTAGTCATCCGGAATTCTCCATGACATTAGCAGGCATTATAACAAAGGATTACGGTACATGGACAAATACTTTTACTATAGATAAGGGCAGTGAAGAGGGGATGGCCGTCAATATGGCCGTTGTTGTGCCAAGTGGGGTAGTTGGTTTTATTACCGATGTGTATCCTCATTCCTCTCGTGTGCAAACGATTCTTGATCCACGTAGTGCAGTCGGTGTTATCGTACAGCGCCCCGAATCTCGTTTATCTGGTGTTGTAAAGGGGGATGGAGATTCACCTCGTACGCCGTCGATGGTAAATATTGCTCGTGATGGTGATGTATTAGTAGGGGATAAACTAATAACTTCTGGGTACGGTGGTATCTATCCAAAAGGATTGCCTGTGGGCAATGTACAGTCTATCGAAAATGATGCAGAAGGTTTTGTAAAGAATGCCGTTATTACACCTAGTGTAGATTTCTACCGCTTAGAAGAGGTATTTGTGCTCACATCATCTTCTGTTAGTGCACCACAAAAACCAGGACTTGAGCCTAAGCTTGTACCTCAGACACAACGAGATCAAGTGGAAGGAGCAAAGGGGGCCGTTAAACCATGACGCGTTTAGCTTTAGTCCTTTGTGGATTTCTAATTTACTTTATACAGACCCAATTATTGCCTGCTATTTTTCATACGAATTGGTTACCCAATATAATTTTAACCATCATTGTTATGGTCACTCTTTTTAAAGGACGTCGTATGGGTCTAATGGTCGCTGTTATAGGTGGAATCGTCCATGATGTATTAATATCTAATTTCTTTGGACTCCATTTATTTCCATACGTTCTTGTGGTTTACCTATTATCCTCTGTAAAACATAGACTCTATGAAGAGCGTTGGTATTGGTCTAGTGCTATCGTAGCTATTTGTACCCTGCTTGATGGTTTTATCCGCAGCCTCATGATATTGGCTAGTGGTGGGGATTTACATATTGGTTTATATATGTGGCATATGGTTATACCTGTACTGTTTTGGAACGGTGTGTTAGCTGCTATTATACATGGATTGTTGTGGCGTAAGGATGAACGGCAAGATTATATTTGGTAATAATTTGATAAGGGGGTGAAAGAGTGCTTGAAGGCCTCTATAAACGAAGAAAAACGAGTCGCTTTGATGTACTCTTTTACATTGTAGCGGGCATATTCATAGTATTAGCATTGCGTTTGTTTATGCTTCAAATTTTGGCTGGCGGTTATTATCAAGCTAAGGCGGAAGGTAATCGGTTGCGTATGGTACCGATGACTGCGGCAAGGGGTATTATGTACGATCGCAATGGTCAAATTCTTGTAGGCTCAAGACCTGCTTATACAATATCTATTATGCCTACAGGAAAGGCTTTGGACGATGGTGAAGTGGCTAAATTAGCAGCTTTATTGAAAATGAAGCCTGAAGATATTACAAAGAAGGTTAATGACCATAAGTATGGCTATGAGCCAATACGTATTGCTAATGATATATCTATGGACGTAGTAACAACTATTGAAGAACATCGACACGAATTACCTGGTGTATCAATTGATGTAGAGCCACTTCGATACTATCCATATGAAACTATGGCTTCTCAACTATTTGGTTATGTTGGTGAAGTGAGTGAAGAGGAATTAGATGAGTTAAAACAGCAAGATCCTAATACACTCGTAAGTGGCGGTACAATTTTAGGTCGTTCTGGTATTGAGAAACTATATGATTCTATCTTGCGTGGTACCGATGGTGGTAAGCAAGTAGAGGTAGATGCTACAGGTCGACCTGTGGCTGAGGTAGATAGAAAGCATACGGTACCAGGTGCTAATATTCATTTAACCATTGATGTAAACCTTCAAAAGGCTGCTGAAGAGTCTGTTAAAAACCAGCTTAATCAGTTACGTGCTCAAGGTATTCCCGCACAAGGGGCAGCAGTGGTGGCTATGGATCCTAATACAGGAGCTATTTTAGCTATGGTCAGCGCTCCTGAATTCAATCCAAACTGGTTTGCTAAAGGGATTACAACAGCTCAATGGAATCAGTTAAATACTGATAAAAACCATCCTTTTGATAATAAGGTTATTTCTGGTGAATACCCTCCAGGTTCACCGTTTAAGATTATTACTGGTACGGCCGCATTAGATCTTAAAAAGGTTACTCCTGAAGAGATGATCTTTGATAGTGGCAAGCACTGGTTGATCGATAAACGAAATGCAGAAGGTGAAGCATTAGGGTGGCTTAACTTCAATAGAGCGCTTGCTAAATCAGATAACGTTTACTTCTATGAAATGGGTAATCGTGTAGGCATAGAAAATCTCGATAAATATGCTGCTTATTTTGGTATTGGTGAAAAGACTGGTATTAATTTACCGGGTGAGGCTTCTGGTATTATGGCAAGCCCTGAGTATAAACGCAAGGTATATGATGAAGATTGGTACTTAGGTGAAACCTTTGATGCGGCTATTGGTCAATCTTTCACACTAGTTACGCCATTACAAATGGCCGTTATGCTCAGTGAAGTAGCTAATGGAGGCATTAAATATAGACCGTATGTGGTAAGCCGCATTGATAATAAAGATGGCACTCCGAAAGAAATTTTCGGACCTGATAAATTAGGAATTCTACCAGTTCCTAAAAATATTATGGATCTCATTCGAGAAGGTTTGCGTGATGTAACGAATGAGGGCGGTACCGCAGGGGATTTATTCAAAGGCTTCCCGATTAATGTAGCTGGTAAGACTGGTACTGCGGAAAATGCACATGGTCGAGATCATGGATGGTTCGTAGCCTATGCACCATATGATAAACCGCAAATTGTTGTGGTTGCACTCGTTGAACAAGGGAGCTTTGGTGCAGGTTCTGCAGGCCCAATCGTACGAGATGTGTTAGCTGCATATTTCAATGTACCATTGAATAAAAAAACGAATGATACAAATACTAAAAGTAATAAAAATACTGCAACAGTAGGGGCTACGGCTAATGGTCAAAAACCTGAGAATGCAGTAACAAGTGGGCAACCAAGAAAGGATTAGTATGGGCGAAATCATTGGTGTTGTATCCGGCAAGGGTGGCGTAGGTAAAACGACTGTCACTGCATGTTTGGGTACAGCCTTAAGTCATGCAGGGCATCGCGTATTGCTCTGTGATGGGGACTTTGGATTGCGCGATTTGGATCTTGTATTAGGTGTGGCAGATGAAATCATCTATGACGCACTAGATGCGAGTGAAGATAAAGAATATACAGATGATGCTATTGTCTCAATTGCAGAAAATCTAGATTTCTTACCGGCTAGTCAAAGTGCACGCTGGGAAGATATAGGTCGTAAAAAGTATAAGAAATTAGTTCGTCGACTTTGTGATGTATATGATTATATTTTAATTGATGCTCCAGCCGGTATTGGTAAGGGCATAGAGTCTATTTTAGATTTAGTAAACCGTTGTATTGTTGTAACGCATCCGTTGTGGGTGTCCTTACGTAATGGTGCGCGCATGATTCAAGTGTGTGAGGAGCATAATATACGTGATTTTGCTATTGCATTTAATGCAGTATCTACAAATGGTGAAGATATAGACTTATATGATATGTTGGAAGTTCTTCGCGCCGAATATGTAGGGGCTATGATCCCTTATGATGAAGATGTGTTAACCTATACACAAGATGGACATCTGTTAGATCTGGCTTCTCATGAATTCCGTAATGTATTAGCACCTCTTGTGGACTATGTTGTAACGGGGGATTGCTGGGAAGATTATGATGTACAAAAGCAATTTGATGCCTATGTAGCGAAGAAAAAGGCTGCTACAGAAAAACAAGGTACACCTACACTTGCTACAGCTGGTGAGTCTATCTTTGAAGACTCGAATAATGTTCTCTATATTAATCGCGGCGGTTGGACTACTCAGCGCTTATTAGTGCAAGGTAAGCAAAGCTTGTGGCGCCGTCGTAAATTGAAATAGGTGATATGATGTGGCGGAAACTATGGAACGATAGCGACTGGGCTATTATCATATGTACTTTTTTACTTGTTTGTATTGGTTTAGCAGCCATAGGCAGTGCAACGCATGTTAATCAAGAGCCTATTGGGTTTGGTAGTTTAGTAGTAAAACAACTTATATTTTTCCTAGCTAATGTAGCCGTTGTGATAGGTATGCAGTTTCTTAACTATCATCGTCTAAAGGACTCGGGGAATATCATTTACGCCATTACTCTTTTGATGTTAATTGCCGTCATGGCTGTTGGTACCTCTGCATTGGGGGCTCAACGCTGGATTCAATTGGGGCCTATTACGATTCAGCCATCAGAGTTTTCTAAATTGCTCATGATTATTTGCATGGCTAAAATGCTAGAGCCTCGTATTGGCAAGCTAGATACATTTAAATCTTTAATATGGCCTGTAATATATGTTGGTATACCTATTGCATTGGTATTTTTACAACCTGATTTAGGTACATCTCTTGTGTATATTGCTATTTTTGTGGGCATGTTATTTATTTCTGGTATTAGAACAAGACTCATAAAAATTATTGCTGGCACTGGTTTATTATTGTTGCCTTTAGGTTGGTTTGTACTGAAAGAATACCAAAAACAACGTATTCTCGTATTTTTAAATCCAGATATTGATCCTTTTGGATCTGGCTATCATATTATTCAGTCTAAGATTGCCATTGGTTCAGGTTTGATTTTTGGTAAAGGTATCTTTAATGGTACGCAAAGTCAGTTGAATTTCTTGCCAGAAAACCATACGGACTTTATTTTCTCCGTTATTGGTGAAGAATTTGGATTTGTAGGTTGTATTATCGTATTGTTCTTACTCTTTATGCTTATTTATCGCAGCATTAAAGTAGCCTATATGTGTAATGATAATTTTGGTATGTTATTAGCTACAGGTATTGCTACCATGTTTACCTTTGAGGTACTCGTTAATGTAGGTATGACTATTGGTATTATGCCTGTTACAGGGATTCCATTACCATTCCTTAGTTATGGTGTCAGTGCGTTGACCACGAATATGTTGAGTATCGGTATTTTGTTAAATATTGCTACGCAACGGACGAAATATATTTTTTAAAATCCTATTTTTAGGATTGATTGTGAAAGAAGTCTTTCAGAAAAGACGGAGGATGTATGATTCAATTAGATACGTCATGGTTACAACATGTCCAAAAGCCTGCTCGTTATACGGGCGGTGAATATAATAGTATTGTAAAAAATCATAGTACTGTTGATGTAACAATGGCTTTAGCTTTTCCAGATGTATATGAAGTGGCTATGAGCCATTTGGGCATCAAAATTTTATATGGTCTTGTAAACCGTCGTGAAGATGCAGCAGCGGAACGTGTGTTTGCTCCGTGGCACGATATGGAAGAGGAAATGCGTAAGCGGAACATTCCTTTGTTCTCTTTGGAAACTCGTACTCCTATCAAAGATTTTGATGTATTAGCTTTTACACTTCAATATGAGATGAGCTTTACTAATATCTTAAACATGCTCGACTTGGCTGGTATTCCAATGTATGCTAAAGACCGCGATATGGAGTTTCCACTACTCGTATGTGGTGGCCCATGTGCATTTAATGTAGAGCCTATTGCAGATTTCTTTGATATTGTTTCCCTTGGTGAGTCTGAAGAATGGGGCGATGAATTCATCGATCTCTACAAGGCTGAAAAGGAAAAAGGATTCCCAGGTGGTAAGGAAGCATTCTTGCGTAAAGTGGCTCAAATCCCTGGTACGTATTGTCCAGCTCTATACGATGTGGAATATACAGAGCAAGGCGATTTTAAATCCATTACACCACGTTTTGAAGATGTACCTGCAGCTGTTGAAAAACGCATCGTAGAAGATGTGGAAAATGTTTTCTATCCAACAAAACCTGTTGTACCGTTCTTAGATATAGTTCATGACCGTGCGGTACTTGAATTATTCCGTGGTTGTACACGTGGTTGTCGTTTCTGCCAAGCCGGTATGCTATATCGTCCTGTTCGTGAAAAGACACCGGAACGTTTGTTACAAATTGCTAGAGATACGATTGCCAATACTGGGTACAACGAAATCTCTTTAATGAGTTTGAGCTCTGCGGACTATTCTAAATTACCTGAATTAGTAGATATGCTTATGGAAGAGTTCAAGGATAAACAAGTGAGTGTAAGCTTACCATCCTTGCGTATTGATAGCTTCTCCATCGATATTGCTAAAAAGGTGCAACAAGTGCGTAAGAGTGGTCTTACCTTTGCCCCTGAAGCAGGTACACAACGTATGCGCGATGTTATCAATAAAGGGGTTAGTGAAGAGGACTTGTTGGCGGCTTGTACAAATGCCTTTAAATCCGGCTGGAATACAGTTAAATTGTATTTCATGATGGGCCTTCCAACTGAAACAGATGAAGATTTGGCAGGTATTGCTGAGCTTGCGTACAAGGTGCTCGATTTACACCGAGATATTACAGGTAAACGTAATGGTTCTGTAACGGTCAGCGTATCCTTCTTTGTACCAAAAACACATTCTCCATATCAATGGTATGGTCAACAAGATGTAGAGGAAATCCATCGTAAGCAACGGTATTTAAAATCCCTCATCAATAACCGCAATATTTCCTACCACTATCATGACGGCTATACTGGCTATATGGAGGCCGCATTTGCTCGTGGGGACCGTAGATTATCTAAAGTCCTTGTAAAAGCATGGGAAGCAGGTTGTAAATTTGATGGTTGGACTGAGTACTTTAACTATGAAACTTGGTTACAAGCATTCGCTGATTGTGGTTTGGATCCAGCATATTTTGCAAGACGTACACGTGACTTTGATGAACCATTACCTTGGGACCATTTAGATTGCACTGTAAGTAAAGCATTCTTAAAACGGGAGTGGGAACAAGCGGTAGAGGCAAACCTTACAAGTGATTGCCGTCGCGGGCCATGTAAAGGCTGTAATGTATGTCCAGAGCTTAATACTGCAATTATTGACTATAAGGAGGGTGGCAGAGTTGAAAAAATTACGTTTGGCCTTAAATAAGGGCGAAGAATTACGATTCTTGTCGCACCTTGATTATGCACAAGCTGTGGAGCGTATGATTCGTCGCGCTGAAATTAAAATGGCCTTTTCAGAAGGGTTTAATCCTCATATGAAAATTAGCTTTTCCTCTGCATTGGCGCTTGGTGTAACAGCGGCAGCTGAATATATTGATATGGATGTTCTTGAAGAAGATTCCTTGGAATCCATTATGGAACGTTTGAATCGTGTAGCACCGCCAGGCCTTGAAGTACTAGGTGGTAAGGAAATGCCTGACAAGGTTAAAAAGATGATGGCTATTTGTAACTTTGCTATTTATGAGGTAACAGGTCCTGTAACGGATGAAAATGCCAATTGGGATGTGTTGCTAAAACCTTTCAATGAGGCTCCGGAAATTTCTTACGAAAAGGTAACACCAAAGAAAACTCGTATTATCGATGTAAAAGAATTTGTAAAGGAATCAATCGTTGCATCTGTGAAAGATGGTATGGTTACTCTTACAATGGGCATTGGTATTTATCCGCAAGGTACTATTAAGCCTAGTGAAGTGTGGAACCTTGGTAAAGACCAATATAATTGGCCGATTACAAGTGGCTATGAAATTCATCGTAAAGCGATTATGGTGGAAAATGAAGAAGGTTGTTACACTCCATTGGAAATTAACTACTAATACTTGTTATATATATCTTAACTACTAATAGTCTTTACATAAATCGTAAGAGCTTATATACGCTTTAATGATTTAAGAGACCTATATATTTTATATTTAATGAAGGGAGGGATAGGATGCATAAAATTTTGGTCAATGTTATGCGCGAAGAAATCCGCATGGCTGTTGTCGATGAAGCAGGTCGGTTAATTGATTTTGTGTTAGAACGTACCGATGAGACCCATATGGCAAACCATATGTACAAAGGTACAGTTAAGAACGTGTTGAATGGTATGCAAGCGGCTTTCGTTGATATTGGGGGCTCTCAAAATGCGTACTTAAACCTTCAACAGGGAAAAGAACAGAAAATCTTGCCCCGCCTATCTGTGGGGCAACAAATTCTTGTACAAGTGGTAAAAGAGGAAATGCTTGGTAAAGGAGCTCGTGTTACGGCTGATGTGAGCTTGGCTGGACGTTTTATGGTGCTATTACCATATTCTGAAGGCATGCATATTTCTAAGAAAATCACTGATGAAGCGGTACGTTCTAAATTACAAGAATTAGCAGAACCTTATGTACAGGAGGGCTGTGGATTTATTATTCGTACTGCGGCTGCTAAGGCTAGTGCTGATGAAATCGGCCGTGATATGGAATATCTATGGCGTACATGGCAACATGTGTTAAAGCGTTTTAAGGTGGCTAAGAGTGGTACGGATCTCTATAGTGATGCGGACTTTTGGTTCCGCCTTGTA
Organism: uncultured Veillonella sp.; assembly: GCA_934202215.1. GTDB lineage: Bacteria > Bacillota > Negativicutes > Veillonellales > Veillonellaceae > Veillonella. The sequence continues at coordinate 22,460 of CAKPXR010000009.1, forward strand.
CGAGACTATGCACACCGCAATGTAGAGGAAATCATCGTTGATTCCGATATGGGGGAATCTAGATTATTGGATCTCTTAGGTCATGGCCCAACATCTCAACAAATTAAAGTGATACGTCACCGTGGCAGCACACCTATCTTTAAAGCCAATCACATTGAACCCCAATTAGAGGATCTTATCTCTCGTGATATCAATCTTCCTTCTGGTGGCTCCATCCGTATCGACCATACAGAGGCGCTTACCGTATTTGATGTGAACTCGGCTCATTATACGGGCAAGTCTAATAAACTAGAAGATTTAGCTTTCACAGTCAATAAAGAGGCGGCAAAAGAAATTTGTCGTCAACTGCGCTTACGAGATATTGGTGGCATTATCGTCGTTGATTTTATCGATATGAAGGATAAGTCGCATCAACAAGAGTTGCTACAACTATTGAGCGCACAAGCTAAGTTAGATAAGATGAAAACCGTCGTATGTGGTATTAGCTCTCTCGGTTTAGTGGAAATGACGCGGAAGCGTGCCCGTCAAGGTTTGCAAACCTTAATGTTTGATACATGCCCTCAATGCGGTGGCACTGGATACATGCTGTCGGGTAGAACCGTGTATATGCAGATTATTCGCCGTATTCGTGAGTTGTTTAAGTCCGGTCGGATTAAATCGAACCTAGAAATCGAAGTTCATCCAGAAGTGGCTCAATATTTAACAAAGGCTGTTCTTGAAGAATTAGGCGACTCTATAGGCCGTAAGATTTCTATTGTAGTAAATCCACAAATTAGCCGTGAAGGCTATTCTTTGATGGCTGTAGCAGAATAAGTAAGTAGTTTATTATAGGTGAGTATCGTGTCTGTATTTGAAATTATATTAATTAGTGTTGGCCTAGCCATGGACGCCTTTGGTGTATCTATTGGGAAAGGTTTATCTATGCCGGTAGGTGAAAATGGACGAAAGGTGACATTAGCATTCTTATTCGGGTTATTCCAGTTTCTCATGCCTGTTATTGGGTGGCTCATTGGACGCCAGTTTATCGATGTCATATCTGAATGGGATCATTGGATTATCTTTGGCCTTCTCGGTTACTTAGGTATTGCTATGATTCGTGAAGGTCTTAGTGATGACGATGATGAAGACGAGGATAAACAGTTTTTAGGTGCTTGGGAAATGATTATGCTTTCCGTCGCAACTAGTCTTGATGCCATGGCAGTAGGTTTAACCTTTGCCTTTTTACCTATTAATGTATGGGAAGCCTCCACTATGATTGGGGTCATTACCTTTGGTATTTCTCTTATTGGCGTGTATCTAGGTAAATTTATGGGCCAGTTCGTAGGAAAATATGCAGACATATTGGGTGGGGGTGTATTAATCCTCATCGGCACAAAAATACTTTTACAACACCTTGGTATTATCGGAGAATTTTAGAGGTTTGTATATATATGAAAGTATCGTAAACTGAGCCATTTATGTTGAATTTTGTTTGACATGCATAGGTAAATACGATATACTATATCAGTATTAGTTCGGTTTACTGAACTTTGCAATCCGCGTGAAGCAGGTTTAAACGCCCGACCGATGTTCGGGTCGGGATACCGAATTCAGCGAGTTCGATAACAAGGAGGTGTTCTCATGTACGCAATTATTAAAACTGGTGGTAAACAATATCGCGTTGCTGAAGGCGATGTAATTACTATCGAAAAATTGGAAGCAGCTGCTAACGATTCCGTAACATTCGAAGAAGTTTTGACTGTAGTGAATGACGGCGACGTTAAAGTTGGCGCTCCTCTTGTAAACGGTGCAAAAGTTACAGGTACAGTTCTTGAGCATGGTAAAGGTAAAAAAATCTTAGTATTCAAATACAAAGCTAAATCCAACTACCGTCGTCGTCAAGGCCATCGTCAACCGTTCACAAAAGTTCGTATTGAATCTATCCAAGCTTAATTATGGTTTCCATTGGAATCCAGCGGAATAGTGACGGTCAAGTAATTGGTTGTCATATGTCCGGTCATGCAGGATATGATGATCATGGCTTTGATATCGTATGTGCTGCAGTGTCTGCCTTATCGGCAACGGCAATGTTAGGACTTACCCAAATTGCTCAGCAAGAAGGGGACTATACGAATAGCGAAGGTCAATGTGATATGGTTCTCTCTGGTACGATTAACCAGAGTGGACAGGATATTCTGGGGACTATGCTTCTCGGTTTAGAGGAAATTAGCCGTCAATATCCAGAGTTTGTCCAAATACACGAAATATAGGAGGTGAACTTAATGTTTACTTTTGATTTGCAATTGTTCGCACATAAAAAAGGTGTGTCCAGTACTCGTAACGGTCGTGATAGTGAATCTAAACGTCTTGGTGTTAAATGCCATGATGGTTCCATCGTAAAGAGCGGTAACATCATCGTTCGTCAACGTGGTACTCACTTCCACCCTGGTACTAACGTAGGTATCGGTAAAGATGACACTTTATTTGCACTTGTGCCTGGTAAAGTAGCATTCGAACGTGCTGGTCGTTATAACCGTAAAGTTAGCGTATACCCTGTAGAAGCTTAATTTTACAAAGACTATTATCCCTAGTGGTTTCCACTAGGGATTTTTTGTTTTACTATAGTATAAGCTCTTTTGATATAATATAATTAAAAATAAATATCAAAATATATTTTAGTATTCTAAGCATAGATAGGGGGCATTATGGCATTATTGGATCTATCTAATATATCCTATGTTGTAAAAGATAAAGCTATTATTCGAGATGTGTCTTTAGCAATCAATGAAGGGGATTATATTACTATCGTAGGTCCTTCTGGTAGTGGTAAAAGTACACTATTAAAATTATGTAGTGATTTAATTAGCCCTACCTCAGGTCATATTATGTATAATAGTCAAGACTTAACTGTTATTGATCCCGAAAGTTATCGAAAAACGGTGGGGTATTGTTTTCAAAGACCATACTTATTTGCTAAAACGGTACGTCGCAACATTTTGTTTCCATATGACATTCGCGGTATGAAACCCGATATGGATCACATCAAATATTTATTTGATTTATTACATATGCCTATGGAGTATCTAGAGAGACGTAATGATGAGTTATCCGGTGGTGAAATGCAGCGTATATGCCTCATTCGAAGCCTTATTTTTGAACCAAAGGTATTATTATTAGATGAGGTTACTTCTGCATTAGATTCTGTTAATACATCTATTGTAGAACAAGTTATTGATGAACTTCATAATAAAGGGATGACCATAGTATCTATTACTCATAGCGAAGAACAAAGTTTGCGTAAAGCAAATCGCCGTATTACTATCGTAGATGGAGCATTAGCTAAAGAGGAGGTATTGCGATGAGTCAATTTCATGCTATTTCTACCGCATCGCTATGCCTAGCATCAGTATTAGTTATTATTAGTATGGTAATGTCCTATCGGCAAGAATTAAAATTAGAAAAGGATATTTTCTTTAGTGCCATACGAGCTACAGTTCAACTATTGATTATTGGCTTTATTTTATCCTATATTTTTGGTACTGAAAGTCCTATATTTATCGTTGGTTTGCTAGGCTTTATGGCTTTTAATGCAGCTTATAATTCCGCTAAACGTGGGCAGGGGATTCCGCATGCCCTATGGATTTCCTGGTTTGCTATTACTATTGGCGCATGGATAACATTATCCATTTTACTTGTAACAGGTGTACTAGATTTTACTGCTTATCAATTGATTCCAGTAGGCGGGATGGTTATTAGTGGTGCTATGGTTGCTATAGGGCTTTGTTATCGTCAACTACTATCAAATTTTGACTTACGCCAACAAGAGGTAGAAATTAAACTAGCTTTAGGGAGCACACCTAAACAGGCTTCTAAAGCAATTGTTAGAGATGTGATAAAAACTGGTTTACAACCAACTATAGATAGTGCCAAAACATTAGGTATAGTATCGTTGCCAGGTATGATGACCGGCCTTATTTTGGCAGGGATGCCACCGTTAGAGGCTGTTAAATACCAGATGATTGTAACCTTTATGTCTTTATCTACCATATCCATCGCATGCTTTATTGCATGTCAGCTAGCTTATAGAGGCTTTTTTAATAATAGAAATCAATTGTATAAGTAAGTAGAATTAAATATTATATATATAAATTAGGCTAATTACATATTTATTAATTTTTAGAGTAGTGATCTTATGATTGCTACTCTTTTTGCTTTTTATTACAATATACAGACTTATAGGTGATAGTGACTCGATGGGGATTGGACGATGTACAGTTGTATTATATTAAAATTTGCAACTATTTTAAGAAATGTATTCGGTGTAGATTCAACAATTATGCATGATCCTAAAACAGATCGTCCTTTCTGTATTCCTTATTCCATGAAGCAATATGGCCATATGGCTCTCGAGGTGTAGGATGAAGCGATTGTTACTCTCAGGCCTATTAGGAGCTTGTGTACTCTTGGGAGTTGCTGGGTGCGGTCTCCAAGGAAATGGTATGACTCATGAAGCTATTTATGCTAGCCTTGATGATAAGGTAAAAGAAGCACTAGAACGGTCTAATGATCCAAAGGAAATTGATAAGGAATTCAAGAAACGATTAGCAGCCACTAAAAAAGCAGTTGATAAAATGATCACTGTGGAAGGTGATACCATCACCGTAACACATAAATTGGGGACAACAGTAATGACTAAAAAACCAAAACGCATTGTTGTGGTACGAGAAGAGGAGCCGATGATAGCTCTCGATATTCCAGTTATAGCTGGTAATTATAATGAAAAAAGTTACCTCTATAAGGAGTTGAGTGAGCGTAATATACAAAATGTTAGCATTAATGATGAAACTAAGACTATCAACTATGAACAAATTCAATCATTGCATCCAGATTTAATTATTATGCGTGATTCCTATGGAAAAGCTGCATTTAATGCGCTTTCAAAAATTGCACCAACTGTAGCTTTCAACGTTAACAAAGAAGAAACTGCATTATTAGGTATTGCGGCAGCCTTAGGTGTGCCTGAAAAAGGGGAGGCGCGTCTAAAAGAATATTATGCAAATGCAAAAAAGACTCGCATTGCTTTGGCTAAACATATGAATGGTAAAACAATGGCGTTTTTACGCATTTTGAATAAAGAATACCGTCTGTACCCATATATGAAGAGCGATATGAATATCTTTATGGCAGATTTGCTTAATATTAAGCCCCCAGATATGGTATTAGAAACTGATTTAAATCCTACGAATAATGCTATATCCTTGGAACGATTACAGATTTAGATGCAGGCTATTTAGTTGTAAGTGCCGGTTATGGTGCCACAAGTGCCAACAACCAAAGTATTGCGGACCAAAAGTTAGATAACTTAGAAAAGGATGCGTTATGGAAGACCTTGCCAGCTGTTAAAGAAGGTCATGTGTTACGTGTGGATAGTACATTGTGGATGGCTCACGGCATTATAGCTAAAGAAAAGGCAATGCAAGATTTATATAATGCATGGGGGAAATAGGGCCGACTAAATAAGTTTTATACAGTTAGTAAAAGGTTGTAAGGGTTTATATAATTATTTGAAAATTTATATATATACATTTTAATCATATTCGATATAGATAATCGATATAAATTAGAAATACCCATACTATAAAGGTTGTTTCCTCTTATGAGGGGACAACCTTTTACTATGTATTAAATTCCTATGTTTTTTAGTAGGAATAGTGGTATACTAAGTACAGTATCAGTGAAATACCAGAAGACTGGTTGTCATATACTTTCATATACCTAAAGAGGGGTGGCATTGCCACTAGAAAGATTTGAGGTAAGTACTATGTATGATGTAAAATCTCCAAAGGCGGAGGAATTTATTTCCCATCAGGAAATCCTTGATACTCTTGCTTACGCAGAGGAAAACAAGGAAAATCGGGAGTTGTTAGATGCTATTTTAGCAAAAGCTGCTACATTTAAGGGGTTAAACCATAGAGAGGCAGCTGTTTTATTAGAATGTCCGTTGCCTGAATATAAGGAAAAGCTTTATGCTTTAGCGAAAGAAATCAAGAAAGCCATTTACGGTGATCGTATCGTTTTGTTTGCACCATTATATTTGTCTAACTATTGTATTAATGGTTGTGTATATTGTCCATACCATTCTAAAAACCGCGATATTAAACGTAAAAAGTTGACTCAAGATCAAATTAGAGAAGAGGTTATCGCTTTAGAAGCAATGGGCCATAAGCGTATTGTAATTGAGTCTGGTGAAGATCCACTTAAAAATCCGCTTGAGTATATTTTGGAATCCATCAAAACTATTTACGGCATTAAAAATAAAAATGGTGAAATTCGCCGTGTAAATGTAAATATTGCAGCTTGCTCTGTTGAGGATTACAAGAAATTACATGAAGCTGGCATTGGTACATATACATTATTCCAAGAAACATACAATAAAGAAAACTACGAAGCACTACATCCAACAGGCCCTAAGAGCGACTACGCCTACCATACAGAGGCGATGGACCGTGCAATGCAAGGTGGTATTGATGATGTAGGCATCGGTGTTTTGTATGGTTTAGAACATTACAAATACGATTTTGTAGGTTTGTTAATGCATGCTGAACACTTAGAGGCTGTATATGGTGTAGGTCCACATACAATTTCTGTACCTCGTATTTGTCCAGCTGATGATATCGATGTAGATGATTTCAGTAATGCTGTACCTGACGATATCTTTGAGAAAATCGTTGCTCTTATTCGCGTATCCACACCGTATACAGGTATGATTATGTCTACTCGTGAAAGCCAATCTATGCGTGAACGTGGCTTGGCATTAGGTATCTCCCAAATTAGTGGTGGCTCTCGTACTAGCGTAGGTGGCTATAAAGAAGAAGAAAAACCAGAAGATAATTCTGCTCAATTTGATCGCAGTGATACACGTACATTAGATGAAATTGTAGATTGGCTACTAGATCTTGGATATGTACCAAGCTTCTGTACTGCATGCTATCGTGCCGGTAGAACAGGGGACAGATTCATGGCCCTTGCTAAATCTGGTCAAATCCACAATTGTTGCCAACCAAATGCATTGATGACCTTAAATGAATACATCATGGATTACGGTGATGAAAAGACTAAAGCTCATGGTGCAAAGGTTATTGAACAACAGTTAGAGAATATCAAAAACGATTTAGTTAAAGATAAAGCTAAATCTTATATTGCACAGATGGAAGATGGCAAACGAGACTTCCGGTTCTAAGTAATTCACTGATCTAGAACCTCCTATTGATAATAGGAGGTTCTTTTTTGTTGAGAAAAAAAGGAAACTTAAATGAGAATAAAATATATAAAATAGTTTATTTTGTTCACTTTTTGATGTATAATAATTAAAAATGATAATGATAATACGTTAAATTCTATAATAATATTGATTATAAACTACTGAGGGATATGATGATTAAGGAAAAACGTTGGCGTATATCTACAGGCAACAAAGAACAAGAAAATATCTTAATCCGTGAACTTGGTGTAAATCCTATTGTGGCAAAATTAATGGTAAATCGCCACATAGATGTTGACGAAGGTCGTCGGTTTTTACAAAGCTCATTGTCTGATTTGCTAGACCCATTTACTTTGAAAGATATGGATGTGGCTGTTTCACTAGTTCAGGAGACAATTGAAAGGCATAAGCCAATCGTTATTTATGGCGATTATGATGTAGATGGTATTACCGCAACATCTGTTCTATATCGATTTTTAAAGAAACTTGGCGCCGATGTTACCTATTATATACCGGAGCGCCAAAGCGAAGGATATGGCCTCAATTTAGAGGCTTTAGAGCACCTTATAGAAAGGGGAACAGCTCTGGTTATTACCGTAGACTGCGGTATTAGCTCTTACGATATTGTAGAGGCTGTACGAGATCGTATTGACATGATTATTACAGATCATCATACGGCGCCAGATTTGATTCCACGAGCAAAGGCTGTTATTAACCACAAGCAAAAAGATTGTCCATATAAGGATAAAAACTTATCTGGCGTTGGTGTTGCCTTTAAGTTATGCCAAGCTTTATGGCTCACTAAATATGGTGAATGGTATTTAGATGATTTAGATATCGTTGCATTAGGTACTGTAGCAGACGTAGTACCGTTAGTTGGTGAGAATCGCATCATTGTAAAAGCAGGGCTCGAGAAGATGAATAGTCATCCAAATTTGGGGATTAAAAAGCTCATCGATGTGGCCGGTCTCCATGAGCGAACTATCACATCTGGACATATTGGCTTTACCTTGGCTCCAAGGCTCAATGCAGCAGGTCGAGTAACTCATGCAACACGTGCTGTTGAGTTACTCGTTACCGATGAAGCTGATACGGCTGAAGCAATCGCTGAGGAATTAAATGAAACAAATCGAGAACGTCAAGAACTAGAGCGGAATATTCATGAACTAGCTCGTATCGATGTGGCTAATCAAGGTCATAAAGCGGACTATGTAACTGTTGTAGCTGGTGAAGACTGGCATCCAGGTGTTATTGGTATTGTGGCCTCTCGTTTAGTTGAGGAGTTTTATAAACCAACCTTAGTCATCAGTATTCATGATGGTGTTGGTAAAGGTTCTTGCCGCAGTATCGATGGTTTTAATATCTACGATGCACTTAAGTCCTGTGAAGATGTGTTACTACAGTTTGGTGGACACGCTGCAGCAGCAGGCTTTAGTATTGATGCAAGTCGCATAGATGAATTACGAGACCGCTTAACGGCGTATTGTAAAGAGCATGTGACAGCGGAAGAATATATTCCTGTCGTTGCTATTGATGCGGAACTACCCGTTGATGATATCGATGTGGATATCATTGACCGCGTATCAGCGCTTGAACCATATGGTATGGCTAATAGTACGCCGGTCTTTGCTGTTATGGAAGCGACGGTACAAGACATTATGCTTATGGGGCAATTAAAAAATCATTGTAAGGTGATTTTAGAAACCTCTAGTGGTACGTTGGATGCTATTGCTTGGAATCGTCCTGATTTATTTCAAACTATATTCGTTGGAACTGTGGTGAGAGTAGCATTCTCGTTGCAAAAGAATGAGTGGCAAGGAACGGTTTCTCCACAACTTATGATTCAAGCTATTGAGCCGTTGTGCGAAGAACCTATTACACTTTCAACAGAAGGTCTTAGACAAACGTATGTAATCGTAAAACAGGCTATGCGTGGACGTAGTCAATCGGTTTACCATGTAGAACAAGAAATCCTGCGACGTAAGCCGCCGGATCAAAATAATCGTAGTGCTCTTACATCCTTAGATGTATTTAAGGAATTGGGTATTATAGAAGAATACACAAGTGATGATGGTCAATTAATGCTAAGATGGAATGCCATTGAGGGGAAATTAGATCTTGTCACATCCGTAACATTTCTTACCTATAGTATATAGGAGGTGATACCATGACAACTGTAAATGAAGAAGGCAAAGCTTTGGTGGACCAAGGTACATTTAATAAAGAAAAAGCTTTAGCTGAATTTATGGATTATATTCATACCTATTTAACAGATGATGAGTGTAACCAAGTATTGAAGGCTTTTGAACTTGCTGATAAGGCCCATGAAGGTCAATTGAGAGCTTCTGGTGAGCCATATATCATGCATCCACTAGCAGTAGCTGAAATTTTGGCACACTTGCAAATTGACCATATTACGCTTATGGCTGCACTTATGCATGATGTGGTTGAAGATACATCGTATTCGAAGGAAGACTTGGAGAAAATGTTTGGCTCTGAGGTGGCTTTCCTCGTTGATGGTGTAACGAAATTAAACCAGTTCCAATATGAAACAAAAGAAGATCGCCAAATGGAAAATTATCGGAAGATGATTTTGGCTATGGCGAAGGATGTGCGTGTTGTAGTTATTAAATTAGGTGACCGCTTACATAATATGCGTACTTTAAAGCATATGCGTAGTGATAAACAAAAACGAATTGCGAAGGAAACATTAGAAATCTTTGCGCCTCTCGCACATCGACTAGGTATTTTCAATGTGAAATGGGAGCTTGAAGATTTATCGTTCCGTTATTTAGAGCCTGAGAAATACTATGATCTCGTAGATCAAATGAAACAAAAACGCCAAGCTCGTGAGGATATTGTTAATGATACAATGAGTCAACTCACCAAGGCTTTAGGTGAAGCTAATATCAAGGCGGATATTAAAGGTCGTCCAAAACACTTCTACAGTATTTACAAGAAGATGAAAAAGGATAACCGTGATTTATCTCAAATTTATGACTTGCTTGCTGTTCGTGTTATCGTTGATACAATTCCAGATTGCTATGCCGTACTAGGTATTGCGCATAGCTTGTGGAAACCATTGCCATATCGTTTCAAGGATTACATTTCCATGCCGAAATCTAATATGTATCAATCCTTGCATACAACGGTTATCGGTACCATGGGGCAACCTGTAGAAATCCAAATTCGTACATGGGAAATGCACCGTGTATCTGAATATGGTGTTGCAGCGCATTGGCGTTATAAAGAAGGCAATAAAAATGGCGATAAAGACTTTGACCAAAAGGTTGCATGGTTACGCCAAGTTCTTGAATGGCAAGATACAAGTAATCCAACAGAACTGGTTAATGCGTTAAAATTAGACGTTTTCTCTGGTGAGGTCTTTGTATTCACACCAAAGGGCGATGTTGTTAAATTGCCAATCGGTTCGGTTCCACTTGATTTTGCGTATCGCGTTCATACCGATGTAGGTCATCGCTGTGTAGGTGCGAAGGTAAACGGTAAAATTGTACCGCTAGATTACACCTTACAAAATGGCGATATTGTAGATATTATTACATCTAAAACAGGTCGACCAAGTCTTGATTGGCTTAATATTGTAGGCTCTTCTGAAAGTAAGAGCAAAATTCGCAATTGGTTCAAGCGTGAAAATAAGGCCGAAAATATTGAAAAAGGTCTAGAAGCACTCGAAAAAGAAGCAAAACGATTAAATTATAGTTGGAAAGAATTAATCGCTGATAGTCGTCTCCAACAAGTTACAAAACAACTTAAAGCCGGTACAGAAGATGAAATGTTTGCTGCTTGTGGGTATGGTGGTATTCCTGTTAGTACAGTGCTCTTACGCTTGATTGAACTGTATAAGAAGTCTAAAGAGGCAGAGGAATCTAAACGCAGTACAGAACAAATTATTGAAAAGTTAAAATCCCAAGGACCAAAAACTACTAAGAATGGTACGGGTGTTCTTGTAAAAGGCGAAGCCGGTGTTATGGTTCGTATGGCGAAATGCTGTAATCCTGTACCTGGTGATGATATCATCGGTTATATCACGCGTGGTCGCGGTGTATCTGTCCATCGCTCCGATTGTACGAGTCTAGGCCATACGCCTGAGGATTTAGAACGTATGATTGAAGTTTCTTGGGATGGTTCCTCTGGTGAATCCTTCCATGTAGGTATCGATATTCAAGCATATGATCGAAATGGCCTGTTGATGGAGGTTATGGCGGTACTATCAGAATTGAAAATCACCATTACAAACATCAATGCTAAGGTTCAAGAAGATACTAAAACTGTAAGTATCAATGTAGTTGTCGATATCCGTGATATTTCACAACTTGATTTTGTTATGACTAAGTTGCGCCGTATTCGTGAAGTATATACAGTACAGCGTAGTAAAGGAGGGGCTTAATGAGTGAACAACAACTAGTGCTTATGCGCATGCCATTAGGTCCGCTAGGGACTAATTGCTATGTTATAGGCGATAAAGCGGTAGGAGAAGCTTTCATTATTGATCCTGCTACACCGGAAGTATTAGAGTCTCTAAAGAAGCATGACTTGAAACCAAAGGCTGTTTTGCTAACCCATGGTCATGGAGATCATATTGGTGGCGTTCAAGAGATTGTAGATACATATCATGTGCCTGTATATATTCAAGAGGGCGATATACCGTATCTGTCAGATCCTGAACTCAATCTTAGCGCTTATAGTAATCCAACACCAATCAAGGTAAAGGCTGACATTATCGAGGTTAAACAAGGTGACCACATTACCTGTGGTGCTATTGACTTAGAAGTACTTGAGACACCGGGTCATACGCCAGGTGGGGTATGTTATTATATGGAAGGTCTTGTATTTGTAGGGGATACTCTCTTCAGAGATTCCGTAGGTCGTACAGATTTTCCAAATGGCTCCTATGAGACATTAATGGAATCTATTAAAACTCAGCTTTATAAATTGCCTGACAATACAATGGTATATCCTGGTCATGGACCAGAAACAAATATAGGTTATGAAAAACAATACAACCCATTCGTTGGGGCGTAGGTTTTATAAAACTTTTGTAAGAAGTAAAGGGGATAGTTATCATGAATACAACATTAGAGAAATTAAAAGAACGCATTAAAGATAAAAAATACAAATTGACTACACAACGTCAAACAATTTTACAAGCCTTCATCGATGCTGATGAAAACCATTTGAGTGCTGAAGACGTATATGTACTTGTAAAAGAAGTAGCTCCTGATATCGGCTTAGCTACTATTTACAGAACACTTGATCTATTTACAGAACTTGATTTGTTAAAACGTCTTGATTTCGGTGATGGTCGTAACCGTTACGAATTAAATGATGAAGAGTTTGCTCATTTCCATCATCATTTGATTTGTGTAAAATGTGGTAAAGTATCCGAGTTCGAAGACGATATGCTTGAAACATTAGAGTCTATTATCGCTAAAAAATTGAACTTCCGTACCATTGACCATCAATTGAAAGTATATGGTTACTGCAGCGATTGCCAAAATCATATGACTGAAGCAGAACTTGAAAAATTAGAACGTATGGCTCATCACCATGCTTAATGGATATCTATATACGGGGCCATTACCGCTTGGCTCCGTAGTAGCCCATAACTGTGGTGCTGCTGGTTTATTCTCTGATAAGGTTAATCCAGACGTCCTTTTAGAGGCTATAGAGGTAGACGGTTTATATCGTTTGACTGTAACCATTGGTGAGACCGTAAAAACTTTTGACGGTGATATTTCATCTATGGGTCGTCGTCAAATTGGCCAAGCTCTATTGTGCTATTTGCGTGAATATCAAGGGTTACCAGCCGATGCACCATGGGGGACTATGGTTGGTGTGCGCCCTACAAAGCTACTCCATAAATATATAGATACATATGGCTCTGTCCATGCAGCAACTCGTCACATTAGGGACGAGTTTTCTGTGTCTATGGAAAAGCTTGCAACGTTGGGGGCTATCGGTGAGTATCAACGTCCATTTTTAGCTGATACAGACGATAAAAAGGTGAGTCTCTATTGTGGCATTCCTTTCTGTGATACTCGTTGTGTGTACTGCTCGTTTCCTTATGGACTCTATCAAGATTACACTGATAAAATTCAATTTTTAACATCTTTAGGCCGTGATATTGAGGATATGAAATCTATTGTTACTTCATATGGTTTAACGGTAGATACCCTCTATATGGGTGGTGGTACACCGACGGTACTAGGGGATGAAGATTTTCACCAAGTTCTAAAACAGTTATTTATTCTAGTGCCAGATGGACATGAGTTTACTGTAGAAGCGGGGCGTCCAGATTCTGTGAGTCCTGTGAAGATACGATCTATGCTCGATTTTGGTGTAAATCGTATCAGTATTAATCCTCAAACTATGCAAGACGATATTTTGCGGCGCATTGGGCGTGGACATAGTGCGCAAGATATTGATGAGCTGTTACAATATGTAAAAGTTAATACACCATTTGCTGTAAATATGGATTTTATTGCAGGTTTACCGCATCAAACGATGCAAAACATGGTAGAGAATATGGATTACGTATGTCAAAATTTGCCGGAAAATGTTACAATTCATACGTTAGCATTAAAACGTGGTAGCCCATTGTATGATTTAAATATGCAAGATGATATTCCTGAAGAATATCTCGTGGCAGAAATGGTACAATATGGTAAAGAGCGTCTTGAAGCAGCTGGCTATGTACCATATTATTTATATCGCCAACAATATATGAGAGGGCAGTTAGAGAATATCGGCTATACTTTGCCTGGCAAAGCGTGTGAGTATAATATTCAGATTATGGAGGAACGACAAAGTATTCTTTCCATGGGACCCGGTAGCTCGTCTAAGTGGATGTGCGCCCCTGAATACCGTCAATTGAAACAGCACATGCCAAAGGATGTTGATGTTTACCACGCAACGATAGATGCACTATTAGAGAAACGACATAGAATTTGTGAGAAATTTTGGGAGGTTGTGTAATGGCTATTAGAAAACCAAGAGGTACACAAGACTTTTTGCCAGAGCAAATGATAAATTGGCACTATATTGAACAACGTATGCGTGAAATTTGTAAAGTATACGGGTTCAACGAAATTCGCACACCTGCCTTTGAAGATACCAAATTATTCTTGCGCGGTATCGGTGAAACTACAGATGTAGTACAAAAGGAAATGTATACATTTACTACAGGCGACGATGGTGGCTCTAGCTTCACATTGCGTCCGGAAAATACAGCATCTGCTGT
>CAKPXR010000010.1 GCA_934202215.1 uncultured Veillonella sp.
TAACCATTTTGTGTGCGCAAGGCTCTGTGTCTTTGTTGCCATATAAAATCACCTTTCTTTTGCATATAATGCGGCTTTAACACCTACATTATACTTAAGCAAGGTGATTTTTTTGTATAACTTTCGTTGCCACACCCGCATAGCGGGTGGTTTAATGATTCGCGACTACGTCGCGAACCAGTCTAAAGACAATAATCAAAAAAGGACAGTACATACTAAAATAGTATGTACTGTCCTTTTATCATTGTTTATTACTTATTATCTATTACCGATCAAAGTCCACGATGGCCAATGTTACGGTTACTTGAGAAATGAGTCGTTCTACATCGTCCTTCATGTCAAAACGCCATACATGTGAGGTTTTTCCTTTCACCAATAGTGTACCATGGGCTGTTAAAGAGCCTTCACACCGTGCAGGACGCAAATGGTTAGCTGTAATAGATTGACCTACACCGAATTTATCCGGTCCAATGAGTTCGTTACTCATCATCCCCGCTGCAATTTCTGCAAAGGCTAAAGTCGCCCCTCCATTTAGGTAACCTTGCGGTTGCTTGTGAAAATCGTCTAAATTCATTTTTGCCACACATGTAGTATCACTTGTCATTTGAGGCTTTTCAATTTGTAAAGATTCTATCAAATTCATAGTATTCGTTTCTCCACACAATACGCTTCTAATCGATCATCAAAAACGGTTACACCTAACCCATCACCATCAGGCACGTGCATTACACCATTTTTAAAAGTAAGGTCGGGATAAATGAGGTCTCGCTCAAAGTATCTATCAGAATCCGATAAATCCCCTGCCATATAGGAATCACCTAGTGCAGCGAGTTGAGCATGGAGCATTTTAGAAACTCCAGTCTCCACCATGCTACCAATCCAATATGGAATATGACTTTCTCTACAGAGATTAATAGCTGCCTTCGTTGGCACAAGACCACCCATGCGCCCTACTTTTATATTAAGTATGTCAATCAGGCCATATTCAATAGCATAGGATAAATCATCATAGCCTAATATAGATTCATCTAAACAGATAGGTGTTTCAATATTCCAATCATCGTTATTGAGATGTTCCCACTTCCATTCCTTATAGGATTGAAGCGTCGTCATAGCAAAGGGCTCTTCTATACAGGCTAAATTCAGATCGTTAAAGTGACGGACCTTGTCAATGTCATCATACAAATAGCTTTGGTTTGCATCAGCCGCTAAGACTAGATTTGGATACTGCTTGCGAACGAGTGATACCCGTTCATAGCCATCTGTGGGGTTCACTTTTAACTTAATGCGCTTACAACCATTTACCACATGAACTTCTACTGCATCTAACAATTGTTCCATCGGTACATCACCGATAACAACACCACTTTCAATGGTGTCTTGTAAGGATTGCCCCATGATATAGGACACAGAGTTTACACCCAATCGCTCACAATGAAGATTAATAAGGGCATTTTCTACAGCAGCAATGGTCATAGGCATATGATCTCGATTTAGCCAGAACTGTAACTGACGCACATAGGTCATAAGAGGTTTAGGTCGCATCAAGCGAAGATTAAAAATATAATCATCCACTAATTTTTTCCAACATGTATCTACGGTTTCCGCTGTATAGAACGGCTCTGTGAAAGCCACACATTCTCCATAACCAACATAACCTTGTTGGTCCTCAATGCGAATGACAATGGTTTCTCGCTCTTTTACCTCACCCTTAGCAGTTTTAAAATTAAACTTCATTGGAAGTTTAAGGCGATATGTAGTTATGCTTTTAAAATTTAAAATATCATTCATAGACGCCTCAATCTTCTAAATGCAGTTCATTACGCACAATTTTACCTGTGCCATTACGAGGCAACGCAGATAAAATTCTTACATACTTAGGTATTTTATACTTAGCCAATGAAGAGGTCATAAAGGATAAAATCTCATCGATCAGCATACTTTCACCATCATGAAAAGCCACAAATAGCGCTGGTACTTGCCCCCATTTAGAATCAGGTACAGGTACTACGGCACACTCCTTCACAGTTGGCAATGTATAGACTAGATCCTCTAGCTCCTTGGGATAGATATTTTCTCCACCAGAGATAATAAGATCTTTGCGACGATTCAGAATATATACAAAGCCATCTTCATCAACATAGCCAATATCATCAGTATTTAGGTCACCATCGATAGGTTCCTTGTCGATATACCCAGTCATAACCATAGGGCCTGTCAAATGGATTTCACCAACTCCATCCGCATCAGGATTATCAATACGAACCTGCATACCAGGTAATGGCGTGCCTATAGAATCTCTTTTGTGAGGGTAGTCTAATACAGAAAAGGTCACACTTTGACTAAAAGTTTCAGTCATGCCATAGGTCTTGTAAATTGGTAATGATTTCTTTTCACAAGCATCAATAAGTGCCATAGGAATGAACTCACCACCAAGCAGAATCACTCGTAATGTATGATGTGTAATCTTCGGCTCTAATTGTGTTAAAATCGTTGGAACTAAAGACATCATATTGATTTGATTTGACTCAATAAGCTCTAAAACCTTTGCCTCATCGTATTTAGGCAATATGGTGATAGCCGTTCCATTATAAAGTGATCGCATCAAGATAGATAATCCACTGACATGGAACAACGGTAATACCATAAGCCAATTATCTTGTTCGGTTTTACCTAGTACTTCTTGAGATGCTTGTACATGAGCTCTAATCTGCCCCCATCGAAGAGGTACGGACTTAAACTGACCTGTTGTAGCACTAGTATTCATAATAGCGGCAATGTCTGTGTCCTCAAAAGTCCAATTAAAGGTATCTTCTTCTAACGCTACTGAGAAAATATATTCTAAAGGCTCGAATTCAATGGTAGAAATTGAATTCGATACATCCGAATCAAGTAAACTTGATACTTGCTCATTATCTAGATTCAGTAGTTGATTACGCCGTTCTTTACTATGTAATACGGTAGTAATACCTAATTGTTTCAATTGTGTCTCTATCTCGTTAGGCTTAAGATGTACATTCAACAGCAATACCTCTTTATGCACTAGCATAACTGCTAGTATATAAATCGCCATAGTAACAGAGTTGTCCGATAAAATGGCCACACGAGAGATTTCAAGAGGTAGCAATTCACTAGCCACATGAAGCACACCGCCATATATATCGTTATAGGTATATTCATTTATACATATGCGATTAGGATAGTGCTGTGCACCATACCGTAACCATTCCATCGTCTCACCTCGTATCTAAAAATAATGCCTCATGATTAATAATTAATAACCACAGATATTACAAGAAAGGCGCCTCATATAGAGGCGCACTTGTCGTTTTTACAATGAATCCCGTCCCTAGTAATAGACTCGTAATACATTCCGATTAAGGGAATTTGGGGAATTGTTTGAAGTTCGGTTTACGTTTTTCTTTGAACGCATCACGGCCTTCTTTTGCTTCATCAATTGTGTAGTACATTAATGTAGCATCGCCTGCAAATTGTTGTAAACCTGCAAGACCATCTGTGTCAGCGTTGAAGGCACCCTTCAACATACGCAATGCCATTGGGGACAATTCAAGAATTTCGTTACACCATTGAACTGTTTCTTCTTCCAATTTGTCGAATGGTACAACACAGTTAACCATGCCCATTTCATATGCTTGAGCAGCTGTGTATTGACGGCAAAGGAACCATACTTCACGAGCACGTTTATGTCCAATCATACGAGCCAAATAACCTGCACCGTAACCGGCATCGAAGGAACCTACGCGAGGACCAGTTTGACCAAATTTAGCATTTTCAGAAGCGATGGTAAGGTCACAAACGATGTGCAAAACATGTCCGCCACCGATAGCAAAACCATTAACCATAGCAATTACAGGTTTTGGAATAACGCGAATCAAACGTTGTAAATCAAGAACGTTCAAACGAGGTACATTATCTTCGCCTACATAACCACCATGACCGCGTACGCTTTGGTCACCACCGGAGCAGAATGCTTCTTTATCTTCACCTTGACCGTGGTTTGCACCAGTCAATACGATTACGCCTACTTCGTTATCTTCACGAGCTACTGTGAAAGCATCGATTAACTCCATAACAGTTTTAGGACGGAATGCGTTACGTACCTGTGGGCGATTAATAGTAATTTTTGCAATGCCATTATATGTTTCGTAAATTACGTCTTCATAATTACGATCCAATACTTTCCAATCAAATTTGCTCATGGCCTTAACCTTTCTTGTGTAAAAAATCTAATACCGCTTGTTCAAAGACCTGCGGTTTTTCTATATGTACATTATGTCCCGCCCCTTCGACGACGACATGTTTAAAGTTTGGCAACTTGCCAAAGACATCTCTTCCTATTGTAGTATATTTTGTATCTAATGCGCCACTCACATATAGACCTTTACATGATAATTTTTCTAATTGATTACCGACATATATCATAACACCTTGGCCAGATCCACGTAGGGTACATGCTAATGCGTATGGACTATTATGAGAACGACGTAAATGAATTAATTCAGTCACCTCTGGTAAAAGCTGCTTTTGACTTTCAAAAATAGGAGCCTCCGCCCAACGCGAAGCAAACCAAAAACCATCGTTATGTTCGATATGATATGCTAATTCTTCATCAGCCTTACGACGTTCTGCTCGCTCAGCCTCTGAAGCAATCCCCACAGATCCACTTTCAAGAATAAGCCCTTGAATTTCGCTGTCATACTGTAATGCATAAGAAAGTGCTATACGAGCCCCCATAGAGTAGCCCATGAGATAATATCTATCACCTACCATATGATAAATAACCGTATGCAAATCCTCTAGCATTTTAGGAATTGTATATGCCGCATCATCTTCAGGAATATCAGAATCACCATGGCCAATCAAGTCAATACGGATTAAACGATAACCTGGTAAATTGATAGAATCCCAAGTATAACTGGATTCCGAAAATCCATGAAGACACACGATAGATTCCCCATCACCTACCACAGTTAAACCATAGCGATAATCTCCCAAATCAAAATACATACGTTGCGTGGGATTGCATAAAGCATTATCTACAATAGTGCAAAAATACTGACTCATAGTAATGCCTCCATATCAACTGAAACCTTCGTATATTTCTTATGCAATTCTCTGCTATACTCCCGATTTGTAGGGATTTCAATAATATGAACACCTAATTCTGAGCTAACTTTATCTAGTACAGAACCCAATTCATCAGGACTTGAGATTTTAGTATAGACACAACCATAGAGTTTGGCCGCCCCACTGTAATCTAAGCCTTGAGATGTGGAGAACAAGTAATCAAAATGCTTTGTTCCCTTTTGCGGTAAATATTCAAAAATACCGCCCCCATCATTATTATGCAAAATAATGGTTAGATTTAAATTATGAGTTTTGGCCACAGCCAATCCATTCAAATCATGGAACAAGGATAAATCTCCTGTCACTAAATACGTAGGTTTTCCATTGGCGGCGACCCCTAGCGCCGTTGAAATAGTGCCATCAATGCCATTGACACCTCGATTGCCGTAAAGAACCGCCTTAGATTCCCCACTAAACCAGAAGTAATCAAAATCTCGAATAGTCATACTATTAGCAACGAAAATTTGTCCATCGTCAAGGATATGTTCTTGCAACTCACGTATGGTTCGCCCTTCAAAACAATGAGGCTCATCAATAGCTGTACTTAGTTGCTTTTTACCCTCTTGATCTAACCGTTGCCATATTTTTAAGTACTCATCAGAATTATTGTGTTTTCCATATAAATGAGTAAAGACGTCAGTGCTAGCTTGCACATGCATGGTAGTTTTACCTGTTGGGTTCATGGAGTCCATCGTAGGATTTACCTCGATATACTCCACATCAGTCCAGCTAGCAATCATCTGTTGTACACGTTTTGATACAACGATTTGGCCGAACTGAATTACACAATCTGGTTTCAGCTCACGCCAAAGAGCTTGCCCCGCTAATAATGCATCATACGTAGAGATAACAACATTATTAGTATCAATCCCCTCTTTATTGCTTTGATTATCCGACGACTTATAACGTCGTCTTACATTAGACAACGGATCAGCCAAAATAGGGGCTTGTAAAGCCTCCCCAAAGGAACGAATCGTATTAGCTTCATCTATATCGATCTGTGGGCCTGCTAGGATAAGGATACGATCATATCTTTCAAGTAAATCATTAATCTCGTTTGTACCATCATTTCCATGAGCAATATCAATTGCATTATTAAAATGAGTCAAATTATTTCTATTATCACAGCCAAACACACTACCATAGTTTGGTTTAACCACTTTAAAGGAACTGCGACCAGCCTCAAAATGGTTACGGCTCAATTCTGGCACCAATGGTTCAAAGAGAGGCACATTAATATGGACAGGCCCTTTTTTAGTATCCATCGCTTTCATATATGCTTTACGTGCTACTTGACGAGGATATATATAGTAATGAGATTCTTGAGGCACTGCTAATTCTTCATAGTAGTTTACAGCTGTACCAAAGATTTTGTGCTGATCTACAGTCTGAGGAGCCCCTACATGCAATAATGTATGAGGTCTATCCGCAGACAGTACAATGAGCGGAACCCCGCTATATTGAGCTTCCAAAACAGCTGGCAAATAATGGGCTACTGCCGAACCTGAGGTACATACGAGTACAGTCGGTTCTTTATGAGTCTTTGCAATGCCTAGAGCCATAAAACTAGCAGAGCGCTCATCTATATTCATATAGGTTTCAAATCCTTCATGCTCCTTGAACAGCATGGCCATCGTCGTAGAACGAGAACCAGGGCTAAACACAGCATGACGAACGCCGAGTTGGTAGAACTCGTCTACCAAGGCAGCAATATATTCATTCATTATATTCCCTTTCAAACACCTCTAGAGGTGCGGAAACAATTATAAAGCATCAAGAATAGTGCGCATTTTATTATTAGTTTCAGCGTATTCTTCATCCGCATCAGAATCGGCTACAACGCCACATCCTGCATAGGCATACAATACATTGTCCATGATAAGAGCAGATCGTATGGCAACTACAACGATGCCGTCCCCCATATCCTTCATAAAACCAAAAGGCGCTGCGTACATACCGCGTTCATGGGATTCGTATTCTTGTAACAACGCCAGCGCTTTTTCTCTCGGTTCACCACCAAGGGCTGGTGTAGGATGTAGGATTTTAGCCCATTCTACAAGAGATTTTGTGCTATCCTTTGCAGTAATTATGGTGCGCAAATGATAAAGATGAGATAACTCCATAATGCCTGTTTCCCCCACCGTAACATCTGGAGTAATTTGTTTCATCGTATTCACGATGCGGTCGAGCACGATATTATGTTCTACAAGATTTTTCTCACTAGTTAGTAATTGTTCCTTAGTCCACGCATTAGGACCATCCTTTGGCGCAGTACCAGCTAGAGCATAGCTTAATATTTCACTGCCGCGGTGGCGCACTAAAATTTCTGGCGATGCCCCTACAAAGGTACGCCCATCCTTTTCATAGCCAAAGATAAAGCAATTCGGATTATTATCGACTAAGTTAGCTAAAATACTTGCCACATTGTATGGTGTTTCGCTAGTAAATTCTACCTCACGAGAGGAAACGACCTTAGTCATTTCACCTCTGCTTATGCCACTAGCAATAGCATTCATCAAACGATTCCAATCCGCCTTATCATCGCTGGTTTCACTGTAGTTGTGATGAACTCGAGGCACCTCATAATTCTCAATGGGTACACTTTCACCAGCATGTAGATAGAAGGACTCCCCATTTTCTACAATGTAATAATGGGTAAAAGCAATCATTTCATGGCCCATATTAGACCATTTAGGATCTTTTACAGTATCAAAAAAAGTATCCCCATAAAATACATAAGCGTAATTATGGCGATCGTCATCATTTTTAACCGTCGCTAGACGTTTAGCGCCCACAACGATGCGGTCACTTTGGCGATCCACCCAAAACACGCGTTCTTCATTGGGAAAATTCATCCAAAATGATACCGGACTATTCAGTTTTAACGGTTCTTTGTTATATTTCATAGTTGTATGTCGCTATACGAAAAATAGACTATAGTAAAAACACCTAATATGTAGAAGATGTACTTCTACATATTAGGCGCCATCAATAGATTTCAAAATGTTGAGATGAGCCTAACGCCATCACACGTCGATGGGCCCTCTTTATATCTACATTATTATAACATAGGTAACCATTAAAAGGTAGAAAATAAAAACCTCTACACCACATGCGCTATGCATAAATGTAGAGGTTTTTATATGTTTGAAATGCTATTGTACTCTTTTAAATACATGTTTACATGATTTGAAAGACCTTTAGTTTATTTGAAAGCTTTCGCCCCAATATCTGTACGATATTGCATGCCGTCAAAATCGATGTGTTCTATACGTCCATAAGCTCTATCGAGCGCAATTCTAAGGTCTTTACCAAGACCAACTACACCTAGAACACGACCACCATTTGTGACATATTCTTCCCCAACAAGCTTAGTACCAGAGTGGAATACGATGGTCGTATCATATTGCTTAATATCCCCGCGAATAACATCACCCTTAGATGAAGTTTCAGGATATCCCTTAGAGGCAAGAATAATACAAGCAGCAGAGGAGTCTTTCCATTTCACCATATCAGCTGTCAAATTGCCTGTGGCACAAGCCATCATGATTTGACCTAAATCACTATCAAGTAATGGCAATACAACTTGTGTTTCTGGATCGCCAAAGCGTGCATTAAACTCTACAACCTTAGGACCTTGAGGCGTAATCATAAGGCCTGCATAGAGGCAACCTACATAAGGCATCCCCTCTTTTTGCATAGCCGCCACCATAGGTTCTAAGATTCTTTTCATCGCTTCATCACGCAATGCATCAGTAAGCACTGGTGCTGGCGCATAGGTGCCCATACCACCTGTATTAGGACCTTTATCCCCATCAAAGATGCGTTTATGATCTTGAGAAGCAATCATAGGCACCACAGTCTTGCCATCTACAAAGGCAAGTAAGCTCGCTTCTTCGCCTTCCATGAATTCTTCGATAACAACGGTGCTACCTGCATCGCCAAAGCGATTACCGCTAAGCATATCTTCTACAGCTGCATTCGCTTCTTCCACAGTCATTGCTACTACAACGCCCTTACCGGCCGCTAAACCGTCAGCTTTCACCACGATAGGAGCACCTGTTTGAGCGATAAATTCTTTTGCTACATCCACCTTATGGAACACACCATAGGCAGCGGTTGGAATGTTGTATTTTTTCATAAGATCCTTAGCAAACACCTTGGAGCCCTCTAACTGAGCAGCTGCTTTAGATGGACCAAACACAGGAATTCCTGCCTTATTTAGTGCATCTGCTAGTCCTGCTACAAGAGGAGCCTCTGGACCAACAACGACTAAATCAACGTGGTTATCTTTCAAAAAACGAATTAAATGATCGCTTTGCTGCCAATCAATGCCGACTAGCTCTGCACAATCTGACATGGCCGCACTGCCAGGAATGGCATATACCTTTGTTACGCTAGGACTGATGGACAATCGCCATGCCAATGCATGTTCGCGGCCGCCGTTACCGATTACACATACTTTCATAAGTCCTCCATCGGCGCCTAAACGCCATCAAGTTCATTGTAGAAGAAATAGCTAGTAATTGTGCTTAACTATAAGCTAAATGTCTCAACCGATTAATGTTTAAAGTGACGAATGCTTGTAAACACCATGGCAATGCCTGCTTCATCAGCAGCTTTAATGGATTCTTCATCACGAATAGAACCGCCAGGTTGAATAATAGCTGCAATACCATGTTTTGCCGCTGTTTCTACAGTATCGCCGAACGGGAAGAATGCATCAGATGCTAATACGGCCCCTTTTGCAGCTTCACCAGCTTGTTCAAGGGCAATTTTTGCAGAACCAACGCGGTTCATTTGACCAGCCCCCACACCGAGTGTACGTTTTTCATTAGAAATCAAAATAGCATTAGATTTTACATGTTTTACAAGCTTCCAAGCAAATTCAAGGGCTTTCCATTGTTCCTCCGTTGGTTGTACCTTCGTAACCACTTTATAGTGAGCGCGGTCTTCTAGGATATCATCCTCCGTTTGTACCAATAGACCACCAGAAACTTTTTTCACTGTTACTTGACCAGATTCAGGTTTAGATAGCTCGATGAGGCGAATATTTTTCTTCACTTCAAGGATGTCTAATGCTTCTTTTGTGAAAGTAGGTGCCATAATGACTTCTAAGAAGATTTTGCTCATTTCTCCGGCAGTAGCAGCATCGACTTCACGGTTTAAAGCTACAATGCCACCAAAAGCAGATACGGAGTCTGCTTCGTAAGCATTTACATAAGCATCATGCAATGTAGCTGCTGTGGCTGCACCACAAGGATTTGTATGCTTAATAATACATGCGGCAGGATCTGTAAACTCCCACACCATATTCCAAGCGGCTTCCATATCTACGATATTGTTATAAGAAAGCTCTTTACCATGAAGTTGTTTCAAGGCACCCATGCCATGGGCTTTACCGATTTCTTTATAGAATGCCGCTTTTTGATGCGGATTTTCCCCATACCGAAGGTCTGTTACCTTTTCATACGCGCTTAAATATTCAGGTGGTGTAGGTCCTTCTTTTAAGATACCACCCATATAGTTAGCAATGGCTACATCATAAGCTGCCGTATGAGCGAAGGCCTCTTTCGCAAGACCAAAGCGATAGTCTTTGGTCAATTCGCCATGTTCTTTAAGCATTACTAAGATTTCGTCATAATGTTTTGGATTTACCACAATGCCTACGTACGCATGGTTTTTTGCAGCAGAGCGTACCATGGTAGGACCGCCGATATCTATATTTTCAATGGCCTCCTCTAGGGATACATTTGGTTTCGCAATAGTTTCACGGAATGGATAGAGATTGACAACCACAAGGTCGATGGGTTCAATACCATAATCTGCCATAGCTTTTTGATGCTCCACATTATCTCGGATTGCCAAAATGCCACCATGAACCTTTGGATGCAAAGTCTTAACGCGGCCATCCATCATTTCAGGAAAACCCGTCAAAGACTCAACTGCTTTAGCTGCAATACCCGCATCAGTTATGGCCTTGAGAGTCCCACCTGTGGAATAAATGGTTACACCTAATTCAACTAATCCCTTTGCAAAGTCTACAATACCTGTTTTATCGGAAACACTAAGTAATGCATTTTTAATCATCTAACGTCTTCCTTTGCTTACATATTAATCTTCGATATATACAACGCGACCTTTTATAGTAAGCTTATCTTCACAAAATAGTCGCAACGCCTCTTTATACGTTTTATGTTCGATAGGTAATAATCTATCACTCAAAGTATCCTCTGTATCATCGGGTAATACAGGAACTGTATTCTGCATAATGATTGGGCCCGTATCCATTCCCGCATCAACAAAGTGTACCGTACAGCCCGTAATTTTTACGCCTCCGTCAATAGCTTGTTGATGGCCATGAAGACCTGGGAAAGATGGCAATAATGCAGGATGGATATTTAATATTTTATGTTCATAGCGTTCAATTAGCTTAGAACCAACTATACGCATATAGCCAGCTAAAATAATACCATCTACCTTATAAGGCTCTAAAGCATCCAGTTGAGCCTGTTCAAAGCTAGCTTTAGAATCATAGTCGCTACGTTCAATCACAATAAGTGGAACATTCCAAGATTTAGAGCGATCCACAATACCTGCATCGCCGTGATCTGTAATGATTACAACAAATTCACCATTAATATAGCCTTCTTGCATAGCCTTATACAGTGCTTCCCCATTAGAACCACGCCCACTGGCAAAGAGGGCTAATCGCTTTTTAGAATTACACATCGAACTCAGCCCCTTTAAGGACAACAGGACCATCACCGCTTACGATGCGGCCAATTTCATATACAGCTTCACCACGACTACCAAGATTTTCTTTAACCTTTTCTACATCATTTTGGTCAACAATGAGGATCATACCAATGCCCATGTTAAAAGTACGGTACATTTCAGGCCATGCTACATTACCCCATTCTTGTAGTTTCGTAAATACAGGAAGTCGTGGCCATGTTGTAACATCTACCTCTGCAGTCACACCCTTTGGCAATACGCGAGGAATGTTATCATAGAAACCACCGCCTGTAATATGAACCATACCCTTTACAAGTTCTTGTTCAATTAGTGGTAATACCGCTTTTGGATATAAACGTGTAGGTATCAATAATTCTTCGCCTAAGGTTTTACCAAATTCTGGAATTTCTGTATCAATAGATAACTGTTTATAATCGAATACGATTTTACGAACCAAGGAAAAACCATTGGAATGGACACCAGAAGATGGCAAACCTAAAATAACATCGCCCGCTTTGATACTTTCACCAGTAATCAATTTAGGACGATCTACGATACCAACGGCAAAACCAGCCACATCGTAGTCATCATTATCGTAAAAGCCTGCCATTTCAGCAGTTTCTCCGCCCAATAAAGCACAGCCAGACTCTTCACAAGCCTCTGCCACACCGCGCACGATATCTGCTACTTTCACAGGATCAAGTTTACCTACTGCAATGTAATCGAGGAAGAATAGAGGCGTAGCACCTTGTACGAGAATATCGTTAACACTCATAGCTACGCAATCTTGGCCAATGGTATCATGTTTATCCATCATGATAGCGAGGCGTAATTTTGTGCCTACCCCATCTGTGCCAGATACAAGCATAGGGTCAGACATGGAGTGACCAGCTAAGGAATAGAGACCTCCAAAACCACCTAAATCACCAACAACACCAGGTGTATAGGTACGTTTCACGGATTCTTTCATTAATTCTACAGCGCGATTACCTGCATCGATATCAACGCCTGCATCGCGATAGGTTAAACTAGTTTTATTCGAGCACATATTTGACCCCTTCCTCTTGTTCCGCAGGAATCTCTACACTGTAATCACCATTAAAGCAAGCAAAACATAAATCATTTGCTTCTACATTAGATATAGCACGACATAAACCTCCACGAGATAAATAATGTAATTTATCAGCATGAATATAGTCTTTAATTTCGTCTACTGTATGTGTAGCCGCAATAAGTTCTTTACGAACGGATGTATCAATACCATAGTGGCAAGAATACTCAATTGTTGGGGAGCTAACGCACATATAAACCGCTTTAGCGCCTGCTTCTTTTAGCATCTTAACGATGATTCCACTTGTAGTACCTCGTACGATAGAATCATCAATGAGGACTATCCGTTTCCCACTCACCACATGAGGTAATACATTAAGCTTCATGCGAACTGCCAATTCCCGTTCCTCTTGATTTGGTTTGATGAAGGTACGACCACTATAACGATTTTTTACTAAACCTTCTGCAAAAGGAATACCGGAAGCACGAGCATAGCCTAATGCAGCAGTTGTACCAGAATCAGGAATAGACATAACAATATCTGCATCGTATTTCGTTTCATTATATAACTCACGGCCCATATTTAGACGAGCTTGGTAAACTGATTGACCATCAATATGACTATCACCACGCGCAAAATAAATATATTCAAAAACACAAAGTTTTTTGTCGATTTTTCCTGGTTTTGCATAAATTGTGCTACGTACACCCGAATCATCGATAATTACCATTTCTCCTGGATCTATATAACGAATAAACTCAGCCTTAATAGCATCAAAAGCACAGCTTTCACTTGAAAGCACATAACCATTTTTAGTTTTGCCTAAACAAAGAGGTCTAAACCCTTGTGGATCACGCACACCTACTAAAGAGTCATTCGTAGTAATGACAAGAGAAAAAGCCCCTTCAATTTGACGCGCCGCATCAGCAATTCGTTCTGCCTGAGTTTCTGCTTTAGAACGCGCAATAAGGTTTACAATAACCTCAGAATCCATGGTCGTTTGGAAGATAGATCCATCCGCTTCAAGTCGTTTACGAATAGCCAAAGCATTCGTTAAATTACCGTTGTGAGCTACTGCAATTTGTCCACCTTGATAGTGAATTACCAAAGGTTGAATATTGCGTGGATTATTGGACCCTGTTGTGGAATACCGTACATGACCAGTCCCCATATAGCTTGGTAAAGATGGCAGTGCTTTTATGGCCTCAGTCAACAAGCCCATACCTTTTTTCAATTCTACATCATAACCATCTGTAACGGCAATGCCCGCACTTTCTTGACCACGATGCTGGAGTGCAAAGAGTCCCCAATATACATAGCGTGCTACATCAATAGTTCTATCATAGACACCAAATACACCACACTCTTCATGCCATTTATCAAAAACAGGATCGTAGTTCATTGTGCCCCCTTAGGCGCGTTCGCCAGTAAGACGGAATAACATTTCCTTATATGCCTCTTCGATATTACCAAGGTCTCGACGAAAACGGTCTTTGTCGAGTTTTTCACCTGTTGTAGCATCCCAGAAACGGCATGTATCAGGAGATATTTCATCACCTAATAATACTTCACCATTATGTGTACCAAATTCTAATTTAAAGTCTACAAGGGTTACATTTTTTGTAGCTAAGAATTTTTTCAAAATATCGTTTACCTTTAATGTAATAGTAGAAATTACATCAAGTTGTTCTTGAGTAGCCCAACCAAGTGCTGTAATTTGGGATTCATTAGCAAATGGATCACCTAATTCATCATTTTTATAGCAAAATTCAAGGATTGGATGTTTAAGAGGTGTACCTTCTTCAATACCAAAACGTTTAGCCATAGAGCCTGCTGCAATGTTACGAACGATAACTTCTAAAGGAATAATATTTAAAGTAAGTACTGTTTGATTACGATCATCTTCACGGCGAATAAAGTGAGTTGGTACCCCTTCTTTTTTCAACAATTCAAAAAAGAAAGAAGAAATCTTATTATTCAATACGCCTTTGCCAAGGATAGTATCATGTTTTTCACCATTAAATGCAGTAGCATCATCTTTGTAATGAACGATGTACTCATCTTTGTTATCTGTTTGATACACTTGTTTTGCTTTACCTTCGTACAACAATGTTAATTTTTCTAAATCGATGTTAGCCATGATATGTCTCCTTTATATAAAAATAATAAAACAAATATATAATGAATATCCAATAAGACTAAAACAATTAATGTTTTAACCAGCAAAGTAATCTGAAATGAATTTAATAATTATAGTTGAATGGCCCCTTGTAATTCCGCATTATCTGCTAAAACTTTTTCAGCCATAGCTTTACGATACTGTACATATTGTTTTTTCAATTCTTTGTCAAAAGCTGCTCCAATTTGTACTGCAAATAATGCTGCATTTTTAGCACCATCTACAGCCATTGTAGCTACTGGCATGCCAGATGGCATTTGAACAATAGCAAGTAAGGAATCGATACCTTTTAACGCGGTTGCATTAAGTGGAATACCGATAACAGGTACTGTTGTAAAGCTCGCTACTACGCCAGGTAGATGAGCAGCCGCACCGGCGCCAGCGATAAAAGCGATGGCCCCTTCTGCTTCAAGTCTTGTAACAAAGTTCTTTACAGCTTCAGGTGTACGATGAGCTGAAGCGATTACCATTTCATAAGGAATTTTGAATTCATCAAGTACGGTAGATGCCTTTTTCATTGTGTCTAGGTCAGACTTGCTGCCCATAATAATACCGACCTTCATAGATCCTCCTAATAAAAAAGCCCAGTCGAAACAGACTGGGTCAAATGCGCACAAATAGCCTCCGTAGACTTGCTTTGAGTTTGTTGATTTGCATAGTTCACGGCGCTACCTCCTTCTTGTACACAAATTGTAACACCTAACATTTACAAAATCAACATCATTTTCGAATATTTTTTAATTAATAAATTTTATTATTCGTTACTTTCCGAATTATTTGATAGTATTCTATTTAATTATATTGACGTTATCCAAAATACTTAAATACATTTATACGCGCCTTATCACAACGATATACATACTAACTCTCCCTTATTTTATAGTATTAATATGTATTTCCCAAAAAATAAAAAGAGGCTACCCTATCTTAATTGATAGGGTAGCCTCTTTTATTAAAACCCGAACATTACACTATTTAATCTGTATTTGTTATTAATTAGTGTGCACCACTTTCAAAAGCAGCTTTGAACTCACCTACAGATTCAGGAACATAGTCTACGATAGAAGACATCAACGCGTACATCAATGCAGGCTCAAAAGCATCATCCCCACACATGTATACGCAATCTAAGTATAGACTGGAATCTTGTTCATCAATATATAATTTATAGTTTTTATATGTCGCATTATCCCGATTGATTAAGGAATTTAGAGCACTCATGTTTTGAGCTGTTACCTTATCGGGACCAATTACTAGACGAATAACACTATAAATACTATTATCAAGAATTACAAATAACGGCATATCCCATAACGGAGATTTGATGTAGGAGCGGTATACAACTGTACCATCTTCATCACCAAAATCTTTACGTTCAAAGGATGTAATTTCTTCGTCTTTTAAAAACTTATCGAATAATAACGCTTTAGGATTCATAACAACCTCTATTAAGCTAAACCAGCAACTTTTAGAATGCCTTTATGTACAGCATCTAAGTGTGGTTGAACTACTTCAAGCAATAGATTCACTACTACAGTAGGATCAAATTGCTCGGTTAAACCAGGAACAGATACATCCATATAGATGTTATTATCTTCATTACTTACATAGTATTTAGATACTTTATAATCTTGATTCAATGTGTTAAGTTCTTTCAACACAGCAGGAATCACTTTTTCATCAATAGATGTTGTTGTGATAGCAATACGTGCATAGGAGAACGCAGAATCGTCCACAACAATGAATACAGGTAAACTATGCTCATGAACATCCAAACGGCCGTGATAAACGACTGTATGAAGATCATCTGTCATTTCTTCCTTTGTAAACCAAGAGTTACCACCTTTATTAAGGTCAGCAACGAGTAAGTCAAATTTTTCTGCTTTTTGATTCATAATTCCTCTACAAATAATACGACTATTAGTCTTCGATAAATACACAACCATTGTCTTTAAATTCTTTAATACGAACTAAAGACTCAACACGGTACCCAGCATTTTCAAGGCGTTCACGACCAGGTTGGAAGGATTTTTCAATAGCAATCGCCATACCTACCACTTCATCACCTGCATCTTCTACCAATTTAGCAAGGCCCATAGCAGCCTCACCAGATGCCAAGAAGTCATCGATGATCAACACTTTTTCACCGGCTGGCAAGAATTTTTTAGAAATAGTAATATCGTAGTTTTCCTCTTTTGTATAAGAGTACACAACACTATGATATACATCGTCAACCATAAGAATGGATTTTTTCTTACGTGCAAATACTAATGGCACATCAAGTTCAAGTGCAGCCATCAATGCCAACGCAATACCGGATGCCTCTATAGTAACAATACGTTGTACACCTGCATCACGATAACGATCCGCAATTTCTTTACCAATTGCTTTAAACAAGTGTGGATCGATTTGATGATTCAAAAAACCATCTACTTTTAGCACGCGATTATTGAGGACAATCCCCTCTTCACGAATGCGTTGTTTTAATAATTCCATGTGCTCATACCTCCGCAGCATAACTATCTTTAAATTTTAACGTAAATAACCCCTTAGGGTCAACCTATATCAAGCGAAGCCTAAACAATATAGCTAGAAAAAACGCTACTAGCGAGACTTAAAAACTTTTAATCTGAATCATATAATTCAACAGGTTTATAACAATATAATATAGCACAAATAGACCAAGTCTAAAATATAAAAAGACACACTTATGAAAAATATCATAAAGTGTGTCTTATTATTATAAGACCTTATCGCGAGTACTTTCACGATTAACAAGCAAGGATGTAAATCGTGCAGCCCCTTCAGATTGAGGAACCAAACGAGAACGCACAAGTACAATATCAC
Source organism: uncultured Veillonella sp. (assembly GCA_934202215.1). Lineage (GTDB taxonomy): Bacteria > Bacillota > Negativicutes > Veillonellales > Veillonellaceae > Veillonella. The sequence continues at coordinate 17,964 of CAKPXR010000010.1, forward strand.
GTGTTGGCACAGGAATATCCGTATCAATACGTACAACTGTACCTTCTTGTATTTTTTGTTGCACTACATGGTTAGGCAACATAGAAATTCCCATGTTAATTTCTACTAGGTCAAGTAAAACATCGACGCTACCAAGTTCGAACCGCGGCTTGCGACATGCACCATGAGTTACTTCATCAAAGAATGTACGACTTGCAGACCCTTTATGCAATAGCAAAATAGGCTCATTCAAAAGACGCCCTTGATCAAAGAATCCTGCCCCTTTATAATCAGGTCCACCAACAAATACATCTTGAATTGTGGCTAATGTAGTAACCTCCAATTGAGGATTATCGCGTAAACCTTCATAATCATTAACTACTGCTAACTGCGCGTCTTTATTAAGTACTAACTCTACACAATCAGGGGACGGACGATTAATAATATGTAAACCGATTTCACTTTCTTGTAACTGCCATTTATGGAAATAGGGCAATAAGAAATGGCGACATAATGTATCTGTAGCGGCAAGATTTAAACTTTCAAAAGCTTGACTCACCCGTTCTTGTAATTGAGTAACGCCATTATCAAGAATGGAAAAGGCCTTAGCTACCGTATCAAATAACTCCTTGCCTTCCGGCGTGAACCCTACAGATTTTGTAGTGCGCACGAAAAGAGGCATATTAAGCTCCCCTTCTAATTGCTTAATACTTTGGCTAATAGCGGATTGGGAAACGCCTAACTCTTTTGCTGCACGAGAAAAGGATAAATATAAGCCTACCCCTAAAAAGGTTCTATACAAATCTGCAGATACTGCCATTTTATTCACCTCTGTTATATACTAATAGTAATGTCTTACTTTTAAATATACATATTATTTACTATATTATAATTATAAACTCTCAATATATAATGAATATGTAGAAATCTTCATGAAAGTTAGGTCTTATGACCTTCATGAATCTTTCATATTTATTAGTATTTCTAATCTTTTCATAAGTAAGATTATCTTTACTTATAAGTCTAGACCGACTATACTTAATTTGTCAATATCCCACAGGGAATTATATACATTACAGGAGGCTACAATGGCTATACAACGATTATTCGTAACAAAACGAGAATCTTTCAACCAAGAAGCACAACGCATGTTACACACCTTACAACAGGAGCTATCTATGCCTGTAACAGGTGTTACCATTTATGAGCGGTATGATATTGAAAATTTAGATGCCAAGGATTTAGAATCTGCCAAAAATTTAATTTTCTCCGAACCTCCTGTGGATACAGTATTAGAAGAAATTCCAGCTGTACAAGGTTTCGTATTCGCTGTTGAATATGTACCAGGTCAATACGATCAACGTGCTGATAGTGCTGAGCAATGTATTTCTATGCTAACCCTTACATCCGGACATGTTGTTCACTGTGCCCGTGTATACGCTATTGAAGGTACTTTCACAAAAGAACAAGAAAATAGTATCAAAAAATACTACATCAACCCAGTTGATTCCCGTGAAGCTAGCCTTGAATTACCAAACACTTTGGATCTTGATTTAGAAGACCCAAAACTAGTATCAACAATTGATGGTTTTACTAAAATGAGCGATGCCAATTTAGAAGAACTCATCAAAAATTATGGTCTTGCTATGACCTTGGCAGACCTTCAAATGATTAGACAACAATATGCAGAGATAGAACACCGCGATCCTACCATTACAGAAATTCGCCTCTTTGATACCTATTGGTCCGACCACTGCCGTCATACTACATTCATGACGGAATTAACGGATATTACTATTGAGGATAATCGTTTTACAGGTGCGGTAAAAGAAGCCCTTGAAGAATACATGGAAGGTCGTGCTGAGCTATATACAACGAAGAAAAAGGCTCGCTCTCTCATGGATATGGCGACACTGGCAGTCAAAGAATTACGTCATGCAGGCGGTTTAACAAATCTTGACGAATCCGATGAAATCAACGCATGTACTATCATCGTTCCAGTTGATGTAAACGGCAAAACAGAGGAATGGTTGTTATTGTTCAAAAATGAAACACATAACCATCCGACTGAAATTGAACCATTTGGTGGCGCTGCCACATGCTTAGGAGGTTGTATCCGCGACCCATTAAGCGGACGCGCTTATGTATACCAAGCTATGCGCGTTACAGGTGCTGGCGACCCACACACTAGCCTTGAAGATACATTAGAAGGAAAATTACCACAGAAGAAAATTACCCAAGAAGCTGCACGTGGCTACTCCTCTTACGGCAACCAAATCGGCCTTGCTACAGGTGAAATAAAAGAATATTATCATCCTGGTTATGTAGCTAAACGCATGGAAATCGGTGCTGTTATTGGTGCTGCACCTCGCAGTCAAGTACGCCGTGAAGTACCCGTTCCGGGCGATGTAGTAGTATTACTGGGCGGTAAAACTGGTCGTGATGGCTGTGGTGGTGCTACAGGTTCCTCTAAAGAACATACGGTAGAATCCCTTTCTACATGCGGTGCAGAAGTACAAAAAGGCAATGCCCTTACTGAACGCAAAATTCAACGCCTCTTCCGTCGCAGTGAAGTAACTACACTCATCAAACGTTGTAATGACTTTGGTGCTGGCGGTGTATCCGTTGCTATCGGCGAATTAACAGATGGCGTAACAATCAACCTCGATTTAGTGCCTAAAAAATATGCTGGCCTCGACGGTACAGAATTAGCAATCTCAGAATCCCAAGAACGTATGGCCTGCGTTATCTCCGCTTCTGATGTAGATACTTTCAAAGCATACTGCGATGAAGAGAACTTAGAATGTACAGTTGTAGCGGATGTAACTGATACAAATCGCCTTATCATGAACTGGAATGGCGAAACAATTGTAGATATCAGTCGCGACTTCTTGAATACAAACGGTGCAAGCCAACAACAAGAAGCTATCGTAACAGCTCCAACAGATCGTTCTTACTTCTTACGAGGTTCTTCAAGCGCAGATAACTTCAAAGAAAAGTGGCTTACTGCCGTATCTGACTTGAATACCGCATCCCAACAAGGTTTAGCAGAACGTTTCGACAGTACCGTTGGTGCTAATACAGTGCTCATGCCATTTGGAGGCAAATTCCAAAAGACACCTACCCAAGGCATGGTCGCAAAATTACCTGTATTAAACGGTGAAACTACAACTGCAAGCATCATGACCCATGGCTTCGTACCAGAACTATCTGCTTGGAGCCCATACCATGGCGCACAATATGCAGTACTTTTATCTGTTGCTAAATTAGTTGCTCTTGGCGGTCGTCGTGAAGATGCATACTTAACATTACAAGAATACTTTGAACGTCTTAATTCTAAAGAGTCTTGGGGTAAACCTGTAGCCGCGCTTCTCGGTGCCTATAAAGCTCAAAAGGAACTTGAAATCGGCGCTATTGGTGGCAAAGATTCTATGAGCGGTACTTTTATGAACCTTACAGTTCCTCCTACCCTCGTATCCTTTGCCGTTGGTACAGCCCATGTAGATAACATCGTAAGCCAAGAGCTAAAAGGCGTAGATCACCGTCTCGTATTCTTTGATGTACCTCGTACATATGACGACACTCCTGATTGGGATCGCTTCAAGGAAAACTGTGAAGTTTTACAAGAACAAATTGAAAAAGGTCGTGTATATTCTGCTTATGTAGTTGACCAAGGTGGTATTCCTGAAGCAGTCACAAAAATGGCTCTTGGTAACGATATCGGTGTTAAATTCGATAAATATGCTGAACGTGCAATTTTCCAACCAGCTCTTGGTGCATTTATCGTAGAGGTAGACATTAAAGCTGTTAACTATCTCTTAGAATTGCCAGGACTAAAAGTAATTGGTGTAACACAAGCAACCCCTGTTATTGAATGGTCCGATCAATCCGTATCGCTTAAAGAAATCCAATCAGCTTATGAAGCTCCTCTTAATGATATCTTCCCTATGCATGCACCAAATGGTGTAGGTGAAGCCGTAGCATACATTCATGACCAACATGCTAAACCTCGCAGTACATCTCTAGGTGCTAAACCTAAAGTTCTCATTCCTGTATTCCCTGGTACAAACTGTGAATTTGATTCTGCTCGCGCCTTTGAAAGAGCTGGGGCAGAAACAGATATCGTAGTCATTCAAAACCAAACACCAGAACAATTAAAAGAATCTATTGATGTAATTAAAGCTAAACTAGCAGAATCTCAAATCCTTATGTTCCCTGGTGGCTTCAGTGCTGGTGATGAACCAGATGGATCTGGTAAATTCATGGCTACACTCTTCCGTAACCCATACCTTGCGGAAGGCCTAGAAAATCTCTTGTACAAACAAGATGGACTCGTACTTGGTATTTGCAATGGTTTCCAGGCTCTTATCAAATTAGGTTTGTTGCCAGGTGGTCATATTGAAACCTTAACTGCTGACCATCCTACTTTGACATACAACACAATTGGTCGTCACTTGTCCCGCATGGTTAACACTAAAGTCATTTCTACTAAATCCCCTTGGATGAGTGATGCTAAAGCAGGCGAGATCTACACTGTGCCAATTTCTCATGGTGAAGGTCGCTTCATTGCTTCTCCTCAACAAGTATTGGAATTCAATAAAACTGGTCAAATTGCTACACAATATGTAGACTTTGATGGTATTGCATCCATGGATAGCCGCTTCAACCCAAATCAATCTGTAGCTGCTATCGAAGGTATTTACAGCCCTGATGGACGTGTATTCGGTAAAATGGCTCATTCCGAACGATGTGGTACAGGAATTAGTAAAAATATTCCTGGCCAATTAGAAATGCCAATCTTCACATCTGGTGTAAAGTACTTTAAATAATTTATGACTATTCTTTCATGTGAAAAGCCTACTCCTCGGGGTAGGCTTTTCAATATTGATTTTTTTCGAAAATATTAGTATTATAAGTTGATGATATATTTACAAATATGAGAATTCATATAAACCTATACATAACAAATGTGAGTTAAGAAAGGATTTTATTATGCATTGTGCTCAGAAAATGACCCATAATATCTACTGGATTGGTAGTAATGACTGGACTACAGAACGTTTTGAAAACTTATTCCCTATTCCAAATGGTGTTAGCTATAACAGCTATTTCATTGATGATGAAAAAACTTGCGTTGTAGACTCTGTTGATGCAGAAATTCGCGAAGAATACTTCGACAACTTGACTCATCTCTTAAATGGTCGCGACCTTGATTACATCATCGTTAACCATATGGAACCAGATCATTGCCAAACATTATTGGAAACATTGGAACGCTACCCTAACTGTAAAATGGTTGGTAATGCTACAACATTCCGCATGTTTGAACAATTCTACAATTCTCCAAAACCTGATCAATACTATACAGTTAAAGAAGGCGATGAAATTTGCTTAGGTAAACATACTCTTGTTTCCTACACTATGCCTATGGTTCACTGGCCAGAAGTAACTTGTACATTTGAAAAGTCTACTGGTACATTGTTCTCTGCAGATGCTTTTGGTACATTTGGCACAGTGAATGGCAATATCTTTGCCGACCAAACTGATTACGTCGCTACATACGAAGAAGAAGCTCGTCGTTACTATACAAACATCGTTGGTAAATACGGCCCTCAAGTACAAAATGCAATCCGCAAAGTTTCTGGTCTTGATATTAAACGCATTGCTCCACTTCATGGTCCAATCTGGCGTACACCTGAATCTATCGATTATATCTTGCACAAATACTTGCACTGGTCCAGCTACACAGCTGAGCAAAAAGGTGTAGTTATCGCCTTCGGTTCTATGTACGGCAACACTCGTGCCATCGCACAACAATTGGCGAAACAATTGTCCAAACGCGGTGTTACAGATATTAAAATCTATGATGTTTCCAAAACTAACGCTTCCTACATCATCGCTGATGCTTGGAAATACACTAACTTGGTAACAATTGCACCTACATACAATTTGAACCTATACCTTACAATGGAAAACTTTATTCATGAATTGAAAGCTCTTAACTTCCAAAACCACAAAGTATCCATCATTGGTAACCACTCTTGGGCATCTGCTGCAATGAAAACAATGGTTGCTCACTTTGAAAACGACTTCAAAGACATTGAAATCGTATCCGAACCACTTGATATCAAATCCTCTTTAAAACCAGAAGATCTTCCAAAAATTGAAAAAATGGCAGACGATATCAAAGCATCCATCGATGCAGCTGAAATCAAAGAAGTATTATAATACTAACACTAAAAGCCGCCTGAAAAGGCGGCTTTTTCTTATACTTTAAAAGTCTTATGAAAGTCTAAAATTTTCACTATTTTTTGCTTGACATAAATCTAACTTTTTCATATACTATACAAGTACCTGTTACACAACAGAATACATGGAGAGGTGTCCGAGCGGCTGAAGGAGCATGATTGGAAATCATGTGTGCGGTTATACCGTACCCAGGGTTCAAATCCCTGTCTCTCCGCCATAAAAAAAGCAGTGCTTATGCACTGCTTTTTTATTATCTAACATTAAGAGGTGATATAAACTATCACCTCTTTTTATATCTCCTTATATCGACCTATATACCCTTATATCGACCTGCAAAGTATCACATTTCACTACCGCCAAACAGCAAAAAAGAAAAAGGCTATCGACATAACATCGATAGCCTTTTTCTTTTATATCATTAGTTTATATTACTATCTATGAATTTTGTTAGCTATATCTCTAATGATTTCAGGTGTTGTTCTACAGCAACCACCTATGATTTCTGCCCCTGCATTACGCCATACATCGACATAATCTACAAATGATGCCGGGTCGCCATACCACTTCTTAGTTTCACTATCATAGCTTTCACCAAGATTAGGGTATACAGCAATTGGTTTATCGGTAACAGTGCGAATATCCTTAATTAAGGACTCTACGTATTCTGGCTTAGTACAGTTGACACCAATACCGGTTATAGGTCTAACCTTGTCAATCATTTCTGCACATTTAATGATGGTTTCACCGCTAGAAACATGATGTCCATCTTTACAAGAAAAGGCAATCCATCCAGGAATTCCTCTCGATGTATATGGATCAGACATGGCACGGGCAATGGCAATGGCTTCATCATAAGATGGAATAGTTTCAAAGGATAATATATCTGGATTTTCTTCACAGAATAATGCTAACCGTGGAATATGAAATACTTCAAGATATTCAGTTTGTACATCAGGATATCCTCGATACTCAGATCCATCCGCCAAAAAAGCGCCATATGGGCCTACAGAAGCCGCCACCAGCGGTTTAGGCAATGCACCTTCAGAAAAATATCTCACCCCATCTGGAGTCTCTTCTCCCAGTGTAATACCACGCAATGTAAGTGCCCCACTCGCCTTAGCCTCTACAAACTCATTGCGAGCTTGTACTGCCAAGCGAACAGATAATTTTACAAGTTCAATAGCCTCTTCCGTACCAAATCCTAGGCCTTTAAAGCCAGCTACCGTTGCTTGATACCCAGAACTTTGAATGATATCTGCTCCAGCCGCCAAGTACGAGATATGTATTTTTTTGATGATATCCGGTTGGTCCATAAGGATCTTAGCAGACCATAATTTATGCTGAAGATTACAGCCGTAACGCTCTAACTCTGATCCTAACCCACCATCTAAAACGAGGGCGCCCTTCTCTTTAATTATATCTAAAAATGCACGTCGTTTAGCCATCATATCACCCATTCTATACTACCTCATACCATTTGAGGTTTACTAAACGTATTATAACAAATAATACGCTTAGGTTCTATCTACAAACTATTTTAAATCCTCTGCTGGTGGCTCTTTACCAAACCATTTTTTATAAATCTCTGCATATTTGCCATTGGCTTTAATCTTAGCCAAACCATCGTTAACTTTATTAAGAAGCTCTGTATTGCCCTTCTTCACAGCAATACCAAGCGGTGCCGCATCATAGTCCTCTCCAGTAACCTTTGCGATACCTTTGCCCTTGCTATTAACATAATATTCATTGACCGGTGTATCGTTAATAACTACATCTACACCTCTATTTTGCAATTCTAAGAATGCATCGACGATGAGGTTGAATTGGCGCACATCGGCATTAGGAATCTTACTAGCAATTTCCGCACCAGTAGATCCAATAGATACACCAATGCGCTTTCCTTCTAAGTCCTTAAAGCTATTAATATTAGTATTATCGATATTTACAACGAGGCCATTACCTGCAATATAGTATGGTTTACTAAAATCTACAGACTTGGCACGATCTTCGGAAATAGTCATATCCGAGATTGCAATATCGATGGTATTGCTTTGTAGTGCTGGTAAAAGCGCATCAAAGTTCAAGTTTTGAACATCGGCTTCAACGCCCTCTTCCTTTGCAATGGCATTGATAATATCAACATCAAAGCCTGCTAATTTGCCGCTATCCTTATCTTTAAAACCAAATGGTGCATAGGTCGCATCAGTACCAACGCGCCATGTTTTTTGACTATCACTGGTATTACCACAACCTGCTATAAATAAACTACTAGCAATGGTAAAAGCTCCTAAAAGAGCTGCTATTTTCTTAAATTTCATAATTGTCCTAACTCTAACTTTACAATAATATGTAAGGTTTTCTTTCTATATACGAATGAATCTATCTATACTTACAGTATGAATATAATAAAAATAATACCTCTAGAGGTATTATAGTATTATGATAACATTCGATATAATTAGGGTCAATTAATACAACTATACCAATAGGTATTATATTAACATAGCTTTTAGCTATACCAAAAATTCATTCATACCTATAGCCATAAGACGAAAATAAATAATAAAAGACCGCCCTTACCAAGCAAGCTAAGCTCGGTAAAGGCGGCCATCCCCAAAGTGGAGAATTCCTAACATATTCGGAGTAATCTAAATACTCACATTCCACAGGATATCCTATTCAATATTAAGATTTTTTAGCTTTTATGTACATAGCCACTTTGTATAAGAATACACAGAGTAACAAGTACATCACGATACTAAGGTATGTAGCCTCAGGTGTTTCAACCCAATCTTGAGCAAACACATCAATACCGGAAATACGAAGTACAGCACTGAATAAAGAACCAATAGCACCACCGGCTACTAGACCAGATGCAATTGTGCTACCTTTAGAAAAGCGAAGATCTGCCAATTCTTTATCTTTTGTACTATTTTGTACGAAGTACGCAATCAAACCACCGATAAGTAATGGTGTGTTGATTTCCATTGGCAAGTACGTACCAAGGGCAAATGCCAATGGTGGAACTTTTACCATCCACAAGATGATTGCAAATAATGCCCCAGCCATATATAAAGGCCATTGAGCACTACCGCCAGTCATCATAGGTTCGATGATGGCAGCCATAGCATTCGCTTGTGGCGCATTTAATGCATGGTCACCTACAAAGCCATATGCGTCATTTAAGAGGATCATAACGCCTACAGAAAGTACAGCACAAAGAATGGTGCCAACGATTTGCCATTGCTCCATTTTCTTAGGTGTAGCGCCTGTCATATGCGCTACCTTAAGTTCAGACATAAAGTTACCAGCCATACCGATGGTTGTACCAATGAAGGATGCCATCATAAGGACTGCAATCATACCTACTTTACCAGTCATACCTGCTGCTGTTAAGCATACAGCGGAGATGATAATCATGAAGATTGTCATACCAGATACTGGTTCTGTACCTGTATAAGCGATAGAGCTAATACCTACTACAGACAAGAGGAAGGACATAATAAGAACGATTAAGAATGCTACGATTGTTTGAGAGAAGCTTTCAGCATACATAAAGTGGAAGTATGCTGCGAATAGAACTGTACATAACAAGATGCCAGCACCAATCCAAGATGTAGGCACGTCGCGTTGTGTACGAAGCAAGTTTACATCTACAGTTTTAGAACTGAAAATATCAAGTACTGCATTTTTAACAACACTAGCCACTACTTTGGACATATTGAGCAATCCAATGATACCTGCCATAGCAAGCATACCGATACCAATATGACGAACATAGTCTAAAAATACTTTACGAATTGGAGCTTCTGCAAGTGGAACAGCATGCCCATTAATTTGCATAATATGTTCCGGAGCTAAATAGTATACGATTGGAATACATACAAACCAAGAGAAAAAGGAACCAGCTGCAATAATTGCCGCATATCGTAGGCCTGTAAAGTAACCAAGACCAAGCAATGCAGCATCTGTATCTACAGCAGCATTTAGCTTAGTCGAATCTGCTAGGGCAGAACCCCATTTAAAGGCGGTAGTACGGATAACTTCTTCCCACCAACCAAGGCTGTTAAGAATAAAATCATATACAAGAGCTATAAGACCAGAACCAAGCATGAGTTTCGCTTTACTACCTTCATTACTCATTAGTACTTCAGCAGCAGCACGACCACTTGGGAACGGATACACATAATGCATTTCCTCAACAAAGTAGCGACGGAACATAACGCATAATAGAACACCAAGTACGCCACCAAGGATGATTGGGATCGCCATTTGTACAAATGATACATCTGTAACATTCCAAATGTATAACGCAGGCAAGAAGAACATGGCACCAGCTAATGTGTTCGTACTAGAACTAGCGATAGCCTGAATGTGAACTGTTTCGGCAAAAGCATTTTGCCGTTTTAAAATAACTGCTGTACCCATAGCCAGTACAGATACTGGAGCAAAGGCATCTACTGTTTGACCAATTTTCAAACATAAATAACCTACAGCCAGTGTGAAAATTGCCGCATAGAATAGGCCCCAGAATACTACATATGAGTTAATCTCTACGTAATCCTTCTTAGGATCCAATACGGGTTCTACGGGCGGAATAGAACGAGTTTCGTCCGACATGGTAAAACCTCCTCACAGAAAATGTACAAACGTATAACTATTCACTTTTATACTAACACGGTCCTATATATGGTTCAATGGCTTTCTATGCACTATGCGAATAAAATATCACACATACCATAAATATTAATTTTGCAATTTCATCATCCCTGTTCTACAATGAAAGTATATTAAGAATCTTTATTATATACAGTTTTGCACAAGTTTATATAACATATATGTTTACTAACGAGGAGGATTATTATGGAATCTATAGTCGAACGTTTTGTCCGTTATACAAGTATAAATACACGGTCTAATGAGGAAAGTACAACAATCCCTAGTACTCAAACTCAAGTAGACTTTGCTACCAATGTACTCGTACCTGATTTAAAAGCAATCGGTTTAGATGAAGTTATTTACAACCGTGAAAATGGTTTTGTCATCGGTACATTAAACGCCAACACAGATGAAAAGACACCTGCTATCGGCTTTATTGCTCACATGGATACAGCTGATTACAATGCGGACAATATTAAACCTCGCATCGTAGAAAACTACGATGGTGGTGATATTTGCCTTAATGAAAAACATCAAATCTTCACACGTCGTGCAGATTTTCCTAATTTAAAAAACTATATAGGTAAATCCTTAGTAGTAACTGATGGTCTTACTCTTCTCGGCGGCGACGACAAAGCTGGCATCTGCGAAATTATGGAGGCTCTCGCCTACCTAGTAGCTCATCCAGAAATCAAGCACGGTAAAATCATGTGTGCCTTTGGCCCAGATGAAGAAATCGGTACTGGTGCAGATCACTTTGATGTAAAACAATTCCCTGTTGATTTTGCTTATACAATTGATGGTGAAAGCCTAGGCCAACTTGAATATGAAACATTTAATGCCGCTGGCGGTACTGTTACATTAAAAGGTGTATCGGTTCATACAGGCACTGCAAAAGGCATTATGATTAACTGTGCTAAATTAGCAATGCAATTTGATGCCCTATTACCAGGTGCTGCTGTTCCTGAGCACACATGTGGTCGTCAAGGTTTCTTTATGCTCATGAGCATGGAAACACAAGTGGACACAGGTAAAATGAACTACATCATTCGCGATCATGACAAAGAATTATTTGAAGCGAAAAAAGCATTCTTCTTACAAGCAGGTCAAACATTAAACGAAATTTATGGACGCGAAGTATGTGAAGTATCTGTAAAAGATCAATATTACAATATGTACGATATCATCAAAGACAATATGGACTGCGTTAATATAGCCAAAGCAGCTATGGAGAAAGCGGGCATCACGCCTATTTGTGACCCTATCCGCGGCGGTACAGATGGCTCTAAAATTTCCTTCATGGGCATTCCTACTCCTAATATCTTTACTGGTGTAGAAAACCTACACGGTCGTCATGAATTCGCCTGTATAGATGATATGAAAAAAGCCGTAGAAGTTATTATCAACATTGTAAATATTGAGAAATAAGATAATAAATAACTACAACAAAAGGACCATACGAATATTAATTCGTATGGTCCTTTTATTTTAGTCAGGAAAATCTCTTTAATTAAACAAATTAGTCAAAGACATCTATTCATTATATTTATCAGGTTACATATTACGCAAGTTTACCGTTACGTTTACGATTTTTAATTCGTTCTTCTTCAGCACGTGCTTTTAAGGAAAGATCCTTTTCAGTTCCTACATAACGACCATAGAATAAGTAATAAGCAACTAGTGCAAGAAGTGCTACTACAACAGTAACATGGAACATGCTGGAATAACCTACTACCTCTTTAACTGCACCTAAAATATATGGTCCAAAGCCTAATCCCATATCCAAAGCGATGAAGTACGTAGATGTAGCAACACCAATACGGTGAACAGGTACAATTTTAACAGTAACGGCTTGACCATTAGACATAAATGTACCATAACCAAGACCAACAAACACAGCAGATAAAAGTATAAGCCATGTAGAATGAGCAATAGATAATAAGAAAATACCGATAGCTAAAGATACAAAGCAAGGGTAAAGAACAAAATTTTCCCCTTTCATATCAAACAAAATACCAAGTAATGGTCTTGTTATAGTAATAACCACGGCATATACAACAAAGAAGAATGTCCCTGCCAAAATAAGGTCTAAGTCTTTCGTATAGGCTGCCATAAAGCCGATAACACCAGAGTATGCAAAACCTACAAGTATAGACACGAGAGTAATGGAATTCATACGAGGTTCAATATAATCGGAAACTTTAAAGCCCTTATGTTCTTCAGCATCAATCTCAAGCTTAGGTTCCTTAAATTTCATAATAACAGAACCAATACCACAAAGAATGATAAGTGCAACGCAGAATGCGATAATAAAGTCATAACCAAGACTATGAAGCATTAAAATCCCTAAGAAAGGACCTACTGCAGCAGCTAAAGAAGTAGACAAACCATAGTAGTTAATCCCTTCACCACGGCGTGACACCGGAATAATAGCGGCTACAATTGTACTTGTAGCTGTAGATGTAATACCATAAGCAAAACCATTTATGAAACGAACACTATCTAGCATCAATAAATTAGGTGTATAGAAATACATGGCGGTTGAAACTAAATAGATCAATAAACCAAGGTACAACATCTTACGACAGCCTAAAACACTAATAAACCGTCCTGCTAACAAACGGGCTACAACGGTACCAATAATATAAATACCAACGGCCAAACCAGCTTGACTCGCTGAGGCATGAAGATTATCCTTTGCTACTACTGCAATAATAACTATTAGTAAGTAATAAATCAAAAATACTAAGAAATTAATCAAAGTATCAAGAACAAATGATTTTGTCCACAAGGCCTCTTTTGCCTTATCCATAGTATCAACTCCATTTTCTTAAACTATTGTCAACCACTTGCAACAACGGTTAATTATAAACCTCTCACTCTAAAAATCAAGAATTAAAATGTTATATACCTCATTACTTTTATTTATAACAAATTTTGTATAATCAATTATTATATAGTTATTTTCATTTTTACAATTCACATTAATTTTCGATAATAATAACACCTTTGATATTCTATATTGCATCCTAGAAGATACAATATAGCACCAAAGGTGTTATGTATAGATATTTAGTTGATCACTCTCATATATAGTTTACTAATCTAATTAACTCACTTATCAAGTGATGCTTGCGCATCTAGATTACTTCGTTTGTAAACCACAAGACTTAAAGAAATTCCTATAAGCTTCAGCCTTCTTCACGAGACTCAACGGATACGCACGAGATGTAGATGGTAATCGGGTTAACGTCAATTCACGACCATTAAATACAAAAGGAATTGTTTCCCCGGTTTTAGGCAATTTAACCTTTTCAGGTAAAAGACTTAACAAAATCTCTGTCGCTTTACCGCCTGTTGTTCCAATATGTTTACAATCTGGAATTCGGTCCAACACATCTGTAAGCGGTACAGGTTCAACAACCTTAAGAAATGCATCTGAAGCATTTCCTTTTTCGCGTATTGCTTTCAACACAGTCGGACAAGAAGCAATCCCCTTTTCAGATAAGAATGCTTTAATCTTATCCGCATCAAAAGCTTTTTCCTCGCCTTTTCTAAAGTATTCCTTATCGTCAAAGAATACTAAGCCATATACACGCCACATGTCATTTTGAAAGTTAGGATAATGGAATTCCATAGATCGCTTTTCAGAAGTTGGTGGGAATGTCCCCATCATCATCACCGTCGTATTCTTTGGTAAGAACGGTGGAAATGGTCTCGTTTCAATTATTTCTGCCATAGAGCATCAACTCCTTTCACAATCTAGTATGGACTCAACTTTCAACACAATATATGAACTATGTCACATTTCAAATGCAATTGACTACCATGTGAGACATTGAAAATAATACTAGTATGATATAGCAACGACTATACGATCAATTATTATTGAACGATAGGTTGAGATACCAATGTATTGATATGATCAAACCCTACTGGGGTTGGAGATACGAGGTACAAGCATACAACAGCTGCTACAGCAAAGCCAATAGCTAAGTAGGAGAAGCTGCCATGACGTGGAAACTCATACATACCAAAGAGACGAATACCAATAGCCGCACCAATAGCGGTGATCAAAGATGGTATAGAGAAGATATTGTAGAAACCAAATACCACCATAAGACCTGCGTAACCACCTACCACTGTAATCATAGGTAACATACGATCCATTGGATTTGGAATAGAACGTATAAGCGCAGCTGGATAGTAAGATGCTTCTACACCAAACATACCCAAGAACAAGTTAAAGTCAGCCCAAATTGTTTCCCATGCACTTCTAAAGGCATCTCGATGATTACCTACATACCATGCAAAACCTGTAATAATCAAAATAGCTAATCCTGCACAGATGAAATAGTATTCACTAGGAATTTTAGGGCCCACATAAGCACCTATAGCCGTTACAACAGCACTCAAAACAGATGTAACAATAACGCGGTGCAAACGAGGACGTTTATTTTCAGGAATACGTTTATATACTGTTGCCAATAGCTCTAATACAAAACAAGCCATAAAGACAGCAATGCCCGCAGCCGGTGCAAAGAAAGCCGTAATAATAGTCAAAATAAAAGGAATACACAATCGCCATTTAGGGAATAATACAAGATCTTTATAATCTAAACGAACATCCTGTGTCTCCATTGTAAAGTTGTTGTACACTATAAAGAGTAACATAAACGCGATAACATCAACAGCATTAGCCCCCCAAATCAATAGCGTAGGTACTATGATCATCGACAAGGCCACCCCTGATACACGAGATAAACCAGCGGCTACTATGCCAAGTAAGAAAAACGGTATTAAAGCAGATAAAATTTCAAGCATAATATTCCTCCCATCATTATATAAATTTAAGTATATAGTATCTACTTCACCACATCAAGGAGAGATATAGTTTTTCATAGCCAACCGCCTTCTCACAGCAGATGTCGAGCACCCTAGTATCTGTGCAATTTTGGCAACACCATACCCTTGAGCACGCAATCTTCTTATTTTATTGTCATCTAATTGCAAGGTATTAGAACGAATTTCTATGCCTTGTTCACGTAAATGCATAACCACTGTAGATCCACGAATCCCATAAGCCAAACCTATATCATCAGTACTCATATGATGATGAACATATAAATAGGCCATCTCCTCTACCTTTTGAGATGTTTGTGATTTAGGAATCGTACACGCACCCATATACCTCAATACATGATGGACTTTCCATTGCGATATACCATACATTTGTGCAATAGACTTAGACGTGTTTCCACTTGCATAAGCCCTACAAATACGTATAGGATCGATAGCTATATTCTTTGTTGATTTCTGACAAGCTAATCCATATTCCTTCATACGATTTGCCATCGTTGTAACAGATACATCATAACGCTTTGCTAGAGAATGAAGTGACCATTTACCGGTTTCATATAGCGCCTGTACATGGACCATATTAATCTCTTTCTTTAAAGGTCTTCGCTCAATATCGTACTCTTTCATACGTCGCATAATAGTATCCACACTGCACTGAAAATACTCTGCCAGATCGCGAACACTCCATTGTTTTTCTACATATAATTGTTCTAATAACTGTCTAGGTATAACGCGCACATTACGATACATAATATCACCTTTCCTTATAGACGAACTCCTTCCCCTATTATTGTGAAAGTTCCATCAAGAAAAGACAATACAAAAGAGGTTCCTAATAGTCACATAGGTGACCAATAGGAACCTCTTTCCATATGTAATTATATGCACCTAATAAGATAGGTATAATTCTAATTACTATCACAATATCCGGGCAAAAACCATCCATATTCTATCGCCTAACAGCCGCCTAGTAGAGTTGTTGTTAGAATGCTGATTAGCGATATCTCCGTTCTAGAGCTTTAGGCTTGCCTAAAATGATAGACCACTTCATCCCTTCTTTTAGAGCATGATTAGCTTTTCGACTGCGAGTTGATGTTACAGCTGGTGTCTTTGTAACTCCTACATTCTCAAGAAGAACTCTCCCCTCTTCAGAGGCTTTATCCCGTTTAAACTCCGCTAATCGCTCATTTAAAGAAGGACCTGTAACAGATTCTCTAGCCGAGCGAGTCATATTAGTACTAACGCTAGTTGATTTGCTTGATGTACTCTTCGGTGAAATATCGACACCTTGTTTTTTTGTAGACTCTTCATCATAACGATGATTAGAATCTAAAACTGTCTTAAAATCCTCAGGCGAAGGTTCTACAGGCTTTTTCTCTATGGAGATACCATATTCACGCTCCATATCCTCCCAAGTCTGGCAAGAACTCGAACTTTCATAGTTATCATGCTCATCAGACTCTTCAGTATTCTTGCTTTTTATAATAGAAAAAGCAATGTACGCGATGATAGCTAGAATAAATATAGGATTATTCGAAAAGATGGATAGCACGGAAGACAAAATAGAGTCCATAGCTACTCCTATTCACTATCTGCTAAGTTTTCACGCATTTTAGTGTCTGCAATAATATTGTTCATATTGTAGTAATCCATAACGCCAAGATTACCGTTTCTGAAAGCCTCTGCCAATGCTTTAGGAACTTCAGCTTGTGCTTCCACAACCTTAGCTTGCATGTCTTGTGTTTTCGCACGCATTTCTTGTTCTGTAGCAACAGCCATTGCACGTCGTTCTTCCGCACGAGCTTGAGCGATTTTCTTATCCGCTTCTGCTTGGTCTGTTTGCAATTGAGCACCAATGTTACGTCCTACGTCTACGTCCGCAATATCGATGGACAAGATTTCAAATGCAGTACCCGCATCAAGACCTTTACCCAATACAGTACGAGAAATGTGATCTGGATTTTCTAGTACATCTGTATGTTCTTCAGAGGAACCTACAGTTGTTACGATACCTTCACCAACACGGGCGATGATTGTCGCTTCACCAGCACCACCAACGAGGCGATCAATATTAGCACGTACAGTTACACGAGCACGAACCTTGAGTTCGATACCATTTTTTGCCACGGCAGAAATAATTGGTGTTTCAATCACTTTAGGATTAACGGACATTTGAACCGCTTCCAATACATCACGACCTGCAAGGTCAATAGCAGCAGAACGTTCGAATGTCAAAGGAATAGATGCGCGTTCAGCGGCAATCAACGCATCTACGACGCGGTCAACGTCACCACCTGCAAGGTAATGCGCTTCTAGCTGATTTACATTAACATCAAGGCCCGCTTTATTAGCTTTGATCAAAGGCATTACGATTTGGGATGGATTTACACGGCGCAAGCGCATACCTACGAGTGTAAAGATACCAACATTAACGCCTGCTGCAAGAGCAGATATCCAAAGGCCTAATGGCACAACATACAAGAACACCATAATCCCAATCAGTAGAATGGGAATCAAAATTAAAATACCTACATCCATAATAACCTCCATTATAAACGACGATATGATGAAAGCTTAATCACGCTTTCTAACAATATTGCGGCCGCCTACAACACGAAGCACCACAATAGGTGAACCGGCATCGATGAAGTCCCCTTCGGTCACAACATCCACCAAATTACCATCAATTTTAGCAATACCTGCAGGGCGCAGTGTAGTATGAGCTACGCCTTCTTTACCGACTAAATCATCTAATACATCATTAGATACATAGCCAGCTTTTGTTGTAGATCGTTGCCCTAAAGTAAACAATTTACCTATCCAAGTCTTTTCAAAGTGATTAAAGAACACTATGATAAGGACAATTAACAAGGCTGTTAATCCTAGTACGGTATACAATGCTGTCGTTCCCTCCCCAAGAGCTACATATACGCCCCAAAGGAAGGTACAATAACCAATGAGTCCCAAAATACCACCTGGAACTACGAGTTCTACAGCCATTAGGGCAATCCCTACAGCCATCCAAATTAAAAACTCCATAGACCCTCCTCTCTACAATTAATTTTATACAACTTATATACTCATTATACAATATTAAAAATAATTTATAAAGATTTTAA
>CAKPXR010000011.1 GCA_934202215.1 uncultured Veillonella sp.
ATAGCTAGCCATAATAGTTTTTTAATATAACTATTAATAAACTATATACCTCACGATTTATTAGCATAAATGCTAGGCATACCATTTACATCGGAGCATTGTGTCTTACATTGAGATCGATTACTACATACCCAGTTAATTCGGCCCCTAGCCTCTTGTTTAACAAAATAACCTTCTTTACATCGTGGGCATTTATATTGTTTATCGTCATCAGATATTTCAATATTACTTTCACTATTAGGATTCACACCTTCAACAGGTTGCGTATGCTTACACGCAGGATAATTGGTACAGCCTAAAAAGGCACCAAATTTACCATTTCGCTGTTGCAAACGGCCCTTATTACACTTCGGACAAATAGGCAAAGAAGATAAGTCAACGTCAGTATTATCCATAGGTCGTTTTCGATTTTGATTCGTTATGGTGCGAACTACATTGGGTATCATTTGACCAGAATTTACCTGTTCATCAAAGCCAAGCTTATCAATCAATAACTGTAAAAACTTAATTTGATCAGACAAGAAGGAGTCCAACGAATCCTCGCCTTCACTCATGAGAGACAATCGTTCTTCCCATACAGCCGTTTCATCAGGATATAGTAATTCATCAGGCAATGCATCAACTAAGAGATAGCCCGTTTCGGTTGGTGATAGAACTTGCTTCTTCCCCGAAGTTTTCATAAAACCACGACTGATGAGTTCGTCAATAATATTAGCACGCGTCGCCTCTGTGCCTATACCAGATACAGCCTTTAACTGTTTTTTCAAATCTTCGTTTTTTACAAATTTATGAATTTCCTTCATCGCTTGCAACAATGTAGATGGTGTAAAACGAGATGGTGGTTTTGTTTGTTTTGCCTCTACAGAGGAATCTGTATAAAGAACGGAATCATTTTTCTTAACAACCGGCAAATGATCCGTTTCTTCAATAGCCTCTTTTTTAGAGTCAGATTCTGCGCCACGTTCATCAGTTAAATCAGGCTCATCATTATCTGTCACCGATTTAGACTTTTGTCGTTTATAAAGTAACTTCCATCCTTCATCTATAACTACACGACCATTAGCAACAAACTCTTCCTTACATTGTTCCACTACAATTTTTGTTTGCTCATACACGTGCTCACCATAGAATTGAGCAATATAAGCCTGACTAACGAGGAAGTAAATATTGCGCTCCTCACGAGACAAACTATTCATATTACAAGCTACCGTAGTAGGAATAATTGCGTGATGGGCGGTAATTTTCTTTTCATTCCATGCACGGCTCTTAATAGAACGATCTGCATCTATAGACCACTGTGCTAACCTCTCATCTCCTGCATTCTGTAAATTATTGAGAATAGCATTACGATCGCCATATTGATTTGGAGGTAAATATTCACAATCAGAACGAGGATAGGTAGTCAACTTTTTCTCATATAATTTCTGTGCTGTATCAAGTACAGTTTGCGGATCATAGGAGAATGCTTTACCAGCTAACACCTGTAAAGATGACAAGGATAATGGTAGGCGTTGTACATCTTTCTTTTTAGATTTTGTAACCGCCTTAATGATTCCATCTGAACCGGCTTGCAAGCGCTCAACCAATTCATCTGCAATAGCCTTATTTTTAAGACGACCATCTGGATCAAGCCCCTTTTGTTCATCTGTAGGTTGCCACGTAGCCCAGAACACACCATTTGGATGGTTATATAAAACCTTTAATGTGAAATAATCGACCGGTTCAAATGCAGCTAATTCACGTTCTCTACGAACTACTAAGGCTAACGTCGGAGTCTTAACACGACCTATAGGTAATGTTACCTTATTACCTTTATATCGTTCAGATAATGTATAGGCACGAGATAAATTCATGCCAATAAGCCAGTCTGCACGTGCTCTAGCCAATGCAGATTGATATAAATTGTGAAAGTCTTTATTATCACGTAAATCATTAAGGGCCGCTCGAACAGATTTTTCGTCCAATGCATTTAGCAAAATACGTTGTACAGGTTTTGTGTTGCCTACATAATATAATACTTCATCAACCAACAATTGCCCTTCCCTGTCCGGGTCACCTGCGTTGACGATAATGTCCGCTTTACTGATTAACTCTTTTACAGTCTCAAACTGTTGACGACTACTATCCGTAACGAGTAATTTCCACTCATCAGGCACAATAGGTAAGTCTTGAGGACGCCAGCGAATATATTTATCATCGTAATCACCGGGTTCTGCTTGATGTAACACGTGACCTACAACCCATGTCACTACATCATCACCTTGGATAAAAAAACCATTCCGCTTTTGAACATTCTTATTTTCCGGCAAGCATTTACTAATTTCGCGAGCCATGGATGGCTTTTCCGCAATAAATAACCGCATGGTCCCCCTCCTTAACATGAAATAACGGCTATTCCCCAAGCCGCTCTTTGAAATCTCATTATACTACAATTTAGTGGTCATAACTACCAAAATCATGTATAATTTTAAAGATATGAATGGTGTGAAAATTGTATAATAAAATAAAACTTTCACAAACGAAATAACAGAGGTGAACCATGACATTTTTAGAAGAAGTACAACGTCGTCGTACGTTTGCGATCATATCTCACCCGGATGCGGGTAAAACTACATTAACAGAAAAATTACTTTTATACGGTGGTGCTATCCACTTGGCAGGCTCCGTTAAGTCTCGTAAAACAGCAAAACACGCTGTATCTGACTGGATGGAAATCGAAAAACAACGTGGTATCTCCGTAACGAGTTCCGTATTGCAATTCGACTATGATGGCTGTCGTGTCAATATCCTCGATACACCTGGTCACCAAGACTTCTCAGAAGATACATACCGTACCTTAATGGCTGCCGATAGTGCTGTTATGCTTATCGACGTAGCAAAAGGCGTGGAAGCACAAACGAAAAAACTATTCGCCGTATCTAAAGAACGCGGTATTCCTATCTTTACATTTGTAAACAAAATTGACCATTTCGGTCGTAGCCCATTTGACTTGATGGAAGAAATCGAGAATGTTCTCGGCATTCGCACATGCCCTATGAACTGGCCTATCGGGATTAATGGCGAATATAAAGGTGTATATGATAGAGAACATGAAACTATTGAGCTCTTTGCTAAAGATGAAACACATGGTCAAGAAAAATTAGCCTCTGAAAAAGGCGCTTTAAATGATCCTCGTATGAAAGAACTATTGGGCGACGATGTATACCAAGCATTGCTGGATGATATTGAATTGCTTGATGTTGCGGGCGATCCATTCGATTTCGATAAAGTTCGCGCTGGTGAATTAACACCAATGTTCTTCGGTTCTGCTATGACTAACTTTGGGGTAAAACCATTCTTAGAAAAATTCTTAGAACTTGCTCCGTCCCCTGCTCCACGACAAGCAGTAGAAGAAATGGTACAACCTACAAGCGAAAACTTCTCCGCTTTAGTATTTAAAATTCAAGCCAATATGGACCCTAATCACCACGACCGCATCGTATTTATGCGTATCTGCTCTGGTAAATTCGAAAAAGGTATGTCCGTATTGCATCGTCAATCTAATAAAACAATTCGCTTGTCTCAGCCTCAACAATTCTTGGCTACAGAACGTACTATCGTAGAGGATGCATATCCTGGTGATATTATCGGGGTCTTTGATGCTGGCACAATGGGCGTAGGCGATACACTATGTGCACAAAAACACAAGGTCACATTTGGTGACTTCCCTGTGTTCCCACCAGAATTCTTCGCCCGCGTATCTCCAAAAGATACGATGAAGCGTAAGCAATTCCAAAAAGGCATGACACAATTAGCCCAAGAAGGTGCTGTTCAAATCTTTGAACAACCAGGCGCCCTTGACTCTTTCGTAGTTGGCGCTGTTGGTATGCTTCAATTTGAAGTGCTCGAATACCGCTTAAAAAATGAATATGGTGTTGATTTATTAAATAATACATTGCCATACAGTGTTGCTCGTTGGATTGATGGAGAAGTAGATATTGCATCTTTAAAAGGTGTAGATAATGCGATGATTGTTAAAGATAATCGCGATCGTACGGTTGTACTTATCTCCAACGAATGGCAAATGGGTTGGGTTCAAGAACGAAATCCAGATGTTACATTCCTAACAACACCTAAACTTCATCACGAATTATAATTACGTATCCTTAATAACTGGAATACATCAATATAAATGTATTCCAGTTTATTTTATAGGCAGGAAAATTATAGTATTAAAACGAATACATATAGTATACTTATGTTAATAAGTAATTTTCACTATAACTTTCTTGAATTTGTGTATATAATATAATATATACTATATAATCTTATAAATAGTATAGGTTTTATTGTTGTTGTGAGTATTGAAAACATATAATATAATATAAAATTATTATCCTTATATATTCTATAGTCTTTTTCAATCATTCATGATACCATAAAATATAAGTTTTATTTTTTATTTTAAAGGAGTGATTTTATGCCACTTATTGACTTAGCATTAGTCAACGATGTATGGACGTTAAAACTGTCCATGATCCAAACTGTAGGCCTTGCTGTAATCACATTGTTCATAGGTACTTGGATTAACAAACATTCCAAATTCTTGCAACGCATGTGCATGCCTGCTCCAGCTGTAGGGGCTTTACCATTTGCATTTTTAACTGCTATTCTTTCTTACTACAAAATCTTAAACATTACCTTTGAAAGTTCCCTACAAAATTTTTTAATGCTTGCTTTCTTTACTACAATCGGTTTGATGGCATCCTTAAAAGTCCTAAAAAAGGGCGGTATATTCATTATTTTCTTCTTCCTCGCTTGTGCTGTATGGATTGTTGTACAAAATACCGCAGGTATTATGATTGCTAAAGCTTTAGGCATTGAACCAATCATCGGTATTATGGCTGGCTCCGTATCTATGATTGGTGGTCTTGGTACGGCTGGTGCCTTTGGTCCATATTACGAACAACTACTTGGTATCCCTGGTACAGCTTCTGCTGCAGTTGCAGCAGCAACATTCGGTATGGTTGCTGGTACAATCCTTGGTGCTCCAGTAGGTGAGCGCATTATTAAAATGCACAAAGTAAAAACACCTTATGAGCATCCTGAGTTATTACAAGATGACGGCATCGATATGATTGAAGATCGTGTTGAAAGTGGCGGTAAACAATTTAGTTCGCAAGATCTTTTAACAATCTGCATGTGGATTGGTTTGGCCTTAGGTATTGGTACAGTCGTAAGTGCCGGACTATCCATTCTTACACCACTACCTGCATACATTGGAGCAATGATTTGTGCGGCTGTGATTCGTAACTTTGGTGACTTCACTAAGACTTATAAAATTAATGATGCAGCACTGGATGCAGTATCTAATGTAGCATTATCTTTATTCGTAACAATGGCTATTAATAGCTTAAAACTTGTTCAATTAATAGACCTCGCATTACCATTGATTACTATTTTAGTTGCCCAAATGGTACTTATCTGTGTATTTGCATATCTCATCTACTTCATCTTTGGTCGTAACTACGATGCTGTTATGCTTGGTGCTGGAGCTATTGGCTTCGGTTTAGGTGCTACACCTAATGCGTTAGTTAATATGTTATCTTTGGCAAGTAAACACGGTCCATCCCCTCGTGCATGGCTTGTTGTATCTCTAGTAGGTGCATTCTTAATTGACTTTGCAAATGCGTTCCTTATCACAACAATGGCAGGTATTCTTTACTAAAAACAAAAAGGACCCATTAGGGTCCTTTTTCATGTAAAAGAGCTTATTAGAATGATGTATTAACAATCTAATAAGCTCTTTTTTATTATCCTATTTAATTAAAGCCGCCCATGTATTGGCTACATCAGCAAACTCTTGAAGAGTAAATGTTTCACCTCTTCGTTGACCATCAATATTTGCTTTTGCTAAAAGCTCTTCAATTCTATCTTTTGATAAGCCCGTTGTCTTCATCGTGTTAGAGAAGGTTTTACGTCGTTGTGCAAAACCAGCTTTCACCACGCGGAAGAATAGTTTCTCGTCAATCACATCTACCGGTGGTTTATCTCGCAACACACAGCGAATAACAGAACTTGTTACCGCTGGAGCTGGTAAGAAAGACTTAGGCGGCACATCAAGAACGATATCAGGCTCAGTATAATACTGTACAGCTACAGATAATGCACCATAATCCTTTGTGCCTGGTTTGGCTACCATTCGCAAGGCTACCTCTTTTTGAACCATTACAACAAGGCGTTCGATTGGCAATTTGCTTTCTAACAAAGACATAATGATAGGTGTTGTAATATAATACGGTAAATTAGCAACTACCTTAAAAGGCTTATGATTCATAATGGTTGGCACATCAAGTTTCAATACATCACCATGAACAATACGTACATTATCGTAGGATGCTAATGTGGTATCTAAAACATCTAACAAACGACGATCTAGCTCAATGGCAGTTACATCTGCCCCACTTTGTGCTAACCCCTGTGTCAATGTCCCAATACCAGGCCCTACCTCTAGTACAGGTTCACCAGGTGTCAATTCCGCAGCATGTACAATTTCATCTACAATACCTCTCTTAATAAGAAAGTTCTGCCCTAGCTTTTTACTCATTTTAATATCGAAGCGTTTACATATATAATGTACTACTTCAGGGCTTGCAATTACTGATTCTAACATCTTAACTCCTATTTTAACTATTTACAGCCTCTTCAAAAGCATCTCGACTTATACCATAGTGATTTAAACGATATAAAAACTGTTTCCCATTGCCATAACCAATGCCTAACTTAGCGCCAATAACTGCACGGCGAGCAGCACTATCAGGCATGCCTGATAGCCCATGAAGAACTAGATCTACCATAGAAAATTCGTTAGATGATTCCAAGGATTCTATATGTAATGAAGATAAAGCCTTTCTAATGGATTCTGGAGATGCTTGTTCTATGCCAATATCATCATTTGCAAAAGCTTCATCACGAGGGACAAAAGCATGCTGTGCATTAGGGAATTTTTTGGTTAATACACGGCGAATTCTCTCCCCTGCTGTATCAGGATCGGTTAATATGATAATACCTCGCTTTTCATAAGCTACACGAATCATATCAATAACACCTTTACGAAGTGTAAAACCCTCTGTAGCAATGCAGTCTGCTTCCACAGCTTGTGCAATGCGTTGTATATCAGATTTTCCTTCTACCACGATGACTTGTTTAAGCATAGGTCCTCCTTTATTCTATTAGTACATTGTAACATATATATAACATTGCTTAAATACTTATAATCGAGTAGTATAGGTAGTGTAATATATAAAAGGAGGCCATTATGACCTTACAACAACTAAAGTATGTCACAACAATCGCAAATATAGGCAGTATTAGTGAAGCTGCTAAGAGACTCTTCGTTTCTCAACCCAGTCTAACAAAGGCAATTAAAGAATTAGAAAAGGAAATGGGTATTACCATTTTTGATCGTACCAATAAAGGTATTACTGTTTCAAAAGAAGGTGAACGCTTTCTCGGCTATGCACGCCAAGTTCTAGAACAAGCAGCTTTATTAGAAGAGCAATACAAAAGCCAAAGCGGTGGTAAAAAACAATTTTCTGTTTCTACACAACATTACTCCTTTGCTGTAAATGCCTTTGTAGAGCTTTTAAAGGGAGCAAGCATCGACCAATATGATGTATCCTTACGAGAAACTCAAACCTATGAAATCATTGATGACGTAGCTCATATGAAGAGTGAAATAGGTTTACTCTTCTACAATGATTTTAATCGCCCTGTATTAGAGAAATTAATTCACACCAATGAATTGACCTTTACAGAACTCTTTACAGCTCATCCTCATATCTTTATCGGTAAAAATCATCCCTTAGCTAATAAAAAGGTTGTATCTATGGACGAATTAGAGGAGTATCCATACATCTCCTTTGAACAAGGCGATCACAACTCCTTCTATTTTTCTGAAGAAATTTTTAGTACTGTAGTACGCCCAAAACATATTCGTGTACGCGATAGAGCTTCTCTCTTTAGTTTATTGCTTGGTCTTGATGGATATACCGTATCTAGTGGTGTAATTGACGAAGAAGTAAACGGTGAAAATATCATTTCTGTTCCTCTTGCAGAACAAGGATTAATGCATATTGGTTACATTACTAATAATAAAATGCAGCGTAGCCGTCTAGGTCAAGAATATATCCAAGCATTAGAACAATATGTAGGAAATTATGGTAGGCATATTCAGTTACCAGAAACAAAGAAATAACATAGTAAAATACAGATAATATTGATTATCTATATTTTACATAATAATGTATCTTTAACTTAAGCATCTTCTTTAGTGAGGGTGCTTTTTAATATATATACCTATATATAACAACTTATAAAACAGATTAATTCCTAAATATATCGAATGCTAATTAAATATATAAATGTATATGTTAATAACTTAACTTTGATATAATTAAAACTCAAAGTCAATTTATGAATATAGATAAAAGCTATACTCAACACTATTATATTGATATTTTTATATATAATCATATTTCGTTATAATAAACCTATCGAATTTATCGGTTTTACCGTTTATATAAGGAGGATTATATATGTCCAAACAATTAGCACCATTCCATTTTGATATCGTAGGTTCCTTCCTACGCCCTGCAGAATTAAAAGAAGCTCGTGAAGCTTTTACAAAAGGAAATATTACTAGAGAAGAATTAACAGCTGTTGAGGATCGTCTCATTACAGACCTCATTCAAAAACAAAAAGCTGCAGGTCTTCCTGTTATTACTGATGGTGAGTTCCGCCGTGCATACTGGCACTTAGATTTCATGTGGGGATTCAATGGCGTAAAAGAAATTGAACTTGAACACGGTTATAAATTTGTTGGTCAAGAAACAGCGCCAGGCTCCCTCGCCCTTACTGGTAAGATTACAGGTACTAACCATCCATTTGTAGAGCATTTCAAATTTGTAAAACAATTTGAAGATGAGCATACTACAGCACGTCAAACCATCCCTGCTCCTTCCCAATTCTTAGCCGAATTATTCCGCGAAGATAATGGTATCACAACACGCTCTTTCTATCCTGACTTAGAAGATTTAATTCAAGACATTGCTGCTGCATATCGTCAAGTAATTAAAGACCTCTATGAAGCTGGTTGCCGCAACATTCAATTTGACGATTGTACTTGGGGCATGTGCTGTGACCACGCATACTGGACTGGTCGTCAAAAAGATAAAAGCGTTACTATTGAAGGTGAAACCGCTAAGTACCTACGATTAAACAACTTAGCTCTTGAAGGTCGCCCTCATGACTTAGCATTCACAACTCATGTATGCCGCGGCAATTACAACTCTACTTGGGCTGCTAGCGGTGGTTATGAACCAGTTGCACCAATTCTATTCGCCAAAGAAAATGTAGATGCATATTATTTAGAATTTGATGATGACCGCTCTGGTGGCTTTGAACCATTGCGAGAAGTATCTCCTAATAAAAAGGTCGTATTAGGTCTTATTACATCTAAACGCCCAGAATTAGAGGATAAAGAAGTTATTAAAAAACGTATTAAAGAAGCTACAAAATATATTCCACTTGAAAGACTTTGCCTATCTCCTCAATGTGGCTTTGCATCTTGTGAAATCGGCAACCAATTAACTGAAGAGGAACAATGGGCTAAACTTGCATTGGTTAAAGAAATAGCTCATGAGATTTGGGGTGATTAAATGAATGCGCACACTATATATTTAGGCGGCGGCTGTTTCTGGGGTCTACAAGGGTATATCAGAAAAATCACCGGCGTCCTTTCTACAGAAGTGGGCTATGCAAATGGCCCTACTGAAAATCCAAGTTACGAAGATGTTTGTCATGATAGTGGTCACGTGGAAGCTCTAAAAGTTACATACGATACAGATAAACTCTCCTTAGATCATCTAATTCAATACTTTTTACGCGCTATCGATCCATTCAGTGTTAATAAACAAGGTGGTGATGTAGGTATTCAGTATCGAACAGGTATTTACTATATAGATGACGCTGACGAGGCTATTATTGAAAACACCTTAGCTCGCGCACAATCCTTCGAAGGCAAGCCATTTGCCATTGAAGTATTACCTTTATCTAACTACTACTCTGCAGAGGAATATCACCAAGATTACTTAGATAAAAATCCAACTGGCTATTGTCATATTCCACTAGGCTTATCTAACGAACCACTTATTGATGACAATGCCTATAACAAACCATCCGAAAAGGATCTCAAAGCTTTATCTCCACAAGAGTTTGAAGTTACACAAAACTCAGCTACAGATGCTCCGTTTAGTCATGAATTAACGGATGAGTTTAAATCAGGACTTTACGTAGATATCACTACAGGAGAACCCCTCTTTGTTTCGGCCCATAAATTTGAGTCTCACTGTGGTTGGCCCAGCTTCACAAAACCAATAGCGAAAGATGTTATCAAATACTACCAAGACGACTCTCATGGTATGAAATGTATTGAAGTACGTAGTCGTATCGGAAATGCTCATTTGGGACATGTATTTGAAGATGGTCCTAATGGCTCACTTCGCTACTGCATTAATGGATCTGCTTTACGATTTATCTCTAAAGATGAATTAAAAGGCACAAAATACGAATATCTAATTCCATATATTGAAGATTAAATAGTAAAAGACGACTTATAAATATAAGTCGTCTTTTTTAGTATATAAAATTTAAAACGAAAAAATATAGATAGTAAAATACGGATATATTCATTTACAAAATAAATCTAGTAATGCATACTATATTATTCTTTAAAGAGTAAAAATCTAATAAATATCAAAAAAAGGATATATCTAATAGATATATCCTTTAAATCATCATATTAGTCCAATACGTACACGGTAACGTCTTGGCGACCAAAGTCCATAGCCTCACCGTAAGAGTCCATTACAAGATCGATTTTATTACCCACAATAGCACCACCTGTATCGGCTGCAATAGCTTCACCGTAACCAGGAATAAATAAACGTGTGCCTAATGGAATAACATCTGGGTCAACTGCTGCAATACCACGTACTGCAGGTACACCCGTTGCCGTAATACCAGCACCATCACCATCGCCAGCAAGGTAAGCAGAAGCTTCCATTACGATAGCACGAGATGAGCGACCTGCAATATTACGAGATGTAGTCACTTCACGAGTACCTTCTTTAATAATAGTAGGTACCATTTCGCGTTGTGTTACTTTAGATACGTCATTTGTTTTAATAACCGTACCATTACTATATAATGTTTCACGTTGAACTCGTTCTAAACCAGGTTGACCAACTTGAACAACCTCTTCTTCACCTTGTGCCATCGTATCATCTTTTTGTCGGATTACTTGAATAGCAATTTCTTGATCTACTGTGGACAAAGAGCGGCTTGTTACTTGTGCAATTGTGATATGTGTACCACTTAATACAGAACCATTTGCATCGCCTACTACGGCATAGTTTGGCATTTTAAAGCCCAATTCGTTAGCAACGCCTTGTGCAGTAGTTTCTGTAGTGAAAACAGCTCTAGTTTTACCATTAACAGTTACATAAACTGGAATAGCACGCACAACGGTTAATGTTGTGCCATTTTGAACAGATGTTGAGCTGGAAATAACTTTATCGTTTGGATTTAATTTAACCCCAGCATCGCGAACGATACCTTCGTTAGAATTTAAATGTGTTCTAACAGTGTGTGCTGCACCATCTACCATAACGGTAACGGTTTTATCATTATAAGAAAAACCTGTCATAGTTACAGCTGTTACAATTAATCCTGCAACAACAGACGAAATATATCGTTTGTGTGTCTTATGAATTCTCATATTGTAATCCCTCCTGTAATGTCATTATTCTACTACAGATAGATATAACCTGTCAAACAAGAAAGGTTAACAATAACCAATAAACCCATATATTTACTGCATTTTTAATAATTATATTTTATATATTTTCTATAAAAGTCCACTGTATGCGTACACATCTATATTTTTTAATACTATACAATATATTCCGAATTGTGCACATATATACGATACTACTACTATATATAGTATGTAACCTTTTTTTATAACTTAAATTGTATTTTTATGTGTTTTTGAATTGTTACCAAAATTTCCTACATATCAAAAAACTTCATTTTTAGCTCATTTTTAAATATATATGTACACAAAAAGGCCTGTAAAAACAGGCCTTTTTACTATTGTATAAATGTATTAAAATTCATTAATCAACACACCGTGATAATTTCATCATCTACTCATCTTAAACATTGGTTGCAAACGCTCAATTACGGTCATCGATTCTTTATGCTCTTGTGCAATAGCTGATTCCATAAATTCCTCTTGAGCAGAAATGGGATGTTCTCTGTCATTAATTTTACGGTATGAACCATCTACTCGCATAATATGAGCTTTTAAGGTATCTTCCAAATACAAATCTAAAATACCTTTAACGCGCTCCTTATGTCGTTTATCTTCAATAGGAATCATGAGTTCTACACGTTCATTTAAATTTCGTGGCATCCAGTCTGCACTAGATAAGAATAAACTTTCATTTCCTCCATTACGAAAATAAAATAACCGATGATGTTCTAAAAATCGCCCTACTATTGAGCGGACCGTTATATTATCACTTACACCTACTATTCCCGGCCGTAGTGTACAAATACCACGAACAATAAGATCAATACGGACCCCCGCAGCAGAAGCTTCATATAATTTAGCAATAACTTCTTTATCGAGCAACGAGTTCATTTTGCCAATGATATATGCCTCTTCTCCCTGTTTGGCAAATTCTATTTCACGGTCAATTAATTCCATTATCTTTTCCCGCAAATTTAAAGGAGCTACAATAAATTTATTCCAAATAGGAGGATCGGAATAGCCAGAAATTAAATTAAAGAAACGAGATGCATCATCACCATACTCATCATTACACGTAAATATACCACAGTCAGTATACATTCGAGCTGTCTTGCCATTATAATTACCTGTAGCTAGATGAACATAACGTCTAATACCGGCATCTTCCCTGCGAACAACCATAGTAATCTTGGAATGAGTTTTAAGCCCTTTTAAGCCATAAATAACATGACAGCCCGCCTTTTCTAGTCGGCGTGCCATATGAATATTATTTTCTTCATCAAACCGTGCTTTAACCTCCATAAGTACGGTTACTTGCTTTCCATTATCAGCCGCTTTTATAAGCGATGCTATAATAGGGGAATCGCCACTGACGCGATATAAAGTTTGTTTAATAGCCAATACATCAGGGTCTGTAGCTGCTTGTGCTATAAATTGTTCTACTACCGCAAAAGACTCAAAGGGATGATGAACAAATAAATCTTGCTTTCCAATGACAGAGAATAAACTTTCCCCTTCATGATCTACTAATTCACTAGGAAGTTTAGGCTCAAACGGAGTATAACGAAGATGATCAAGACCTGGATAGTTGCAGAAGTCAAAATACATACGACAATCAAGATGACCATCGATACGATATACGTCCTTTGGCTCTAATTCAACACTAGTAAGTATAAAGTCTAATAAATTATCCTTTATATCTCCACACACCTCTAACCGTACCGCATCACCACGACGTCGACGACGTAAAGAAGCTTCTACCTCAGAAAGCAAATCTGTTGCTTCTTCTTCATCAATTTCTAAATCTGCGTCACGCGTGATACGGAACACCATAAAATCTTCAATACCATAACCTTGGAAGAATTGAGTAGCGTAATATGTAATCACGTCTTCTAAATACACAAAACGATGCTCTTTATTACTACGACTGGGTATTTCAATTATACGATTTAGTACAGAAGGAATTGGTAAGATCGCGATTTTATAATCTTTTGTACCATCTGGTAATACTTGAAAAATGCGTATAATTGCATTGATAGTATGGTTTGTTAAAAATGGGAACGGATGACCAGAATCAACAGCTAAAGGTGTTACAACTGGATAAATATGTTCTTCAAAATAGTGGCGTAGCCAAGCCTTTGATTTTACATCTAATTGATCTGGATAGGTAAAATAAAATCCATGAGATTCTAATTCAGACAATACATTCTTTAGATATGTACTTTGCATCGATACCAGGCGCTGTACAGACTCATCAATAGCCTTTAACTGTGCCTTAGCATCCATATGGGCCGCATCATACTTAACAATGCCATTGACCACTTGATGACGTAACCCAGCTACACGAATCATAAAAAACTCATCTAAATTAGAACTCGCAATAGCAATAAATCGAAGTCGCTCTAATAAAGGAGTATTGGTATCAATAGACTCTAATAAAACGCGCTGATTAAATTTTAACCAAGACAATTCACGGTTAAAATAATACTTTGCATTATTGAACATGGCGACTCCCTCCCCTTACTAGCACAATTTCCATGCCAAACACCTCTGTAAAATATTCCGAATCACGGTCAAAGGTCCACCATTCTAACGAAATATCTTCATTAGTACGACAGAATACATATAATACATTATCTCGCTCTTCTAATGTAACTTCAGATATTTTTTGATTACTACCCGCATCGAGTGCACAAGCGACACGAATGATAGCTACTAGCTTAGTAACTTGAATTTTTTGTAATTCCGTTAATGCATCGAAATACGCATCATCATCATTTGGAGTTCCCTTGTAGTGGTAATAAACAACATTTGCGACCACTTGTTTTTCTTCTTCTGTAAGGCCAAATATATCAGTACCCATTACAATGTGATATGCATGCTCCCCATGATTTCGTAAATTAACGAACTTACCAACAGAACATAGAATAGCTGCTATACGACATAAATATCCCCACCGTTCTGGTAATCCTTTATGTCGTAATACTTTACAGAATAAGGAACTAAATCGTTCTACCTCCTCATCATGAATAGGATCAGTATGGTATCTTGCAGCAACAGCACGCGCTAACTGTGCATTCTGTTCACGTAATTGATACATAAATGGGTTATTCTCTGCCTCTACACCATAGAACCAACTAATGCCTTGAGAAAATGAAAAACTACTAAAAATTAATGATTTAGGCTCTATAGCTGTAATAATTTCATTAAATAAAATCATGGTAGGCATTAAAATATTAGCCTTATATTCAGGTAATTTATACCGATTCATCAACTTCGTAGCTGTTACACCATCAAATGAGTTGACAAGACCTTTAAAGCGTTCTGGCTCAACAGTAATGATATCTTCTTTGTTATTTTTTTGCCCCATTAAATGAGTCATATATTGCGCTTCATCGCCAGATAGAACAATACTATCAATGTTAAAAGTTTGTAGTTCTTCACGGAGAGGCCCTATCATACGATGTAAATATTCTGTAATAGCCCTTGGAAATGATATGGAAGATCGTTGATTTCGATTAAATGACTCCATAACACGTAATGAGCCGCTATGCATATTACGTTGAAATAACAAGTTTTCACCACGCCAGACCGTTAACCCCACCCCACCAGATGTGATATCTAAGAATAATGTTGCCTTTGTAGGATCTGTTAGTTGATATTGATGCGTCATCTTGTAGTATAGCAAAGCATATTTGTAATATACCTCTTTCGGCATATCGATGACCTCAACGCGCATTCCCGTTTGAATATAAATTTGATCTAGAATACTACGACGATTAACAGCTTCGCGTATTACGGTTGTACCATATAGTCTAGACCGGCTCACACCGTAATCTGCCATTAATTGTTTATATCCTTTTAAAATATGGCAAATTTCTTCAATTGTTTTGAAGCTCAAGCGAGATGTTTGAAAT
The DNA here is from genome assembly GCA_934202215.1 of uncultured Veillonella sp. Lineage (GTDB taxonomy): Bacteria > Bacillota > Negativicutes > Veillonellales > Veillonellaceae > Veillonella. The sequence continues at coordinate 15,775 of CAKPXR010000011.1, forward strand.
AGTTCCTCCCCAAATGTTACCTCTCTCGCTGCATAGTCGATAACACGTACATCGTCTATTCCTTTATATTCTAATATGGTTATACTCATGCTACTAGATCCTACATGTAGTACTGCATATCGTAATGTTTTTGGTAATGTCATTATGCCTCCTTACGAGCTTCATGCCATTCGATTTCTAAGGATTTCTTAAATTCTTTTTTAAAAGATTTTGAAAGTTTTTCTACAGCAGCTTTTGTGACACTCACATCGCGCCCTTCAATATAAAATACCTTTATCGCTACACTTGTGTATTTAATATTTACCTCTAAATGATTGATAAATTGTTCATGACTTTCATCAAGAGCTTCTGCAATCGCCAAAATAATAGAAAGCTTTTGACCTAACAAGCGTTGTTCTTGATCCAGTAATTTGCCATATAAAAAATTCTTATATTCTTTTGGTGTTAATCCATGAGAATTCATCACAAGAAATGCACTAAATGCTTGCTCAACATGAGAAATACCGTACAAATTACTATTGACGAGCATATAGCAGCCATGCCGCGCATGACTATAATAATTTACCCGTTTACCTATATCATGTAACAATCCCGCAGCAATCAAACATCGTCTAAAATTCTTATCTGCCTTATGGAGTGGTTCTAATACATCATATAAAGTGGTGGCTAATTTTGTAATATATTTCGCATGCACGAGCTCGTGCTTAGTCATACCTAATAGTACATTCTCTGCAGAATGAACTAAAATATCATCGATAATAGAATTCCCTCCTAAATAGTGCTTACCGTAATAATCGTAGAATAAACCTTCACGCAAACCACACCCACCCACAACAAGGGTTTTAGCATTTACATAGTTAAACAGCTCATCCACTATAGTGAGTCCTGCAATAATAATATCTGCACGTTCCGATGATAATCCACTAATTTTTTTACGAGCCTCTAAGGATTTACCCTTCACATCTTCTAAGATTTCGTGAAATCTATGATATGGCAACTCATAGTTATGTAGTTTCGTAATGGGATATGATAGCTTACGTTGGTCTATTTTCGCAATATTACGAGCTGTACCACCAATGCCTAATAGAGGAAGTTTCACATTATGAAGCCAAGAATGTTCCTTAATGGTTTTCTTTACGGCTTTCGTCATTTTTTCTAATTCTTTAGTAGTATACTCATCTCCCTTTTGATAGGTTCCCGTTAAAGTTAGTGCTCCAATAGGTATGCTAACGGCTTTCACAATCTGTCTATTTTTTACGAGTGTAACCTCAGTACTAGCACCGCCTAAATCAAAAATAATAAAATCTTTGAGACCAATCGTATTAATTACCCCAAGAAATCCAAGTCGAGCCTCTTCTTCACCAGCAATACATTCTAAATCAAGCCCAGTTCGCTCTTTTACAACTTTAATAAAAGTATTCCCATTTTTAGCTAAACGTACTGCAGCTGTAGCAACGGCTTTTATGGTATCTACTTCCATAGCCTCTGCCATATGAACAAAGGCTTTTAAAGAGCGCAACGAACGCTCCATGGCCTCATTGGTTAATTCGTGAGTGCCCCACATATTTTCACTAAGGCGCACACTATTTTTTTCTTGATATATCAATCTATAGCTACCCGTTTTAGAAATCTCATAAATGACAAATCTAACAGAGTTAGAACCTAAATCTATAAATGCAATCCGTTTCATGCTACTACCCTCATCTTACTTTGTGTTCAGTATGAATATACTTTAGTATACCATAGAAAAACGCGATTCTCACTGATGCCGGAGAATCGCGTTTTAATTTATCATTTTAAAAGTTTATAAGAATTATTCTAACATCCAAACTAAGGCTATTATAAATTTACTAATATTATTTACGAGCCTCTATATTTATGGGCATCAAAATTAATCAATACCGAATACACGTTTACCATTATTATAGGCAATCTCACAGAACTCATCTACAGCCATACCTTTAAGTCCAGCAATTTCCTCAGCAACAAACTGAGTCTTGCTTGGGTCATTACGACGGCCTCTAAATGGTGGTGGTGTCAAATATGGTGAATCTGTTTCAATAAGAATTCGATCTAATGGTACTTGTTTAGCCACTTCTTTAAGATTTGTAGATTTAGGAAATACTACAGGGCCCGCAAAAGATATGTAGAACCCTAATTTAATAGCTTCTTTTGCCATTTCCCAGCTACCAGAGTAGCAGTGGAAGATACCCCAATTATCCTTCCCTTCATTGCGCAAGATATTCATAATATCGCCATGTGCATCGCGGTCATGAATGATAATTGGTAAATCTACTTCACGAGCAAGCTCTAGTTGACGAATGAATACGCGTTTCTGTGTTTCACGGTCAGAAAAATCATAGTAATAATCTAAGCCAATTTCACCAATAGCACGTACCTTATCATTATTAAGGGCTTGATCCTTATAGAACTCATAGTCTTCCTCTGTAAAATCTTTAGACTCATGAGGATGTGTACCTACAGCGGCAAATAAACGGTCATACTGTTCCGCTAAAACTAGGCCTGATTCAACAGTACCTCGATCAACCCCTGGAATCATAATGTATTCTACGCCTGTATCAAAGCAGGCTTGTAGCATCTCATCACGGTCATTATCAAAACGGCCATCATTCACATGAGCATGTGTATCAAAAAGTTTCATTATTTAACCACACTTCCTGCTGGTAAAGATTCGATATTTGTCACTTCCAAATGTTCTTCCCAATCAGATGCGGATAAAATCATGCCATAAGACTCGATACCCATCATCTTTTTAGGAGCCAAATTAGCCAAGTAAATTACCTTTTTACCAACCATAGTTTCTGGTTCATAATATTGAGAGATACCACTTAATACAGTACGTTCTTCAATACCAATATCTAATACAAATTTCAATAATTTCTTGGACTTAGGTACCTTTTCACAGCTTACAACTTTTGCTACGCGAAGATCTAATTTTTCAAAATCATCGTACGTAATGTTTTCTTTTAATGGTGGAATATTAGATGTATCTACAGCTTCGTCAACTTCCTCTTCCACAACAACGTCTACCATTTCAGGAATGTCAAAGCGTGGATAAATAGGATCACCTTTTACAACCTTTGTACCTGTTGGCAATACACCCCAAGTTTTAGCATTTTCTAGTATAGCATCACTAAAGCCTACAAGTCCTAATTGGTCCCAGATTTTTGGAGCACCTACAGGGATAACAGGGCTTACTAAGATTGCAATGATACGCAATGCTTCTGCTAAGTGATACATAGCAGATTGCAAGCGCGCTTTATCATGAGCATCTTCAGATTTAGCCAATACCCAAGGCATTGTTTCATCAATGTATTTATTCATGCGACCAATAAAGGCCCATACGGATTTAATCGCTTTATTAAGCTCCATATTTTCCATAGCCGCTTCAAAATCTTTTGCAGTTTGAACAGCTACTGTGGATACATCACGATCCAAATCGTCCATATCATCGCATTTTGTAATCACACCACCATGGTATTTTTCAATCATCGCAATAGTACGGTTCAACAAGTTACCCAAATCGTTAGATAAATCTGCATTAATTTTTGTCACAAAGTTAGGCAATGTAAAGTTACCGTCATTACCGAGCGTAATTTCACTCAATAAATAATAACGCAAAGAGTCTGCCCCATATGTATCGATCAATGGAATAGGATCGATAACATTACCTAAGGATTTACTCATTTTAGTGCCGTCAACAATCATCCAACCGTGTCCAAATACCTTTTTAGGTAATGGCAACTCAAGACTCATGAGCATCATAGGCCAAATAATGGTATGGAAACGTACAATCTCTTTACCTACTAAGTGAAGATCTGCTGGCCAGTATTTTTTATATAATTCACCATCACCATCAAATGGAGAGAGTGCACTAATATAGTTTACTAATGCATCGAACCAAACATACACGACATGTTTAGGATCAAATGGTACCTTGATACCCCAGTCAAAGGATGTACGAGATACAGCTAAATCTTCAAGACCTTGTTTTACGAATTGAATCATTTCGTTACGACGAGATTCAGGTTGAATAAAATCAGGGTTCTCTTCAATAAATTTCAACCATTGGTCTGTATATTTAGCGAGCTTAAAGAAGTAACTTTCTTCTTTAACCTTCTCTACAGGACGGCCACAATCTGGGCATGTATGATTTTCACCTAGCTTTTGCTCAGTCCAGAATGTTTCACAAGGTGTACAATACCAACCTTCATACTCAGCCTTGTAAATATCGCCTTTTTCATACGCTTTAGTGAAAAGCTCTTGTACCACCTTCTCATGGCGTTCATCTGTAGTACGAATGAAGTCATCGTTGGAAATATGCATTTTTTCCCACAATGCTTTAAAGCCGTTTACGATATTTGTAGTATATTCAAGAGGTGTAATACCTTGTGCTTCTGCAGCGCGTTGAATTTTTTGACCGTGTTCATCAGAACCAGTCAAGAAACGTACATCATAACCAGCTAAGCGTTTAAAACGCGCAATTGTATCAGCTACAGATGTACAATAGGTATGACCAATGTGCAACTTAGCACTTGGATAATAAATTGGTGTCGTAATATAATACGTTTTTTTTGTGTCTCCCATGATGAGCCTCCTTCTAACCTTCGAATGGGAAGGTTTAACGTTCTACAATATTATATACATCCCGGCGGGAAACGTTAAAACGCTTTGCCACCTGGCGAATTGCTTCTTTTTTAGGTACCCCTGTATCTACAAGGGCTTGTACAGCCTCTACATACGATACTGGTTCATCTGATACTTCAGTACTATCAGATTCCACTGTATCAGCACCACCTACGATGAGGACGAATTCCCCTTTATAGGTAAGCTGTTCTAAATCATTTGCAAGACTTTCCAAATCGGTGCGCACAAAGGTTTCAAACTTCTTCGTCAATTCCCTTGCCACCGTTATGGAACGATTACCAAAGGCTTCATACATATCTTGTAAAACCTCTTGCAATCGATGAGGTGCTTCATAAAACATCAAGGTTCCCGTTACTTGTGAAAGTCGTTGTAATTCTTCAACTCGATGTTTCCCCCGTTTCGGTAAGAAACCTGCAAAGGTAAAGGATTTAGTATCTAAACCAGATGCAATGAGTGCCGTCAATGCCGCATTAGCACCAGGCAAGGGTACTACTGTTATTCCTTTTTCAATAGCCTTCGTTACTAGGTCAGCCCCTGGATCAGATATAGCAGGCATGCCCGCATCACTAACGCAGGCGATGGACTGGCCTTCTATTAAAAGCTCCATAATATAAGCACCCTTTTCTTCCTTATTATGTTCATGATAGGAAATCAAAGGCTTCTTAATGTCAAAATGCTTTAATAAGATACCCGTATGACGCGTATCTTCGGCAGCGATAGCATCTACTTCGCCCAAGATACGAACTGCGCGATACGTCATATCTTCTAAATTACCAATCGGTGTAGGCACCAAGTATAAGGTGCCCCATTCGTTATCGTTCATACCAAGAGGACACCTCCTTTGTATACACATTTGGTTTCTCATAAACGATGAGTGGTGGTTCTAATACAAGGCCAGGCTGGCCTTGATAGAGAGCCTCTATTAATACGAGTTTCGCCGGTTTATCTACCATGCCGTGAATAAACCGAATGCGCTTAGCTTGAAAGTTAGCTGCTTCCAGTTCATGTAGCACATATTGGAGGCGACTAGCACTATAAATCATCCACAAGCGCCCCTTGCACTTAATAAAGGACTGTACAGCCTTCAAAACATCTTCTAAGGTTGTATGTTCATCATGAAGTGCTACAGCTCGCTCTTCAGATGTAGGCTTCGCACCACTTTCACAATCATAAAAAGGGGGATTTACAATAACACCATCAAATGGTTTGTCCTGTACATCGCGATACGACATGTGCCGATAATCGCTACATACCATAGTTACCACATTTTGTTTGTGATTGTGAGCTACACTGCGCTGAGCTAACTCGATAAGAGTTTTATTAATATCAATACCCGTTATGTGGCCTGCCCCTAAGGACGTACCTATGAGTGGCATAACACCTGTTCCCGTGCCAAGATCAACATAGGAATGACGACCATTGAACTGGCAAAAGTGAATGAGCGCAATGGCATCAAAGGAAAAGCGAAACATATCCGTCCGTTGATAAATTTGTAAGCCATCTATAATTAAATCATCAAGTCGTTCTTGATCATTCATCAGGCAATGCCACCTCGGACCATTTTAAATCGATGGTACGGCCCGCTTCAAGCTGTACCTTCACAGTATGTTTATGGTGATTTACTTTTAAGACCTTACCAATACCTTCATCGGTAACGACCTCTTTACCAATCCCAGGAGGTGCAACATCTTGAGGAGCTTGAGGGCGTTCCTTCTTAACATATAGGTCGCCACCCTTTTTATATAAATCATCTTCATAGTTAAGGCAGCACATCAAGCGGCCACATACACCAGAAATTTTCGTAGGGTTTAGACTCAAATTTTGATCCTTAGCCATGCGAATAGAAACCGGTGTGAAATCACCTAAGAAATTAGAACAGCATAAAGGGCGCCCACAAGTGCCGATCCCATTTAGGACCTTAGCCTCATCACGAACGCCTACTTGGCGTAACTCAATACGTGTTCTAAATACAGTAGCTAAATCCTTAACAAGCTCACGGAAGTCGATACGCCCATCCGCAGTAAAGAAGAATATAATTTTATTCATATCAAATGTGTATTCCACATTGATGAGTTTCATAGGCAACTTACGTTTACCAATTTTTTCGAGACAAATTTCAAAGGCTTTTTCTTCGCGCTCTTTATTCTTCTCAATTTGTTTTAAGTCCTTTGGTGTTGCCTTTCTAATAACAGGCTTAACAGGAGCTACAACAGTGTCTTCAAAGACCTCTTTAGGTCCAATCACAACAGTACCGTATTCGACGCCACGTGCCGTTTCAACGATAACCCCATCACCAACGAATAATTCTAATTGTTCAGGCAGAAAATAATAAATCTTCCCCGCCTTTTTAAAGCGTACGCCAACTATGGTTAGCATTTAGTCCTCCTCCCGAGCATCATGAAGGGCGATACAAAGACCGTCCACCACGAGAGCGGTTTTTATATGTAAACGCAAAGCCCGTTCAGCTTGCAATGTTTCGGTAATAACCTTAGCCAATGCTTGCATAGACCAGCGCGGTAATAATCGTAATAATTGAGTTTTGTACATAGGTACTTGTAATTGTCCATCTTGTGCACCCATCTTAAGAGCCATCATATCTCTACTTACAAGGCGCAACCAATGCATCAATTCTGTTAGGTTTTCACGAGGCAAACTTTCACAAGCTAAGGAAATCATAGAAAACCATCGCGTTTCAAAGGCAAGGGTATCTATTACCTTAACGGCTAACTCTAGCATTTCAATGCGACCTTGCGTAGCCAATTTTTCTACTAACTGTGGATTACCATGACCGGCTAATAAAGCCTGCTCAATATCACCAGTGATGCCACGCTCTACGAGAGCCGTGCGAATCGTATCTATATCAACACTGTTAAAGCCTACCCCCATACATCTAGATATGATAGTTGGTAACACAGTGTTAATCTTGTTCGTAATGATGATGAAATACACCTGTTCAGGTGGTTCTTCAATGGTTTTTAGCATAGCATTTGCCATAACTGCATTAGCCGTGTGAAAGTCCTCCACAATGACAACGCGGTTACCATTGCCCGCTACTGACAGATGATCTTGCAATAATGAATACCACTGCTCTACCTTTAAGGTCGTCTTCATAGGACGAATCCAAAAGGCATCCCCCTTATCCATATAGATAGGTAAGCCTTCTGCTTCGATGCGTTTTTCCGTCTCACCATTGGCGAGACGTGCTTCTTTTACATCTTCTAAATAAGCTTCTCCCTTTGGTTGAGAAAATACTTGGCGCCCCAACAATAGAGATGCAAGACCTATGGCCATATCTAGCTTGCCAAGACCTGCTTCACCATAAAACAAAAGGCTATGCGGTAATGCATTACGACTTACAAGTTCCGATAGGTGTGCCTTGATCGAATCTTGACCAATTATAGAATCAAAATATGTCATAGCCCCTCCTATCAATACATACTCAATATTAATATTATATAAGAAAAAGGCGACTTTTAAAAGAGTCGCCCTATCCTAAGGTAGTAGATTTACTACTGCTTGATATACATCGTTATGAATGTCTTCAATGGTACGTAATCCATATTGACCAGTACCATCTTTAATAGCACAAGGAATACGGTGCCATTGATAGCGTTCTACTAGCTCTTCATAGGCATCGTGAACAGCTACTAAATACTGATGATTTCCCTCATGAATATCCCCTGTATTACCTCCTGTTTTACCAGTGCGCTCTGCCATAAGGGCTTCACTCACTCCAAGAGGCATATCTAAGAGACATACTGCATCAGGTGTAGGCAAGCCGAATTTATTAAACTCAAAGTCTTCAAGCCAATTTAAAAATGCAGTACGTTCCTTCTGATCGTCATATTTTACCATTTGGTGCACCATATTAGATGTAGTATAACGATCTGCAATGATGATACCACCATTTTTATAGAACTCTTCCCAATCAGTTCTAAAGGAAGCAAAGCGATCGATAGCGTACATGGAGCTTGCCACATAAGGATTTACATCATGCACATCTTTGCCAAATTCTCCAGCTAGATACATTTTTATAGGCATAGCAGCACCGCTATCATAATTTGGGAAGCTTACAGATTTAACTGCAAGACCTTCCTTAGTTAATCGCTCTACTAATAGTTTAGTTTGCGTAGCCTTACCGCTGCCATCTCCACCTTCTAGTATGATTAAAGTCCCCATAATTACTCCTGTAACACCCAAATTGTTTCCAACGTCATATCATCGGCCCCATTCGGTACATAACCTAGAGCCTTACGATTCTCTATATATTGTAACACAGACTCACTAATCACTTCACCTACTGCTACACAAGGAATCCCTGGAGGATAATAAGCAATAGTCTCCCCTGCTATACGATGAAGTGCGTCTTGTAACCGTACTTGCTCCCGATTGGCATACATAGCATTACGAGGCGTTACACGTACAATGGGCTCAGGCAATACTGCTGAATCTTTGCTAAGATTTTGCAAATTCTCATCCTTTGTATTATTTGATTCATAAGACTTACTTAGCACCGTATCGCTAATAGCTTGTACTGCTTGAACAAGAGCCGTTATTGATTCTTTTGTATCACCAATGGTAATGAGTACTAGCACATGATGAGCTTGTACTAACTCTACCTCAATACGATGTTCTCGTAACATCCGTTCAAATGCAACACCTGTAAGCCCTAGTTCTTTAGCATCGATGAGTACCTTGGTACAGTCATAGTTTACCACTCGGTCTTCTATGTCTCTGTATTCCATAGTAGTAATACCGGGAATTTTATGTAATTCATTACGTAAATATTGGCTCAATTCCACAGTTCGACTTATTAAGGCCTTACCTGCTGTGGCTAATTGATGACGAGCCATATCTAAGGAGGCAAGGAAAATATAATTAGGGCTCGTACTTTGTAGCATTTGATGCATTTGCGTAATACAACGTTTATTGATTCTCTTACCTTGTCCTAATAGCCAAGAGGTTTGTGTTAATGAGCCTACCGATTTATGCGTGCTCTGAGCCACTAAGTCTGCACCTGCAGCAATAGCTTCAATAGGTAAATTTTTTGAAAATGGTAAATGAGGTCCGTGCGCTTCATCAACAAGAACAATCATACCTCGTTTATGTGCTTCTTTCACAATATTTACAATATCCACACCTACACCATAATAGTTTGGATACACCAAGAGAATCGCCTTTGCTTCTGGATTTGCATCCATGGTTTTGACAGCATCGTCCAACGATACACCTAAGGGAATACCCCAGCGCTCATCGAATTTGCAATCCATATAAACCGGCTTTGCACCAGATAACACAAGTCCACTGATAACGGAACGATGTGCTTCTCTAGGAATGATAATGCTTTCATCAGGACCTACGGTTCCCATAATCATCGCTTCAATCAAAGCAGTAGTACCATTAATGGAGAACCAACAATGATCTGCTCCATATAACTCAGCTGTTAAATCTTGAGCCTCTTTTAAATCCCCTTCAGGTTCATGTAAATCATCTAAGGCATACATAATACCTAAGTCATAGGGTAGTGCCGGTCCCATCCAGTCTTTTAGTAGTTGAGGTGCTTCTACACCAATTTTATGGCCTGGTGTATGAAAAGGCACAAAATGTTGTTTTTTATATGATTCTAAGGCCTCTACAAAAGGCATTCTTTCTTGATTACTCATATATACCTCGTAAAAAGGGCATGAATCTCAATGAGACTCATGCCCTTATGCATGTTATTTATCGCTGTGGGCGACGCTTCGGATTGAATTGATTCATCCCTTTATCGATACCCACTTCTAAAGTACCTAATACTGCTTTCACAGTATCCTTGATACCCTTTTGTACCTTCTCTTGTGATTCTTCACTAAATGGTGCTAACACATGATCAATGACAGTCCATTGTGGTAATGGACGACCAATGCCTACGCGGAAACGTGGAAAGTTTTCTGTGCCTATATGGGAAATCAAGGATTTAATCCCATTATGACCACCAGAACTACCATTTGGTCGAATACGTAATTTGCCTACCGGTAAATCCATATCATCATAAATACAGTACACGTCAGATGAGTCAATCTTATAATACCGCATCAACGGACCTACAGATTCACCACTGGCATTCATAAATGTTTGTGGCTTTACAAGCAATACCCTCTCACCATCTACAGTAATACTGCACACCTCTGCACGTTGTTCCTCTTTCCAAGGCGTGTGAGACACGCTATCTGCAATGGCATCGATAACCATAAACCCAATATTATGTTTTGTCGCTTCATATTGCTTGCCCGGATTACCAAGGCCTACTACTAATTTCAAGAATCACCTATTATTTATCAAATAAATTACTTACTGAAACTTCATGAAAGATACGCATAATTGCTTCGCCCAATAATGGAGCTACAGATAATTGCGTTACATTGTCTAATTTGCAATTTTCTGGTAATGGCATTGTGTTTGTTACGATAAGCTCTTTAATGTTAGAGTTTGCAATGCGTTCACTTGCTGGGTCTGTTAATACAGCATGGGTAACAGCAGCCATAACAGATTTTGCACCAAATTCTTCTAATGCTTTAGCGCCTTCTACAAGGGAACCTGCTGTATCTACAATATCGTCAACGATGATGCAGTTTTTACCTTTTACATCGCCAATAAGGTTCATAACTTTAGCTACGCCTGGTTCAGGACGTTTTTTCTCGATGATTGCAATTGGCGCACCAATGCGGTCAGCCAAATCACGGGCACGAGTTACCCCACCAAGATCTGGAGATACAACGATAACATCTTCAAGATTTTTTTCGTTAATATATTTCGCTAAAATGGATGCACCATACAAATGATCTACTGGCACATCAAAGAAACCTTGAATTTGACCTGCATGCAAGTCAATTGTTACAAGACGTGTAATACCAGAAGTTTGCATTAAATTAGCTACTAATTTTGCAGTAATTGGTTCACGACCACGAGTTTTACGATCTTGACGAGCATAGCCATAGTAAGGAACTACAGCTGTGATATGGCGTGCAGAAGCGCGTTTCAACGCATCAGCCATAACCATTAATTCCATTAAATTATCATTTACAGGATAGCTAGTTGGTTGAATGATAAATACATCTTTGCCACGTACGCTTTCATCAATCATAATTTGTACTTCGCCATTATTAAAACGACCTACAAATGCTTCACCTAAAGGCAAACCTAAATAATCACAAATTTCCTTTGCCAATGCAGGATTCGCATTACCTGTGAAAATTTTAAGTTTTTTGCCGTCTTCAAATGCCATTTTGTTACCCTTTCATCTGTTCCTATACTGGTTACTTATCCATAATCATCCATTACAGATACACACTATTGCCTTTTTATTGTATACTATTTTGCCCTAATTGTGTTAAAAAATTATAATATTTTTTTATTTCTTTTTGAAAGTATCGTCAGTTACCCAATTTTCTTTCACAATTTGCTTGCTACGACCTACGGCTAACGCCTTATCTGGTACATTTTTAGTAATGGTAGAACCTGCACCGACATAGCTATAATTACCTATCGTTACAGGAGCTACCAAGTTACTATTACAGCCAACGAAAGCGCCATCGCCAATTGTCGTACGATGTTTAACTTTACCATCGTAGTTTACAGTAATCGTACCACAACCAATATTAACACCAGAGCCTACGTCGCTATCGCCGATGTAGGAAAGATGTGGGAACTTAGTACCTTCCCCAACATTGGAGTTTTTAACCTCTACAAAGTTACCTACATGAACCTTATTACCAAGCACGGTATTAGGACGCAAGTGAACATATGGGCCTACATCTACACCGTCTTTTACTTCGCAGTCATGACCATATGTGAAGTGGATAATCGAATCATTGCCTACTTTTACATTCGTCAAACGAGTGTGTGGACCAATTTCACAGCGCTCACCTATTACAGTATCACCTTCAAGGATTGTACCAGGATGCAAAATTGTATCGGCCCCTACTGTTACCTCAGGAGCTACATAAGTATTTGCAGGATCAATAATAGTTACACCAGCAGTCATTAGCTCAACGTTTTTGCGATGTTTCAGAATAGATTCCGCTTCTGCTAATTGCAAACGAGAGTTTACACCTAAAGACTCTTCAAAGTCTTTAGTCATGTACGCACTTACCTTGTCACCACCATTTACAAGAATACCAACTACATCAGTAATATACAGTTCACCTTGCGCATTATCATCAGATAGTTGATCTAAGCAAGGCCATAATTTTTTGCTATCAAAAGCATACATACCAGTATTTACTTCTTGAACAGCTAATTCCTCTGGTTTACCATCTTTTTGCTCTACGATGCGAACTACAGAGCCTTCTTCATTACGAATAATACGACCATAACCGGTTGGATCAGGCATATGCGCTGTCAAAATTGTTGCAGCTGCACCAGAGTTTCTGTGTTCTTCTAAAAGTGCTTCTAAACTTTCTTTTGTAACAAGTGGTGTATCGCCACAAAGTAATAAGATAGTACCATCATAATCGCCAAGTACTGGTTGAGCCATTTTTACAGCATGACCAGTGCCATTTTGTTCTTCTTGGCGAACGAATTCAGCACGGTCCCCTAAGTAATTTTGAACAGCGTCACCGCCAAAGCCTACGATAACCACATCGCGATTTGTACCGATAGACTGAACCGTTTCAAGAACGCGCTCTACCATCGCCTTACCGCCAACCTTGTGCAATACCTTTGGCAATTTAGACTTCATGCGCGTGCCCTTACCAGCAGCTAAAATAAGGCTTGCAATATTCATAGTAATCTCCTATCTGTTATCTCTCATATATCTGACTTTTTAATAGTACTTACATCATATTAGCCCATTGTCCAATATGCATTATAAAGTCATTATATCTAACTATAATGTATCTAATATTAATTGGTTATTCTTCATCAAAAACTGGTTCTATATTAATTTTCTTTGTATTTTCATCAATACCATAGAACGTAAATAATGATTCATAATCATCGATTAATTTTGGATTTGGCTCTGCCGTTGCTACAAGAACGCCTGTACCAACAACGACACCACTCATCTCTAAAACAAGTTCCTTAAGCCCTTTCGCAGTTCCCCCTGCTTTCATAAAGTCATCGATAATTAAAACCCTAGCATTAGGAGGAATAGCCCTCTTTGTTAGAGTCATAGTCTGAATACGGCCAGAAGAACCCGTTACATAGTTAATACTAATAGCAGACCCTTCTGTTACCTTACTATCACGACGAGCAATAACGAGAGGCTTATTAAAAGCACGTGCGACCATAACAGCTAATGGAATCCCCTTCGTTTCAACCGTCAAAATATAATCAGGATTTCGATCCATAAAGCGAGTCATAATAATTTCACCAAGACGTGTCATTACATGCCAGTCATAGAGAATATCTGACATATAAATAAAACCACCTGGAATGATACGATCTGATTCCATCAATCGAGTTTGCACATCTCGTAAAACATCATTGGCTTGAGTACCCTTCCGATGGGGAATAAAGCGTACCCCTCCCGCTACGCCCGCCACAGTTTCTAATGTGCCAAGCTGAAAATGTTCCATAGACTGTCTCACACAAGTTAAATCTTCACTAACTGTAGATTTAGCCATACCGAAGAAATCACAAAAATAATTTAAAGGAATTAACTTTTGCGGTGAATCAACTAACAATTTTGTCATTGCCACCATGCGTTCTACACGCCGTACTTTATCCATAGAATTTCCTTTACCATTCATCATATAACAATTGATTGTACTCATCTAATAAAAATCATGAGTTATCTCAAATATATCTTTTATTTATTATACCATAATTTCCGAATATTCGAGGTTATAAAAACACTATAATTCGGTAAAATAAAAACTCTCTAGTCCTTATATAATACTGTAAATTTAGACCGTATAGTCTATTACAATAATATATATTTTCTAGAGAGTTTATATTATAAAACGTAAACTTTTACAGTTTGACGACCAAACTGTAATGCTTCAGAACGTGAATCGTAGGCTAAATCAATTCTATGACCTTTAATAGCACCACCAACATCGTCCGCTATAGCATAACCATAACCTTCAACGTATAATCTCGTACCTAATGGAATTAATTTAGGATCTACAGATACAATGCCCTTCTTTAAACGACTACCAGTAGCTGTATAATTGCCATTTCCAGGGTCTTGAGCAGAATAAGCACTAGCTTGCATAGTTAAAACTCGAGAGTATTTATTCGGCACACCGTTATGACTTAATTCGGTACCATGTCCGCCATAACGAGTCTCCATCTTTTCTAAAGCATTCATCGTAGTAGGACCAACCCGACCATCTACAGCAAGCCCTTTAGACTTTTGAAATTTTCGTACCGCCTGCTCTGTATTATGACCGTAAATACCATCTATAGAATCATGTAAAAAACCTTGATGCTTTAACATAGTTTGCACCTTGCTAACATGGTGGCCCCGTTGTCCCCGATCAATCGTTTTTGCCAATGATACAGAAGATATCATTGTAGTCATACAAACAAGCGTACATGTAATAATTATTTTTTTTACCATATACACCTCACCTTACATCAGTAGTATACTATACAGTTTTAAATAATCTATAAACCATATTAAGATTACAATATAAAAAAATACATATATAATGCAGTTTATTAACTATATCTCAAATCTAGTACTACATATATATCATAGAAATTTAAGATACCAATGAAATAAAATCTCCATTATCAACTCTTATTCTAAGTAAAAAATATATTTAAACTTCAGATTTTTTAGAATTAATAATGGAGACTTTGATAAAAGTATTTAATTTTAACAGTTATGGTATACACCAATATGGCATTCTTTACGTTTAGCACCAACTATGTATAAATACGTGTAACCAATGATTGCGGAAATAATAGAGCCTATTAATACGCCACCCTTAGCCATCTCTTGAGCATGACCGGGATCAAAAGCTAGCACAGAAACAAAGATACTCATAGTAAAACCAATACCACATACAATGGAGGTACCATAAATAAATTTCCAATTGGATTCTGCTGGCATAGGTACAACACCTAATTTAATCATTCCAAACATAGCACCAAAGATACCGATTTGTTTTCCTAAAATAAGACCTAGTGCAACGCCTAAAACAACTGGATGAGTTAAATCGGCTACACTAAATCCACCAAGATTTACTCCGGCATTGAAAAATGCAAAGATAGGAACAATAACAAAACTTACCCAATTAGATAGATAATGCTCCCAATGTTGCATTGGTCTAACATATTTACGACCAATTTTACCGCGTTCAGGAATTGTCATCGCTAAAATTACACCTGCCATAGTAGCATGTAAACCAGAACGAAGAATACAATACCATAAAATAATACCAAGAATAATATACGATAGGGATCTAACATAACCAGCTCTATTGCAATAAATTAATAGTCCCGTTACAAGAATAGAGGCAACTAAATAAAATACATCTATATTTGCTGCATAGAATATAGCAATAACAATGATGGCAATTAAGTCATCAATGACAGCTAAAGCTGTTAGAAATACCTTCATAGAGTTAGGTACTCTAGAGCCCAATGCCGTTATTACACCTATAGCAAAAGCAATATCCGTCGCTGTTGGAATAGCCCAACCATGAACAAAAACTTCACTAGAGCCAGCAATAAGATAGTAAATAATAGCAGGTACTAAAACACCAAACAGTGCAGCAATGCCAGGCATTATACGCTTAGCATTCGTATTGAGTTCGCCACTCACCAATTCACGTTTTACTTCTAACCCTACAAAGAGGAAAAAAATCGCCATCAATGCATCATTAACCCACTCCATAGTTGTTAATGGGCCTAGTTTCAAATTAACCAATGACATATACTGTGTCACTAAAGGAGAGTTTGCTACGATTAACGCAATAAGTGTAGATCCTAGTAAAACAGCTGTAGCCGAACCAGGAGAACGTAAAAATACAAATATTCGTTCCATATGATTCCTTCCTAATATTATAAGTTCATTATTTATGCTTAAGAGTTCTCATTTTATATGCCACAATTAAGACTATGGCACCTAATAAGCCAGAAATAATAGAGCCTATAAAGATACCTATTTTTGACATTTCTTGAGTTACACCCGGTGGAAATGCCAATGTAGCCACAAATAAGCTCATAGTAAAACCAATACCACAAACAATGGCGGTACCATAGACCTCTGGCCATGTTGTATTAGTAGGCATCTTAATAATTTTAGATTTAACTAAAACGAAAACAGCAGAGAAAATACCAAACTGTTTACCTAAAATAAGCCCCAATGAAACACCTAGTACAACAGGATGAAATAGATGATCTGCTGAAACATCAGAAAAGGATACACCTGCATTTAAGAAACTAAACAAAGGAATAATTAAGAAATTAACCCAATACTTCAGTTTATCTGCCCATTTATGCATAGGATATACTGTTTCGCCATCAAGTTTACCTGTTGCAGGAATAGTCATAGCTAAGACGACCCCTGCAATAGTTGCATGAACACCAGACTTTAAAACAAAGTACCAAAGAACTAAACCTAATACACCATATAATACTGGTCTTACGTAGCCATGTTTGTTAGTATACCACAATGCACCTGTTACAATAGCCGCACCAATCAAGTATGGCAAATCCACACCGGCACCATAGAAGATAGCTATAACAATAATAGCAATTAAATCATCTATAACTGCCAAGGCAGAAAGAAATGCTTTCATAGCCTGTGAAACACGCCTTCCTAGCATCATAATAACACCTATGGCAAATGCTATATCAGTAGCCGTTGGAATACCCCAGCCATGCGTATACTCATGAACAGAACCAGCAATTAAAAAATATACTAAAGCAGGTGTGACAACACCTGCAAAAGCGGCCAAGAGTGGTAATACCCTTTTGGAATTAGTGTTTAATTCACCAGAAATCATTTCAGATTTAATCTCTAGCCCTACATAGAGGAAAAAGAGTGCCATTAACCCATCATTTACCCATTCCAGTATATCCATTGGTCCCCAGTATACATGCATAATAGAAAAATATTGCTCTGCTACAGGAGAGTTTGCTATTATAACACCAAGAATAGCGGCAAATAAGAGCATAATACCACCAGATGATTCAGACTGAATAAATGCTTTTATATAATTCATAATAACTACCACTTTCTCAATTATAAATATAAATAAAAAATTCTATACATAAAAATCATTTATTTAAATTTATTATATCATTTCATTTCGAAAATAATCAATAAGCTAATGATGAACCACGCTCATTGGATATACGAAGAATACAATGAATTAATGATTAAATCCTCTAATTAAAGAAATAAGAAATACAACTAGAGGAATAGATAAACAAATAGCTGCTATGGTATTTGTAACTGGATTGGACCAAAGTGGCATAAAAAATCCAAGTAATACTAACATACTACAACAGATTGGTATACACCAAACATGTTTAATTTCAACTGATGCTTTAGATGCCAAAACACAAGTTTTGCCAAATTTCTTTTTAATAGTCATCATAATACCTGTTACAATACCTATAATAAGAACGATATCCCAGATGGCCCATAAAATTTTAAGTACCATTGTATTATGATTATGAATATGGAGATTAATCATTGTAGTCATGCCCCAAAAATACCAGGGGATATTTTTTGTAGAATACATATCCTTAGTAGAATCAGTATATAAATTAGCATAGACTGGTTGCCCTAAGAACATGGCTGGATCATCATCATTTTCTGCGCCTAAATAAAATGCATAGTGATAATTATTAAATTTAGATGGATAATCTATAGATATAAGCTGACGATCAGGATATGCTTTCATAATGCGAGAGATAGCTTCAGATGGTTGTAAAATGTCAGATTGACCTACTGAAAGCTCTTGCTTTGCAGAGTATAGTACATCTGCATTATATCTGTCATTAGCGATAAAAAATCCGCCTATCCATACCCCTGTAATGCATAAGATAAAGCCCCATACAGTGGCGACCATAGCAAATTCTCGATGCAATGTACTTAATTTCATATGGTTAGACAATACAGTAGATTTAGCAAAGTTTTTACGAAATGGTGCATATAAGAAAATACCAGAAATAATGGATAAGCTACATAATAAAGATAAGATCGTTACAATGTAAATTCCTGTTTTACCAAAATCTAATCTTGTATGTAGTTGATGAAGCGTATGTAACAAACTGCGAACCCAAGGATGCGTAGGTGTTTCATGATGCATCGTAATGAGAGCCTTTGTTTCAGGATTATATAATGCATAATCCCCACCCATCCCCATACGTGCTGGCGGAGCTACAGTAGCAGATGTATCAATAATGCGATAACGTAAAAGATGTGAGGCCCCCATAGCAGGAGAAATATTTAAAATATCCTTAGACGGATATTTTTCTTTCACTAATAAGGCACCTTCATCAGCATAATTAAAAATAGGCATTTCTTGTTGACTCATCGCCATTGATGAAGTTGAATGATGGGTCCCTCCCTGAGCCCAAGAATTTAATTCGCTTCTAAACATGAGGATAAGTCCTGTAATACAAAACATTAAGAAAAATAGCACAGAAACTATAGATAACCATTTATGAATTTTATAAATTTTTGACATACATATGCCTCCTTTCTCATTATTTTATACATCTATTCTTATATGAATACAATACAAATACCGTTATAGGTATAGAGTATATAAATAAGCTCCACTTGAATGTATATATTGTAGTATGATACAATATGTACATCATGCGGGCGTAGTTCATCGGTAGAATGCGAGCTTCCCAAGCTTGAGAGGAGGGTTCGATTCCCTTCGCCCGCTCCATGTATAAAAAGCTATGATGTGATAAATATCATGGCTTTTTATGTATAATAGTATAATAGTATAATAATATTATGAGTATAAATTTGTATTGTATAATTCTCATAAGGAGTCAAGTATGAAATTAAGCGCAAGAAACCAATTAAAAGGTACTATCGTAGAGATTCAAGAAGGTGCCGTAAATGCAATTGTTAAAATTAATGTAGGTAATGATAATATCCTTACCGCTGATATTACAATTCAATCTGTTAAAGAATTAGGCTTAACAGTAGGTAAAGAAGTGTACGCTGTTATCAAAGCTACTAACGTAATGGTTGGTGTAGAATAATTAATCTAGAGCTGCTTAAGCAGCTCTTTTTTGTATATAAATTAATTTGTAATATATTACTATTAAGAAATAAGCCCTATGATTCTATAATAATATGTCTTATAGGGATTTATTTTAATTTACTCAACTACTTTACGGTACGATACCATAGGTGCTACGCACCGCAGTATCGGTTGGAGCTAATGTATACTCGGTAAATCTTACGTTCGGAAGAAAGCGATGCAGTGAATCTGTCGTCGTTTCACTCCTCCATCTTCTACTGCCCTACTTACCAGGTACCCTGGGAGGATAGGAAGCTATACATAAAAAAAGACACACCCTCAGGTGTGCCTTTAGCTTAATCAGCGGCTTCCTATCCTCCCAGGCCGTCTCCAG
>CAKPXR010000012.1 GCA_934202215.1 uncultured Veillonella sp.
CAAAATAAGTCATAAAATCGATGAAAAATAAGTATATATGAACTAATAGTGAGGAATAGCTTATATAGTGGGTTCTTTTGTTTAGGGCTACTATAAATTGTATATCTTGATGAAATTTTATGATTTTTAACCCCACAAAAAGTGTAAAATCTGATATAATAATAGTATAAAATTGACTACGCGAATGCGTAGTTTTCTTATTTTGTGTTTATATAGGTAGTCCCATGAGTGTAGTGAAGCCCTTGTTAGTGCTATTAGAACCGTATATCGTATATAAAGCCTATTTATGGGCCCTCCGCTTTATGGCACATCCATTGACTTGGGAAGGCGAGGTGGATTTGTTCTCCTTGACCTTAACAGTGCTACTCACTCTTGATGCGGTGGCTTTACCGCTAGTTATTTTGTATTGTCCTGGCTTGAATCCTGGTAAGCCCATTCCTGATTGGATTCGCCGTTTAGGTACGCCAATTTATATCGTTCATAATTGGTTAGATGGTAAGGTAGGCGGCGGTACATCTACACCGATTGTATGGCTCCGTAGAACTTTACATTCACTTCTATTATTTATCTATTATCTCGTGCCGTTTTACGTAGGCGGTCATCTCGTGATGGGCCTCGTTGTGGCGCTTATGTATGACGTTCTTGTATGGGCTCATGGTGGTGTGTGATGGCGACTTGTGAATGGCCGACGACTCCTTTGTATCAGGCGTACCACGATTATGAGTGGGGTAGACCGATTCATGATGATCGTCTTCAATTTGAACACCTTTGTCTTGAAAGTCTCCAATGTGGCCTTAGTTGGCTTACGATTTTGAATAAACGAGAGATTATACGAGATTGCTTTGATCATTTTGATATTGATGCGGTTGCCTCTTATGGTGAAAGCGACGTAGCGCGAATCATGCAGACTGAGGGGATGTTGAAGTCTCGACCTAAAATTGAAGCGATTATTAACAATGCGTTGGCGTTTAAAAGGATTCAATTAGAATTTGGTTCATTTTGCAATTATATCTGGGCTTTCACAGATCATAAAACAATTATTTATGAAAATCATCCAGAAGGGGATGTGCCAGCAAAAAATGGTTTGTCTACGCGGATTAGCAAGGATTTAAAGCAGCGGGGATTTAAGTTTGTAGGGCCTGTTACTATTTATTCCCATCTGCAAGCGAGTGGTCTTATCAATGATCATGGCAAGGATTGCCCTTGCTTTGATGAGATTAATAGCTCCACAGTGAGTATACGATTACCTGTCGATGATGAGGGTTAACAATAGCTTTTTTGCATGGAATATGTTACAAATTTGAATTTGTATTAAACCGTACTCTAAGGTGTACACTATAGGTGATGGGAAGATAGCGGCCCATCATATGTCGGCCCGCTTTATATACAAACACATATATTCTCTCTCTCCAAGGCGGGTCTCTCATATACTTCTCTCTCAAAGCTATACAAATAACATGAAGCCTCTATCCTTAAATGGATAGGGGCTTTTTGCTATGTAAATTGATTTATTTCGATGTAGTTGGTATACTGATGATATATTAAACTATTACTTTCACGATTTAGAAAGGGAAATATATGATTGGTTTGGGTACGGCCATTAATATTGGTCTCATTATAGCTGGCAGCTTGTGCGGTATCGCATTTGGTCGGTTTATGAAAGAAAATTTGAAACAGACACTCATGGTGGTGAGTGGTATTATCGTACTCCTCCTAGGGATGAGTGGGGCCATGCAATATATGCTAGTCATCGTAAATGGCTCCTTGCAAACTACAGGGCCACTGTTGATGATTATTAGCATGGTTGTAGGCGCTATTATTGGTGAGATTATTGATTTGAACCGTTGGATTACTGTCTTTGGTGATTGGGTAAAAGCAAAAACTGGCAATACTGGTGATCCACAGTTCACTCATGCTTTTATTACGGCGTCGCTTACGTTTACTGTAGGTGCTATGGGCGTTCTCGGTTCTATTCAAGATGGTCTGACAGGGAACTATCAAACGTTGCTGTTAAAGGGCATCCTCGATGGTATCATCGTTATGGTTATGACCTCTTCTATGGGGAAAGGGGCGTTGTTCTCCTTTATTCCTGTTGGAATCACGCAATGGATTATCACTGCTATGGCTCATATTGCGGCACCGTTGATGACACCGAGCGCTATCGATAATCTGTCCTATGTTGGATCCATTCTAATTTTCTGTGTCGGTATCGACCTCATTTGGCCTGGTAAAGTACGTATCGCAAACCTATTGCCTGCCATCTTTGTGGCTATGGGACTTACATTCTTGTTATAAATAAGGTTTGTATTATCTAAATTATCTCAGCTAGGATATTAGTTATATTATATTAAGCTATAATTAGCTCTTTATTTGCTACAACTTACTACATCTTATAAGACCTATATTCTCTAACCGCTTCGCATTGATTTATATGGGAAACAGTAGGGCGTATAGGTCTTTTTTTAAGACTACAGATGGATTTAGATTTGCTTGAGGCAGAGGATACAGAGGGGCTTCAAGCTGATCTGAAGAATATAAGATGTATTACAAATCAATGTACTGCTGATTGATAATTTTCGATGTATTTGGTACACTTAATTTATAAATATATCGTTAAAATATTAAGTATTACTATAAGGAGACGCTATGTTATTCGTTGAATATCCTAAATGCACAACATGCAAAAAAGCAAAGAAATTCTTAGATGATCATAATATTACATACACAGATCGTGACATTAAGTCTGAAAATCCTACAGCTGAAGAAATCGCTGCATGGTATCCACAGTCTGGTAAAGACTTAAAAGCATTCTTCAATACATCTGGTATGATTTACCGTGAACAACAATTGAAGGATAAATTGCCAAACCTTAGCGAAGAAGAAAAATTAGCTCTTCTAGCATCTAATGGTATGCTTGTAAAACGTCCTATCTTGGTACTTGAAGATAAAGTTCTGGTTGGCTTTAAAGAAGCCGAATGGATTGAGGCGTTGAAGCTCTAATTTCATAACTTGGGTCAAGCCCCTATCTCTAAAAGCCTCCATAGCGAGCTAAGTCATTTTTAGAGATAGGGGCTTTTCCTTTTATATGAAATTTGACTCTTCAATTAAGTCCTCTGGGAAGAGCCTCCATAGTGAGTTAAGTCGATTTTAGGGACCTGTTCTTTCTACGTCTAATAAAGAAATAAGAGCTTTCAACAAAAGCTCTTAAGGGACTGTCATTTTTAGAGATAGGGACTTGTTCTTTCTGCGTCTAATAAAGAAATCATCACTTATACTTAGATTATTTAAGGGAGAGATTATTTTTATGAATTTGTTCTTCTCCTATTCTATCTAGAGATTATAGTTCTTTACCGTTATCGAAAAAAATAATTTGTATATAATTCATGTATTTTGTATAATGTTTACATTGTAGATATACCCCTATGGGTACATAGATTCATAAAATACTTTAGGTTCATAGGGTTTTGAATTAATTTAGGTATAGAGAGTTCTGAATTAATATTGTGTTGTTTTTTGTTTTATTTCCGGAGTAAGTAAGGACGGTTCTAGTGTATAGAGAGGTCTATATGAAATTTTTACAGTCTTTATCGGCGCAGGTGTCGCTATTCACGCAAGGTGCTATTTTAGCGCTAGGTGTTTTATTTATGTTATTAGATGTGATTACAGAGGCGCTTAATCCCGTAATTGATTTGGCTTGGGTGACGGTTCTTGTTTGTGGTTTGCCGCTGCTCATCAATAGCGTTCAAAGTATTTTGAAGCATTTAGAGATCCACGCTAATTTTCTCATCGTTGTAGCTATGGTAGCGCTTATTTCAATTGGTGATTATCATACGGCGGCTTATGTGGGCCTCATTGTACAGTTGGGCTTCTTTTTGGAACAGCTTATCACAGGTGAGCCACATTATACCTTAGATGATGACATGCTTCCTGCCATGCCATCTCAACTCGTTGCTATGCGTCAGGGCATTAACAATTATTCATCTGTTATTGTTGTGGCTGTATTGCTATTATCTATGGGCTCCTTTGCATTGACACAGGATTTCATACATACTGTAACATTGTTATTGGTACTTTGCCCATGTTCCTTGGAGCTTATCTTAGTGGCGCTTATGATGGGATCTCTTGTGGATGACGCATCTCCTGTATCGGAGCTTTCAAAAGGAACAAAGCAGTCTCATTTAGGCCTACTCATCGTGTCCATTTTATTCCACATTGCCATTATCGGTGCTGGTGTATTTGGCTTCATTGATCCTGTTACGGCTGTAGCATTACACGGATTGGCACGACTTGGTCTCGTGTATAATTTGAAAGTTTTAAATGGTTCTTTGTGTGTAGCATAGAATTTAGTGCTGTATATAGTTTTAGACATAATAAAATCCCCTAGTAACGATGCGTTACTAGGGGATTTTTGCGTTCATACAACGGTTTGTTGTTGATTAGTTTTTAGCTTGGGATTTATCACCAAGTGTGAGAAGTAGGAATACGATAGCGAGGATACATGCACCAACGAGGGCTACGAAGCCGCCATCCCAACCATAAAGGTCAACCATGAGACCCATGAAGGCACCAGCACCAGCGGAACCGATGAGGTAACCAAGAAGGCCTGTAAGACCAGTAGCACCACCTGTTGCTACACGTGGAACCATGTCGGCTGCTTGAAGGCCGATCATCATAACTGGACCGTAGATGAGGAAGCCGATAGCGATAAGTGCTAGGTTATCGATAAGGATATTGCCTGCTGGGTTGAACCAGTAAACGAGGATAGCCAAGATAACGAATAGCATGAAGCAGATCGTAGCTGGAGCACGGCGGCCGCGGAATACACGGTCACTTAAGTAGCCGCTTACGAGCATGCCTGGAATACCAGCCCATTCATACAAGAAGTAAGCCCAACGGGAACCTTCTTTTGTAAAGCCTTTTACAGCAGTTAAATAGGTAGGAGCCCAACTTACTACGCCATAACGGATAAAGTATACAAAGATATTCGCAATTGCAAGGTACCATAAGTATTTGTTATGCAAAATATATTTGTAGAAGATTTCCTTAAACGTAGTTTTATTTTCATCATTTACTTCAGCTGCTACTGGTTCATGTTTATATTCCTCAATAGGCGGTAAACCACAGGATTGAGGCGTATCTTTTAACAATACAAATGTTACAATGGCTAAAACGATAGAAATAATCGCAGGGAAGAAGAAAATACTATGCCATGTACCAAATAAATAGATACCTAAAGTAGCAAGTGGTGCAATGATGCCGCCACCGAGGTTATGGGACACGTTCCACCAGGACCACCAAGCACCGCGTTCAGAACGGGAGAACCAAGTTACCATATTTTTCGCATATGGAGGATACCCCATACCTTGGAACCAACCATTTAAGAAGGCGAGCACGCACATAATAGGAATACTGCTTAAAACACCAGGTAAGGTGCCGAATAATAACATAACTAAAGCACTGAGCAATAGACCTACTGTGGAGAAGAATTTTGGGTTAGAGCGGTCAGACGCATTACCCATAACAAATTTACTTATACCGTACGCTACGGATAAGAGGGTCATGACAATACCAAGATCCGCTTTTGTGTAGCCGTACTCAGCAATCATGTACGGAACAGCCAAACTAAAATTTTGGCGGATCAAATAGAATGTAGCATAACCAATAAATGTACCTGCAAAGACTTCTTTACGAAGACGTTTGTAGGTGGAATCGATTTGCCCCTCTGGTAATCGTTCAATGTGAGGAGCTGGAGAGAAAATCGACATCATCACACATCCTTTCTATAAAATGCCATTCTAATCATACCATGTATGACTTTAAGTCGACTATATTTTATTTTTAAGTATGATAAATAGTTATTTTAGTACACCATTATGGGCTTAGCGCATAGATTATAGGTCATTAAAATATCTTCTATTTTGGAATATTGATGAGGTTTATATATGAATGATTGCTCATGCATTTGTGTAATAGGCTAATGCACGAATTATATAATTTGGATAGATCCAGTATTTATCTGTGCTTTTACCTATATATGAATATTTGTACATATTTCATTATTGACACGAATATACCCATGGGGGTATAAAATAAATATAGGGTATACCCCCATTGGTATATAAAGAAGTAACATTAAAAGGATAAACAACAAACTATAGAGATTAAGCAATACGCAGATATATGTTGTTTATCTTAGGTCATATACATGGACGCATGTATATAGACCATAACAAATGTGTACATAGCATTATATAAGCTTTCACAGGAGGTATATATGGAACGGTGGAGCAAGGTAGCAGAGTGGTTTGATTTGAATCGTGAAAAGATCACATTAGTAGCTGGTGGTATCGGTGTAGTATTTAGTTTATTAGATGTTCGTTTGGGATTACCGTTCGACTGGGCATGGTTCACTATTTTATTATGTGGGTTGCCTATCGTATGGGGTGCTGCAGTTGCCATGTACGAAGAGTTCGACGTAAAAGCAGATCTCTTGGTATCCTTGGCGCTTATCGCAGCGGTAGCTATCGGTGAAGTATTTGCGGCTGCAGAGATTGCCTTTATCATGCAGCTAGGTGCGATGCTTGAAGAGTTCACTGTGTCTAAAGCGCAAGCAGGCATTGAACGTCTTGTTAAATTGACACCTACAACAGCGCGTATTGTTCGTGATGGCAAAGAAGAGGTATTGCCTGCAGATATCGTAACGGTAGGCGATGTAATCCGCGTGTTGCCAGGCGAAGTAATCCCTGTAGATGGCACGATTTTGACGGGTGATACAGCGATTGATCAATCCGTTATGACTGGTGAGTCCATGCCTGTCGATAAAACGATTGGCGACGAAGTATTCTCTGGTACGGTGAACCAATTTGGTGCCTTCGATATGACGGCAACCAAAGAGGGCGAAGATAGCTCTATTCAACGCATGATTAAGCTCGTTAAATCTACTGATCCAGGCAATGCGAAAATCGTTAGTCTCGCTGACCGTTGGGCCACTTGGATCGTAGTGATTGCGCTCTTGGCAGCAGTTGGTACGTATGTAGTGACTGGTGAAATCATTCGTGCCGTAACCATTCTAGTTGTATTCTGCCCTTGTGCTCTTGTATTGGCTACGCCAGCAGCGATTATGGCGGCTATTTCTAATGCGAGCCAACACGGTTTCCTCGTTCGCCGCGGCAATATTATGGAACGTTTGGCGAAGGTTGATACAATGACCTTTGATAAAACAGGCACATTGACTTATGGTACGCCTGAGGTGACTGCTGTTGAAACAGTGGGTTCTATGCATGCTGATGAATTGTATCGTTTGGTGGCATCTGTAGAGACTAAATCCGAGCATCCATTGGGCAAGGCGATTGTAAATGGCTTTATGTCCCGTCATGGTGAAAGCTTTGATTCTGTTGATTCTTTCCGCATGGTGCCTGGTAAAGGTTTAGAGGCTACTGTAAATACTAAGTCTGTGTTAGCTGGTAACGAAGCAATGATGGCCTTGTCTAATGTGTCTATTACGGACTCTGTGAAAGCAGCTGTTCATGATCACTTGAACCGTGGTGCATCTATTGTATATGTTGCGGTAGATGGTGTATTGGCTGGGTATGTGGCTTTGGCTGACCGTGTTCGCCGTGAAAGCCGAGCCGTAGTAGAGTCTTTGAACGATCTTCATGTTATGCCTGTTCTTTTAACAGGTGACCATGGTACAACAGCAAAAACAATTGGTAAACATTTGAACGTACCGAATGTTATCGCTGATTGTTTGCCAGAAGATAAAATGAATACTGTGGCTCAATTACAACAAGAAGGTAACATCGTTGCCATGGTAGGTGATGGTGTAAATGATGCGCCAGCTCTAAAAAAATCTGATGTAGGCATCGCCATGGGCGGTGTTGGTAGCGATATTGCTGTAGAAGCAGCGGATATCGTTCTTGTAAACGATAATGTTAAAGAAATCCCTCACCTTGTAGCATTGTCTAAACGCATGATGACTACCATTAAAATCAATCTTTCTTTCTCCTTGATTTTGAACTTCGTAGCTATCATCTTAGCTATGATTGGTACTTTGTCCCCAGTATGGGGCGCCCTCGTTCATAACGGTGGCAGCCTTCTCGTAGTGGCTAACTCTGCATTATTGTTACGTTGGGCTTATAAATCCAATCACATAGTAGAGGATGACAATTCCGTTCTTGTAAAAGCTGCTCGCAAACGCGTATTTGAAGGGTAAATAAAATAGCGCTATCTATTCCGGAAGAACCTCAATTAGAGTAATTGGATAGATAGTGCTTTTATTTTATATGTTATATGTAATCATACGGGTATTCTTAATTTTCACTAATTGATTACATGCTGTATCCTATATGCTATGATTGCGTAATACAGTGCTCATACCATTCTATAGGTCATTTTACTCATATTGTGAAATAGATGGTTTCTAGTGTCGATTAATCAATATAGGTTACAGGATAGCCTTTGGCTTCGATTTCGCGACGGTTAAGACCATTTGGTAAGTCTGGATAGCCTACTGCAAGGCTAGCATAGACTTTTTCGCCGTCTTTTAAACCTAGTTCACGCATTTTTGCTTGGATCCGTTCGTTGTCTTGAAGGTGACGGATTTGGTTCACCCAGCAGCTGCCAAGGTCGAGTTCGTTGCAAGCGAGCATCATATTTTGCATCGCGCAAGACACATCGGCAAAGTTATTAGCATAGTTTTCTTGGCTTGCTAGTACGATGAGCACAGGTGCACCATAGTTGAATACAAATTTGCCTTCTGCAGACATCTTAATGATATTTACCATGTACGGCAATGTATTCTCAGTAATCGGCATTTTGCCATATTCCTCTTGAACAAGTGTAACGAGTTCTTTTAGCACATCTTGGTTCGTAATCACCATGAAGTGAGTTAATTGTGTATTACCGCCAGATGGAGCGCGACGGCCTGCATCGAGCACTTGATCGATAAGTTCTTTAGATAATTGGTCAGCTTTAAATTTACGTGTACTATGACGAGTTTTGATACATTCTAATGTATTCATAGTAACCTCCTGTTAGATATAAAATGTAATGCAAGAATGCAGTTAGTATTTTCTTTATTATACTACATCAATTGTTGAATATAATGATTAGTATTATGTTGAATATGTCATATATAAGCTTTCACAAGTATAAATACTATATTTATTTAATATACTCAATTCATTATGGTTGGTTACATTAGGTGTAACCATATTGACAAAAATAGATGTATAACATAATATTAATTGTATAAAATTATATTTGTAACATTATTGACTGAGATAGATTTGACGGTCTATCCAGAAAGAGTTTATAGATATGTATATAGAAGGAGAAATATATGAACTTACATGGTATCGCTAAAGGTAAGTCTTTTGAAAAGACTATTGAAATGTTAAAGACTGCCGAGGTTAACGGAGCTAGTCAATACTTTATTATGTATTTTTTAGCTAAAGAACTAGGCTTTAATGAAATTGCTGAAGCTATTTATAAAAATGCTGCAGAAGATGCAGCACATGGTGGTATTTATAGCCATTTATTAGGCGAAGGCCCTACTACGAAAGAAGAGTTCCTTAACATGGTAGTCAATTTTTATAAAGCTGAAGCCTCTGCCGATACAATTCTTGCTAAGTTAGCTAATGAAGTTCGAGAATCTAATGAAGAGGGTGCTGATAGAATTGCAGAATTAATTGAACATTCTATTCCAGAAGAACTAGAGCATGCAAGACGTCTTAAATCAGCTTTAAAATTAAGTGGTATTGAAGTTTGATATAAAAAATATTAATTGATCTATCGTTTATGGTGTAATTTTAGGTCATTCATTCTATAGAAACTACTATTTTTTTAACAAAAAAGAAAAAATACATTAATTAATTGACAAATTTAAAAATTTATGGACAAAGTAGGTTTTTTACGTTGACTGCTTGCCGTAGAATTGTGTACAATTAATTTGTAGATTATTGTGTGCATATGGAGGTAGAATATGGCAGAAATTGGCGTACTCGAAGGTTATAAACATAAAGAAGACGTACCTGATGCAGAGTACATGAAATTAGGAAACCAATTGAGCTTCCCACTTTATGTAGTGGCGAAGGAAATTGTTAATGCATATCGCAGTCACTTGGATCCTTTAAATTTGACATATACTCAATACATTGTAATGATGGCGTTATGGCAATATGGTGATTTGTCTGTTAAGGAATTAGGCCAAGTATTGCGCCTTGATTCTGGTACGTTAACACCACTTTTAAAGAAATTAGAAGCCAAAGCATTTTTGAAGCGTAAGCGCAGTCGTCAAGATGAACGTGTTGTTATGGTAACCCTTACTGAAACAGGTAAAGAATTGCGTGACGAAGCAGTTCACATACCACGTCGTTTGTCTGAAGCGGCAGGCCCAATCTTTGATGTTGAAGAAACTCGTCAAATGCGTATATTGCTTAACAAATTGTTAGAGGCAATCGATAACGCAAATGCTAGAACAGCACGAGATAGTAAGCGCTAATTTAGCTTACTCTAGTAAGATTTCATATGCATACATTCTGTAATTTAATATATCTAATATTTTCATAAAATGTGATATACTATACATATAACGTATTGTGCTGAGGTCATGTGAGAGTATGACTTGTTTGTAAATGCCATAATGGCAAAAGGAGAGCATTATGAATAAAAACTTATTAGGTGCATTTGTATTAGCTGGTACATTATTAGTTGGCGGTGTTGCTAATGCAGCAAATTGGAATGGCTTAGCTAACTATCCAGAGGTTCCAAACAGTGCAAATGGTGCAGAAACTTATTTCTTTGATAAAGCATCCCAATTCAGTGGTATTGATGGTAGCCGTAACTATGTATTCGGTATCAATGTAGTGAATATGCATAACAACCAATACGGTACAGCTACATTGTTTAAATATCTTGTTCATCCGAGCTTGCATACTGTATATCGTTTTGCTCCAGATGGTCAAGCTTACCAAATCACTCCTGGTTCCAATGAATACAACATGTTCTTGGCTGCTTGGAAAGAAGTGTACGGCACTAACTTCTCTTTCCCAGCGTTATAATTTGATGGCTCATGCCGTAATAATTACATAACTATTGCTGGTGAAAGCTCTTATGGGCTTTCACCAGTGTTGTTTATGGAGGTTTTTTATGTCTAAATCTGAATTTGCCCAAGCTTATACGGAGCGTATGTTCCCTGATATTGCTGCCCCGGCAGGTTATATTGACCCTGAGTTTGAAGTGTTATTTGATAATTTCGCATTTGATGAAGTTATCACCGAAGAGGGGCGTAATGTGCCTGCAAAGGATCGTTTCTTAGCTATCCTAGCAACATTAGTAGGTGAAACTGCTGTTGATGAATATGCATTAATGTTACCGCCAGCACTTAACTTTGGCTTGATTCCCGATGAAGTGATAGAGCTCCTTTATCAAGCTGTTCCATACTTAGGTATTGGTCGGGTGCGCCCATTTTTTAAGGTCACAAATAAGATTTTTGACTATCGCGGGGCAACTGTGGCCGACCCATCTCGTAGTACAATCACTAGTGAATCTCGATTTGAAAAGGGGCTAGAAAAACAGGTTGAAATTTTTGGAGAGTCTATTCGTAATTCTTACCAAGAAGGACCTGAAGATACACGTCACATCAAAAAGTGGCTTGCTAATATGTTTGGTGATTACTATACTCGTAAAGGCTTAAGTGTAGCTCATCGTGAAATGATTACATTCTGTTTCTTGGCAGCTCAAGGTGGATGTGAACCACAACTTAAAGCTCATGTAGAAGGTAATTTGAACGTAGGCAATAGTAAACAATATTTGATTAACATCGCCTCCCAATGCGTGCCGTATATAGGCTATCCTCGTACGTTGAATGCCCTTCGTTGCATTCAAGATGGCTTTGCTGCATGGGAAGCAAAACAATAAAGGAGTGACATCACTCATAAAGGAGTTCTATGTTTGATTTTAATCCAATTCAGATTTTAGCTAGCGTTCCTGCTATTATCATTATTTTCTCTATCTATGGCTTTGCAGAGGCCAAAGTGGCAACGTGGCTTGGAGACCCAACACCACGTATGGCGGGGCGACTTACACTGTCTCCATTTGCACATCTCGATTTAATCGGTACCCTCTGTATTATTCTCGTTGGCTTTGGTTGGCCGAAGGGGATGGCTATTAATCCATCTTACTTTAAAGATCCACGCAGAGATATGACATTGCTGGCCTTTTCTGGGCCTGTGGCAGGCTTGATTACGGGCTTTATATTCACCTTTATATACATATTACTAGGTAATCTAAACCTTATCACGTCTCAAGGTCTTGATATGGTTTTGCAATATATCATCTTATATAGCATTGGTATCTCTCTATTCTGTTTAATCCCGTTTCCTCCATTGCCTGGGTTCAATATCATATTGCCATGGCTACCTGTAGAATGGCAGATTAAATACTATCAATTAGGGATGGTTAACCTAATATTCTTTATCATCCTTATTAATACACCGATTATTTCTATGATTATACGCCCATTGCAAGATACAATTTTCAAAATCTACTTTGCTATCATTAGTACAATATTATAAATAGGATAGAAGTTGTCCCTCGTAGATATATGCTAATGGATATAACAAATATTTTTATATGAAATACATACTAAAAGCCTCTATCGTGTAGAAGATTCTTATACGATAGAGGCTTTTAATGAATCAGTATTAATATATTTATATTAAAAACTATCGATATAGTTTTTAGAATGTGGTATACTAGAAATAGAAATCGTAAATTTTCGATATATTACTGATACAGTGTATTAGTAGAGAGTCTTGATGCATTAAATTGCTGTCATAGATTAATACAGTGAATTGACGCTCTCTAAGTGATATAGCAAATTGATATAGTATAAAGATATTCAAGTGAATAGAAGAGGAATTTCATATGGATTTTGAAGAAAACCAAGTGCCAGAGACGATTCTGGATAAGCTTACAAAGGTGTGTACATGCCGCAGCATTACACGCAAAACGATTAAAGAAGCCATTTTGAATGGTGCTCATACATTTCCTGAAGTAAAAGAGGCAACTCGTGCCGGTACAGGCGCTTGCGGTGGCAAAGGCTGTGGTCCTCGCATCGTAAAGCTCTTAGCAGAAATGAAAGAGCAAGGTAAAATTTAAAACTAAGCAAAAGTTAAGAGTAAGTTTGATCTTAACTCATATACAGACTATTACTTCGAACCAATACGGTATATATTCGTAGGTTTTGGGTAATAGTCTTTTTTTGTACTCATGATTCACTAGATGTATTGGTGTTGTTGGGGCGGTCTTTATTTTTTGATATACTATATATAATACTTTTAATACATTATGGGAGGTATATATGTTTCGACGTATTGTAGCAGCGACGATGATTGGTGCATTAGCGCTCACAACGGGTTGCGGTTTACATAATCCATTTACTTCAAAGGCGGAGCCTGTAACCTATGAATCTGTAGCACAGAGTGAGCTTTCACCAGAAGAAAAAGTGGATAAATTAGTGGCTAATATGTCCGATGCAGACAAGGTGGGCCAATTATTGATGATTGGCATTCACGGCAAGACCTTGAATGATGATGCTAAATTTATGCTTAACGAGTATCGTGTGGGCGGTATTATTTTATTTGATCGAAATATGGAGTCCAAGGAACAAGTTAAAGCGCTCATTACGGATATTAATAAAACTGGTAAAAGTGCGGGCCTTACGCCATTATTCATCGGTATCGATCAAGAAGGTGGTGCCGTGGCGCGTATGGAGGATCAGTTGATTAAGGTGCCTCCTGCAGAAGAGGTTGGTAAGGAATCTGTTGAACAAGCGGCATCCTTGGCAAAACAGGTGGGTACTGAGCTAAAAGACTTAGGCTTTAATATTAACTTTGCCCCTGTTGCTGACTTAGGTTTAACCTATGGACGTTCCTTTAGTACGAACCCTGATGAGGTTGTACGCTATGCTAGCGCTGTAGGTAAGGCTTATGATGAAGCGGGATTGTGGTATTCCTACAAACATTTCCCAGGTATTGGTAAAACGGATGTCGATTTACATGCTGATACTAGTGTTGTGCCAGTGTCTAAAGAGACTTTGTTGAATGAAGATATAAAGGTATTTGTAGACCTCATTAAGCAATCTAAACCGAATACATATGCAATTATGGTGTCCCACGCGATGTATCCTCAAATCGATCCAGACCATCCATCTAGTCTATCTAAAGCTATCATTACAGACTGGTTGCGTAAGAATATGGGGTATAATGGCGTTGTTGTAACCGATGATATGGACATGGGCGCTCTTGCGAAACACTACACCTTCGGCGATATGGCGGTTCAATCTATTTTGGCTGGTAGCGATATCTTACTTGTATGTCATGAATATGAACATATGCAAGAGGCTTATAATGGACTTATGAAAGCGGTAAAAGATGGTCGTATCTCTAAAGATCGATTAGATGAATCGGTGAAACGAATTTTGCTTATGAAAATGAGCAGAGGTATATAAAATTAGCCACCTCATGTTAGAGGTGGCTAGCTTTGTATTCCTTTCTTGAAAATGGTGGTTTACATAAGTATACTAATGATATGAATACATAATTTGTGTGATGTTACATGTAAGGTCAATGCTAAGGAGGTATGTTATGAGGCTATGGAAATTGAATAAGCGCAGTTCTACCTTAGCAGATATGTCTATGAATCGTATGCTTTTGACAGAGCTCATTGGTAAGGGGGCTCTTGTGGGTGTCATTGCAGGCTTCTGTGGGGCTACATATCGTTATTTGATCCTTGAATCGGAACATATTCGTTGGCATTTGATGGACGGTATTACATTGGAATGGGCCATAGGATGGCTTGTAGCAATGGTCATCTTTGCCTTTATTGTAGATCGATTGCTCGCGTGGGCTCCATTATCTGGTGGCTCTGGTATTCCTCAAATCGAAGGGGAAATGCTGGGCCTCTTTGATATGAAACCGTATCGGACACTAGCCTCCAAAATGATTGGCGGTGTATTGACTGGGTTTGCAGGCTTTTCTGTAGGTCGTGAAGGCCCAGCTGTACAAATTGGTGGTTCTGCAGGTAAAATCGTGTCCTATTGGATGAATTCAGGCTTACGAGAACAAAGAATTTTGACTTCTGCTGGTGCAGGGGCTGGTTTAACAGCTGCGTTTAGTGCGCCGGTTTCGGGGGCGATGTTCGTCTTTGAAGAGGTGCATAAAAGTTTTTATCCCTATCTCGTTGTGCCAACCTTTGTGGCCACATTAATTTCTAACTATATTACAGTTAGTATCTTTGGCCTTGAACCAGCTCTTGGGTTTTCAGTAACTTCAGGTGTACCTCTTGAGTACTTCCCAGTACTTCTTATGGTTGGTGTTATGATGGGCCTTTGTGGAGTACTCTTCTGTCGCATGATCTTTGCATTCAAGAAATTCTTTGAATGGCTCAAATGTTCTCGATTTTTGAAACTGGCGCTTACCTTTGTCACTGTTGCTGTCATCGGCTATGACTCTCAACTTCTTTTGGGTGGTGGTAATGATCTTGTAGGACAGCTAGCTTTTCAATCGCATGGGGTCTTGCTTTTAGGTGGTATCGTATTAGGTAAGATTTTACTTACTACCTTCTGCTATGGCAGTGGTGCGCAAGGCGGTATATTTTTACCTATGCTCGTTATTGGGGCCTCTGCAGGTGCCTTCTGTGAAAGCTTGCTTTCATCTGTTGGCATTATTTCACCTGATTTTGTACCACAATTTGTTATTTGTGCTATGGGTGGTATGCTAGCAGCGGCTATGCGGACGCCTATTTTGGCTATTTTACTCGTTCTTGAAATGACGAATAGTTTCTCCAACATTTATGCCATTGGTACTGTTACCATCGTGGCGTACCTTGTGGCAGAGCTTTTAAAAGAACCACCAATTTACGATTCTTTATTACAAGCGATGAGTGGTCAGAACAATTTAGAATCTGTACAAACCTTCTTCCAAACTAAGGTGCCTGTAGTGGCTAACTATACAGACGTACAATTACAAGATTTGGCTTTGCCAGATGGGACGCTTATCGTAAGTATTCGCCGTAATGGAACCTATATTGTACCACTTGGTGATGTAAAACTTGAATCAGGTGATGAGTTGCAAGTTTCCTGTGAACGAGGTCGATTGAAGGCGGCGAAGGAATTTTTCCAATCTAAGTAAAGGGAGGCCTTATTATGTTGGACAATATTATAGTATTTTATATCTTCTTCACCATTGTAGGGTTCTTAGCAGCTATGCTTGGCACCATTATCGGTGCAGGTGGGGGCCTTGTCTTTGTGCCTCTCTTTATGTATTGGTTTCCTGAGTGGTCTCCGTCTATGATTGTAGGAACATCATTATTTTCTGTTATGTGCAATGCTATTTCTGGTTCTATTGCCTATATTAAACAGAAAAAGGTACTAATCAGTGCAGCTATTGTCTTTAGTTTAGCCACTTTACCAGGGGCTATCTTGGGGGCTCAAATGTCGGGATGGTTCTCTGGTAAAGGCTTTATGTTTGCTTTTGGGTGCTTTATGCTCTGTGCTTCTGGTTTGATTGGGTTTAAGAATTTCCGAAAAGGGGAACGTAAGGAAGAAAGCCTTACCCTTGATCAGCTAACGTATAGCAAGCCTATCGGTATTAGTATTAGCTTTTTTGTAGGTTTTATCTCCAGTATCTTTGGTATTGGCGGTGGTCTTATCCACGTGCCTGCTTTGATTTATCTCATGGGGTTCCCTACCCATATGGCTACAGCTACTAGCCAATCCATCCTTGCTGTATCTACAACGATAGGCGTTATAACGCATTTATTGGAAAATCATATCGTATTTAGTATCGCTATTCCTACAAGTATTGGTGCTATCTTTGGAGCCCAAGTAGGGGCGCGAATTGCTAAACGGTTGAAAGCAAAATCTATCCTTGCCCTTATGAGCATTGCAGTCTTTGCATTAGCAGTACGTCTTATTCTTAAGTCTGGTATTTTGGGATAATATGGCTTCTTCAATCATCAATAGAATACTTCTTATGTTCTAGTTAGTATGAAACGATAGATTTGATATGTTTACTATAAGTCCTCTAGTGATTACTCGATAGAGTTATATCACTAGAGGGCTTTTTATATGTAAGAAAATGATAGGTAGACGAACTGTCTAAAAAGGTATGATTAAAAGTCATACTTAAATATAAATGAGAACGAAAAAATTGAAATAAATAAATTATACCAATTTTATGCATAATTTTTGTAAACTATTTCCTATAGAATTATATGCAGTACAACTCACGTTTTATCGGTGGTTTAGCTATACTTGATTATATAGCTATAGATATACATAGAAAATAAAATAGTTTTATTTTACCATGTGAAAAAATGAGTACATGATAATGCTATTGAGATGCACTTTCAACTAAATAAATAAAAAGCTGATACATATCGAGATTTGTTAGGAGGCATATAATTTATGCATAATTATAGTAGTGAGAATGAGAACGGCGTATACTAAAAGTAAAACAAATTCCTTAAAAGAGGATAGGAGGCAATACAAGTGAGTACGCTTATAAAAGATTATGAACGTTTTGCCAAGGAGGCAAAAGAGATTTGTAAAGATCGCGTGTATACCGATCATTTACGTCGTTATGCATATGGTGTTGACGCATCTTGCTATAGCTATTTACCAAAAGTGGTTGTAAAGGCTGAGGATGAACGTGAAGTAAGACGCCTTATTCGTTTGTGCCATCAATGTGGCACACCATTCACATTCCGTGCGGCTGGTTCTTCTTTGTCTGGTCAATGTTCCAGTGAAGATGTACTCATCGTATGTAATGATGGCTTCAAAAAAATGGAAGTTATCGATGATGGGAAGGCTTTAAAATGTGAATGTGGTGTTATCGGTTCCGATGCGAACGATTTATTGAAACCATATAACCGCAAAATCGGTCCAGACCCTGCTACACTTGCAACAGCATTAGTAGGCGGTATTTTGAACAATAACTCCTCTGGTATGTGCTGTGGTACGGCTCAAAACTCCTATAAAACAATCCGTTCCATTCGCGTTGTATTACTAGATGGTACTGTTCTTGATACATCTGATAAAAAGAGCATTGAGCAATTCCTTAAAGAAAAACCTCAAATGGTTGAAGATATCTTACAATTGCGTAAAGACATCTTGGCTGATGAAGAATTGACTCATTTGATTCATCATAAATACAAAATCAAAAATACTACAGGCTATGGCTTGAACTCTCTCGTTGATTTTGAAGATGTTATCGATATTATCAATCACTTGTTCATCGGTTCTGAAGGTACATTAGGCTTCGTATCTGAAATCGTGTACAACACAGTTGAAGATGTACCTCATAAAGGTTGCGGCCTTATGTTCTTCCGTACATTGAACGATGCATCTCTTGCAGTTGTGGCTTTGGCAAATATGGGCCGTGAAAAGGTAGTTGCTGCTGAAATGATGGACTATCAATCCTTAAAAGCAGTTCAAACTCTTGAAAATGTACCTGATTTTGTTCGTGAAGTACCAGAAGGTACAAGTGCAATCTTGTTCCAAACTGAAAGCTATTCCAAAGAAACTGTAGATGAAAACTTAGCTTTCATTAAAGAACAATTAAAAGATATTCCAACAGCAATTCCAAGCCTTTATTCTCAAGATCCTAAAGAATATGACTCCTGGTGGGCAATTCGTAAAGGTATCTTGCCAATCGTAGGTGGTCAACGTAGAAAAGGTACAACAGTTATTACAGAAGACGTTTGCTTCCAAATCGAAGACTTCACTAAAGGTATCGAAATGCTTACTGAATTATTCCACAAATACGATTTCGTAGACGGTGGTGTAATCTTCGGTCATGCTTTATCTGGTAACGTTCACTTTAACATTACACCTGACTTTAATGATCCTAAAGATACTAAGAACTTCGGCGATTTGGTTAAAGAAATGTCCGAACGTGTATCTGGTTTCGGTGGCTCTTTGAAAGCTGAACATGGTACAGGTCGTATGGTGGCACCATTTGTTGAAATGGAATGGGGCCGTAAAGCGTACGAAATTAACCGTCGCATTAAAGCTATCTTTGACCCTACTCGCATCTTGAACCCAGATGTTATGATTACTGACGATCCAGATGTGTACAAGAAAAATCTTAAAGCACAATGTGTTATCGATGATGCTTTCACAATCTGTATGGAATGTGGTTTCTGTGAAAAACATTGTCCAAGCCGTAATTTAACATTGACTCCTCGTCAACGTATCGCTTTATTGCGTGAAACTAAGCGCCTTGAAAACGAAGGTAACTTCACATTGGCATCTGAACTTAGAAAAGGTTACGAATACTTTGGTGTAGAAACTTGTGCAGCTTGCTCTATGTGTAAAGGCCTTTGCCCACTTAGCATCGATACTGCTCAAATCGCATTGTCCATGCGTCGAATCGATCCACCTGCACCAGAATTGGCTAAGAAAATTTATGATAACTTCTCTACAACAATTCAAATGTGCCGTGCCGGTGTGAGCCTTGAAGGTATTGCAGGTTCCATCATTACACAAAAAGCGATTTCTAAAATTACTGAAGGCTTACATGGCGTAACTGGTGTTACACCATATGTTCCTAAAACAACTCCTAAGGCTAATCGCTATAAATTGAAAAACCGCATTAAACCTACAAACTTTGAAAAGGTTGTATACTTCAGTACATGTGCAAACCGCGCATTCAAACCTAACCAAGGTTATGACGATAATCGTAGCTTGCAACAAGTTGTAGAAAGCCTTTGCAACAAGGCCCATATCGATATTATCTATCCTGAACATATTGAAAACCTCTGCTGTGGCTTGAGCTTTGAAAACTACGATGACGTTCACGAACGTGCTGTTAAGGACTTGCATGATGCATTGATGAAAGCATCTCAAAATGGTAAATATCCAATCGTGATTGACCATAGTGCATGCTTCAACCATGCTTTCAAACACATGCCAGACTTAGAAATCAACGATATTTCTGAATTCTTGTGCAAATACGTAGTACCTCATCTTGACATTGAAAAATGCGACGAACGCGTAATCGTACATAAACAATGTAAGATTAAATCCTTGGGTAAATCTCAATACATTGAAGACTTGGCTCGTCTCTGCTCAGACCATGTATTCAACATCAAATCCTTCGCATGCGACGGCTTTGCTGGTCAAAAAGGTTTCTTCACACCAGAACTTAACAAATGTGCTACCAAAGACCTTGCCGGTGAAATTGCTGAATACGGTGCAACACTAGGCGTAAGCTCCAGTTCCACATGTGAAATTGGTCTTGGTGAAAGCGGTGGCATCCCATTCGTAGGCGTTGCATTCTTATTAGACCGTTGCTCTAAAGCAAAAAAATAATATGTAACCCTTATAATGGGCATCGTTTACTAGAGGTCTATTATCATGCTATACTGCGTATAGGTAGAGTGTATGAAATTACCGACAATATAACGAAAAAGGACGAGTGGCAGCTCGTCCTTTTTTGTATATAGTTTTTGTATAATTGTAATGGTATTTAATAAATTATAAGATACTACTACATATTGTAATCACATTAAATAAAGAATATATACGACATAATATGGTTGTATTATATAGATAATATAGAGGAATTATATAGATCTTATATAGATATTATAGAGGTAATATATGAAATATATTCTATTATGTATTTGTTTGCTTAGCCTATTAGGCTGTGGAACAGACACTAAGACTCAGCAAGATACTAAACCTACAACAACAGCTAACGGACAAGCAAAGACCGATCAAGGTCAAGATGCTCATGTAATGGCAGCTAAGCAGGCTTTATCTGCCGGCGATTATGCTAAAACCATCGAGGAAGCATCAGCTTCTATTAAGGATAATCCTAATAATGCAGAGGCGTACTCTATCCGTGGCTTCGCTATGGCGTTGAGTGGTGATACCGCTAAAGGCTTAGTAGATACTAAAAAATCATATGACCTAGATCCTAATAATGTAGCTAATTACTACAACATGGCTATGGTGTATAAACTACAAGGCCAATTAAATGAATCTAAACAATGGTTTGAAAAAGTATTAGAAAAGGACCCTAGTAACACCTGGTCCGTGTATGGCATTGCTACCATTTATGCAGACCAAGGGAATGATACTAAGGCCCTTGATTGGCTTGAAAAGGCGATCGCAATTGATCCATCTGTGAAAGCTGTAGCTGCTGAACAAGACCATTTTGAACGCTTTCACAATGATAGGCGATTTAAAACATTAGTAGGATTATAGATATGGGTAGTAAACAAACTATTCGCCATATTATAAAGTTAATCGCCTTTCTTTATTGGTGTATTTTCTTATATTTAGGCGGCCAAATGTTAGGCAGCTGGTCAGATTTTATGACACGGTACAATATTGAAACACCAATTTTCCTTACCTATATAGTGGTGGTAGGGTGTATTGTTACACCTTATTTGGTGTTTTATTGGAAAAAGCTGAATCCTAATACCAAACAGCCATACTTGGTGCACTGTATCAGTGCGTATATGGAGCGATTAGAGGACCAACACAGTGTATGGTTTGATGTGCTATATGTGCTCAAGCTACTACTTTATTTTGTGATCATCATGTGGATGATCTGCGTAGGCTTGCTAACACTTGCTATCATTGCGTGGACAATAGTCCTAATTTTACTGAGCAATTAATGGATTGTATATAGCATCATTGTTTAAGTTTAATACGGGTTGTAATTTGATTGGATAGAGAGAACAATATGAGTGCAGCCCAGATACAGCCAAAGGCAATGAGCTGTGTTGTACCAAAGTTTTCGCCAAAGTAGAAGATAGCCAAGAAAAAGCCCATAGTTGGAGAAAGGTATTGTAAGAATCCTAGTACGTTTAGTGGCAATAAACGAGCTCCATA
This sequence comes from uncultured Veillonella sp., assembly GCA_934202215.1. GTDB lineage: Bacteria > Bacillota > Negativicutes > Veillonellales > Veillonellaceae > Veillonella. Next base: position 21,911 of record CAKPXR010000012.1, read on the forward strand.
AGAAAAAAGGATAAGGGGCACGGATGTAGTAAGGCCTGAACCAACGAGCAGTAACCCGGTGAGGGTTATGTTTTCAATAAAAGACCATGATGTAGTGTCTATTGCTAGGACATACCATAGAGCTATAGGTGTGACTAACCATGCCTCAAAAGCGATGCTAGAAAATGGGTGGATAGTGAGGCGTTTTTTGACAGCCCCATAGAGGCCAAATGATAAGGCTAAAACAATTGAGACAATCGGTAAGGTGCCGAGTTCATAGGTCATCATAGCGATACCTAACAGGGCAATAGCGATACTTAGTTTTTGAGGCCACAGCAATGTTTCTTTGTAGATTATGATACCAAGTAATACGTTGACCAATGGGTTGATGTAATATCCAAGGCTAGTATCGAGTACATGTTGGTTTGTAACAGCCCAAATATAGGTGAACCAATTGATACTAATCAGCACAGCAGCAAGTAATAACAGCCCTAATTGAGTAAGGTTGGTGCGTAAATAGTGGATATCGATACGTAGTTGTTGACGACTAGTGATGACAACGAGGAAAAACATCCAAATTCCGGACCAGATGATACGATGTGCCAATACAGAAAAAGAGGATACTTGGTTGAGTAGAGCCCAGTATAGGGGGAGTAAACCCCAAATTAGACAGCATAGTAAGGTACTGCTCAGACCTTTTTTGTTTATATCATTCATAATGGACCTCCTCGTACTAAAATTATTATATCATGGTAACAGAATTGTTAGTTAGCATTACTTTTCTGCGTTTTTTTGATAGCTATGAGTTTTTGTCATTGTATATGTATTGTGTTTATAACCTAAAATTTGATACCTATGATTAACTGTTATGTTCATTGACTTTGTGCATAATCTTACACTATATTGGACTTAGAACAACGAATATAGAGAATAGGTGTCGCAAGACTTAATAGAGAAATCGGTACAAGCCGATGCGGTCCCGCCACTGTAAGGACGAGCCTGCTTTCAAACATGTCACTGGAGCAATCTGGGAAGGCGAAAGCAAGGCGATGAGCCCGAGCCAGGAGAACTGCCTATTTGATAATCACCGTTATGTACCTACGAGCGATAGGAAGGGGATTGAGGTATGCTGGTTTCAGTGTTTTTTGGCATACTTTTCAACAAGGAACCTTACGTGTCACTTTTGGGTGGCACGTTTTTTATTGCCCTTGAAAGTGACTGTTGAGCATATACATCAGGCTTTATTGTTAGTAAATTGATGGACACATATTTGAGGTTGATGTGATCCATAGATAGGAAAGCTTTGGCGGTGTATAAGCATAACATTTGTAGGTATGGTGCGCTGTTTCTCGGTATGGTTTCGAGTTGAAAAGGAGGCACATATATGTCTGACAAAAAGGCTTCAAAGGATGCTGAACGTGATTTATTAGCTCCTGTATCCTTTGATGAATTTGAGAAACCTACGTATGAACGATGGCAGGAAGAGGTTGAAAAAGCGTTAAAAGGTGGCGACTTCAATAAGAAGATGTTCACTAAAACCTATGAAGGTATTACGTTACAACCAATTTACACACCTGCGTTGCATGAGGAGAAAATTCCAAAAGGTGTTTATCCAGGTGCTGGACAGTTTCTACGTGGTACAAAAGCAAGTGGCTATATCAAGGAGTCTTGGGGCGTAGCCCAATATGTTGATGAATCCTTACCTAAGGATGCTAATCATGCAAGTTTATATGAAATTGTGAAAGGTGCTACCATTCACAATATTCGCCTTGATGAGGCAACACGTCATGATCAAGATGTACAAGTAGGTGCTTCTGTTGGTGTAGGTGGCACATCCTTGTCCACGATGGATGATTGCAGCCAATTAATTGAACGATTTAATCTTAAAGAAAACGCTTTATATATTGAAACAGGTGCATCTGCAGCTATTTTACTCGGTATGTTGGCGGCTACTGTGAAAGCTTCTAAAAAGGAAACATCTGATTTAAAAGGCCTTATTGGTGCAGATCCTATCGGCGTGTGGGTCAAAGATGGTGCCTTACATATCTCGCTAGATACTGCTTTTGATGAAATGGCACATACTGTTGTATGGGCTAAAGAGCAAGCTCCAGAGCTTAAAACAGTGCTTGTATCTGGCGATGTTTACGCTAATGGCGGTGCTAACGATGTGCAAGAGGTTGCCTATGCATTGGCAACGGCTGTATGCTACGTGCGTCAATTAGCACAACGCAACATTGATATTCACACCATTGCTAAGAGTATGATGTTCACATTCTCCTTAGGTGCTAACTTCTTTATGGAAATTGCTAAATTACGTGCTTTGCGCGTACTTTGGGCTCGTATTATGGAAGCTTTCGGTGCTGAAGAAGCGGACCGTGCCGTTCATATACACGGCAGAACATCTGCTTTCACAAAAACTGTATACGACCCATATGTAAACTTGTTGCGCAATACGACACAAGCATTCTCTGGCGTTGTAGGCGGTTTGAACAGCCTTGAAGTATCTCCATTTGATCAACCAATTCGTAAATCCGATGATTTCTCTCGTCGTATTGCTCGTAATATTCAAGTTATGTTGCAAACTGAATTCGAGTTGCGTCAACCTGTGGACCCTGTAGGCGGTTCCTGGTACGTGGAAACATTGGCTGCAGAGTTATGTGAAAAAATTTGGAAGGAGTTCCAAACTATTGAAGGTAAAGGTGGCATCATTGCTGCATTAAAAGAAGGGTATCCACAAGCGCAAGTTAAGAAAGTTCTTGAAGAACGGTTTAAAAATCTTGCATTCCGTAAGGATGTAGCTGTTGGTAACAACATGTATGCGAATATGACTGAAGAGTTACTTGATCCTAAACCAGAAAATCAAGAAACATTGCGTCAAAAACGAATGTCTCAAATTGATGAGTACTTAGCTGGTGCAGAGGCTGATGCGGTAATTAAAGCACAGGCTACTTTAGAGGCTGGTACTACAGAGCCAGGTGCTTTGATTGGTCTTATTGAACTTGGAGCTTTGCATAAATTGACAATGCGTCAAATTCGTAAATCCTTAGATGCTGGTGATATTGCGTCTGAAACTATTGAACCAATTACAGCACATCGCTGGACTGAACGATTCGAAGCCCTTCGGATGCGTACTGAAGAGTATAAACAACGGACGAAAGATAATGTTAAGGTATTCTTGGCCAATATGGGCCCTATTCCTCAACATAAACCTCGGGCAGACTTCTCCACTGGTTTCTTTGAAGTAGGCGCTTTTGAAGTTATTAAAAATGATGGTCATGAAACAACAGCTGATGCGGCAAAAGCAGCTCGTGAAAGTGGTGCAGATGTAGTTGTTATTTGTTCTACAGATGCTACATATCCTGAGTTGGTACCACCACTTGCTAAAGAATTGAAAGCTACTATGCCGAATGTAACGGTCGTTTTAGCAGGGGCACCTTCTAAGGAACTAGAACCTGTATACCGTGAAGCCGGTGTAGATGAATTCATTTCTGTTCGTGCAAATTGTTACGATATTCTAAATGCGTTACAAGATAAGAAAGGGATGTGAGCTCATGTTTAAAAATCCAGACTTCTCCTCTCTTGGCTTAGGATCTCAGACAGCTACATCTCGTGATGCATGGCTTGCTGAACTAAAAAAAGAAACAGGGAAAAATTTTGAAGAGCTATATAATACTACAATGGAGCAAATCCAATTAAAACCTCTCTACACAGAGATGGATTATGAAGGAATGACACACCTTGAGTATATGGCTGGAATACCTCCATTCTTGCGTGGACCTTACTCCACAATGTACGTAACTCGTCCTTGGACAGTACGTCAGTACGCTGGTTTCTCCACAGCAGAAGAATCCAATGCGTTCTATCGTCGTAACTTGGCCGCTGGCCAAAAAGGTTTGTCTATTGCCTTTGACCTTGCGACTCACCGTGGCTATGACTCTGACCATCCTCGTGTAGTGGGTGATGTTGGTAAGGCCGGTGTTGCGGTAGACTCCATCCTCGATATGGAAATTCTATTCTCCGGTATCCCTCTTGATCAAATGTCTGTATCTATGACAATGAACGGTGCTGTATTGCCTGTTATGGCCTTCTACATTCTAGCTGGCGAAGAACAAGGCGTTGATAAGAAGGTTATGGCTGGTACGATTCAAAATGATATCTTGAAAGAGTTCATGGTACGTAATACCTATATTTACCCTCCAGCTACGTCCATGCGCATCATCGGTGATATCTTTGCGTATACATCCCAGTACATGCCTAAGTTCAACAGCATCTCCATTTCTGGTTACCATATGCAAGAAGCGGGCGCTACTGCAGATATCGAATTAGGTTATACATTGGCCGATGGTCTTGAATACATCCGTACAGGCGTAAATGCAGGCCTTCATGTTGACCAATTCGCTCCTCGTTTGTCCTTCTTCTGGGCAATCGGCAAAAACTACTTTATGGAAGTGGCAAAAATGCGTGCCGCCCGTATGTTGTGGGCTAAGATTATTAAGAGCTTTGGTTCTGAAAATCCTAAATCCATGGCACTTCGTACACATAGCCAAACATCTGGTTGGTCTTTAACAGAACAAGATCCATTCAACAACGTTGCTCGTACATGTATGGAAGCGATGGGTGCTGCATTGGGTCATACACAATCTCTACATACCAATGCGCTTGATGAAGCTATCGCGTTGCCTACGGACTTCTCTGCTCGTATTGCCCGTAATACTCAGCTTTATATTCAAGATGAAACTAAAGTATGTAAAGTTATTGATCCATGGGGCGGCTCTTACTATGTAGAAGCATTGACTGATGAGTTGATTCGTCGCGCTTGGGGTCATATCCAAGAAATCGAATCCCTTGGTGGTATGGCGAAAGCAATTGATACAGGTCTTCCTAAGATGCGTATCGAAGAAGCGGCAGCTCGTCGCCAGGCTCGTATCGACTCTGGTCGTGAAGCGATTATCGGCATTAATAAATATCGTCTAGATAAAGAAGATCCATTGGATATCCTCGATGTAGATAATACGGCTGTACGGAAAGCGCAAATTCGTCGTCTTGAACAATTGCGTGCAAACCGCGATGAGGATAAGGTTCAATCCTGCCTCGAAGCGATTACAAAAGCAACAGAATCTGGAGAAGGGAACTTGCTTGCTCTTGCCCTTGAAGCTGCTCGTGCCCGTGCATCCTTGGGTGAAATTTCCTTTGCTGTTGAAAAGGTTTGTGGTCGTCATAAAGCGGTTATTCGCTCTATTTCCGGTGTATACTCCAGTGAATTTGCAGATGACGATGTAATCAAAGAAGTACGTCGTATGGCTGATGATTTTGAAGAACTTGAAGGTCGTCGTCCTCGTATCATGATTGCGAAGATGGGCCAAGACGGTCATGACCGCGGTGCCAAAGTTATTGCTACATCCTTCGCGGATATGGGCTTTGACGTAGATATCGGACCTTTGTTCCAAACTCCTGAAGAAACAGCACAAGATGCTGTAGATAATGATGTTCACATCGTCGGCTTTAGTTCTCTTGCGGCAGGTCACAAAACATTGTTACCTCAACTTGTAGAAGAACTCAAGAAACGTGGTCGTGGAGATATTTTGGTTGCCATCGGTGGCGTAATCCCTGCTCAGGACTATGAATTCCTACGCGAACATGGCGCAGTGGCTATCTTTGGCCCTGGTACAGTCTTGCCTGTAGCGGCTAAGAAATTACTAGAAACATTGATTAGTCACATTCAAGACGAAGAATTTAATGACTGATACATACCGTCCCGATTGGGTGCCAGAAGAAGCTAAGAAAGATGATACGTATGCGTGCCGCGTAATGAAAGGCGTCAAAGAAATGCACGATGGCCTCTTATCTAGCTCTGCTCATCTGGCTCCATCGGTACATCCCGTACAGCGGCGCAAAAAACTAACTGTCGCTGATTATGTACGCGGTATCGAGCAGGGGGACCGCGTTATACTTTCACGGGCTATCACATTAGTAGAAAGTAATAATAAGGAACACTTTAAATTAGCTCAACAAGTATTACAAGCTATATTGCCTCGCACAGGCAAGGCGTTGCGCATCGGTATTACTGGTGTGCCTGGGGCCGGTAAAAGTACATTTATTGAAGCCTTTGGGAATATGCTCATTGAAGCAGGTTACAAGGTTGCCGTACTTGCTGTAGACCCTACTAGCCAGGTCACAAAGGGCAGTATCTTGGGTGATAAAACGCGGATGGAAACATTGACGAAACATCCTGAGGCGTATATTCGTCCATCGCCGGCTGGTGGTACACTAGGCGGTGTAGCTCGTAAAAGTAGAGAGACCATGCTGCTTTGCGAGGCTGCTGGATACGATATTATTCTCGTTGAAACCGTTGGTGTAGGGCAAAGTGAGGTTACTGTGCGCTCCATGGTAGACTTCTTTATGCTCATCGTATTAACGGGTGCAGGCGATGAATTACAAGGCATCAAGAAAGGCGTTATGGAGCTGGCTGATGCTATTGTGGTCAACAAGGCTGATGGGGATAATCTTAAGCGCGCTCTCATCGCTCGTAGCGATTATGATCGGATGTTACATTACATTCGTCCTGCTACGGAAAAATGGAAAACTCAAGCTTATACATGTTCAGCCGTTACAAAGGATGGACTCGACGAATTGTGGGATGTAATCCAAGAATTTGCTGAACAAGGTAAAGAAAATGGGGTCTTCTTAAAACGTCGTCAAGAACAATCCCTCCGTTGGGTACGCGATATGATTGACGAACACTTGCACAACCTATTTTTTAATAATGTAGTCATTCAAGGTCGCATGGGCGAAGTCGAAGCAGCCGTTTTAGATGGCGAAATGAGCGAATCTCAAGCCGTTGAAGAATTAATCGGCGTTTTCGATAAGTCAATTAAATAAGTAGATAGCTACATACCTATTTGATAAGTTGACATAACTTATCTACTAAGACACTCCTCTTAGCTATTTACACTTATTTAAATGTGACTTAAGATGTATCCTTAAAAGGCATAGTATTGAAACTACTATGGGTAAATTAAAGGCTATACTAATATGTGTATTATTAGTATAGCCTTTTTTTGTCCCATACATATTTTTAGATACCTTGAAACGTGATATAATTAATTTTAATAGGGCCTAGAGGGTAGAGGCTTTTGGAGGTTAGTATGAGTAGCATAGCGCATTTATTTGTGGCTGGTGGATTTGTTATGTATCCGCTAGTAATTTTTTTGCTCTTTGCGTTGATGATTGGCATTGAGCGCATCGTTTTATATCGCAAGTTTACAAAGGATTTGCGTCGCTTTAATAAGGTATTAGAAAAGAACCAAAGCTGGGTTATGTTGCCAAGCGTATTGGAACGTGACACATTGGAGCTAGGCTCTTTGTTTGCTCGTGCCATTCGCAGTGCTAAGAACTACAATAGCTTGGAAAATCGTTTGCAAGATATCGTATCTTATGCCGATGAACGTTTAAAACGCGGCCTTAGCTGGCTTAGCATGATTGTAACAATGGCTCCATTATTGGGCCTGTTGGGGACCGTGCTTGGTATGATTCGTGCCTTTGCTGTCGTAGGGGGCGATATTGGTGCTCCTACTATCATTACTGGGGGCGTATCCGAAGCCTTGGTAGCAACGGCGACAGGCTTGACGGTAGCCATTATTGCTCTTGGCTTTCACAGTTACTGTGCGGCTAAGGTGAACGATTCTATTGCTACATTAGAACATGAATGTGGAAATATCCTCGATGCATATAACGAGGACCATGATCTATGAGACGACGCACATTAGGGGTTAAAAAAGAACCGACAATTATGATTATCCCTATGATCGATATCGTATTCTTTTTACTGGTATTTTTCATGGTGGGTACGTTGTACATGAACACGGAACAGCAGATTCCGCTTAATTTGCCATCTGCATCGACATCTACGGCAAAATCTATTGAGCCTATTACGATTACATTAACCACAACACATACGTTGTATATTGATAATCAAGAGATTTCTTCAGAACGTTTGGCAGAAGAGGTGCAGTCTGTTGTTAAACAAGCACCACGACAAGCCTTTGTTATCCGTGCATCTAAGGATGTATATTACAGCGAGGTCATTGCTCTATTAGATATGCTCAAGGTAAATGGCGCTAAATATATTAGTGTCGCAACGGAACGGAAGTGATTCTATGTTTGAATCGCATTATCTGAAACCGTTCATAGTGTCCTTGGGAATTACGACGATACTCATCTCTGGGATGGGACTTTCCTTGCGCGGCATGGCGGGTACTGGAGCAGCTCATGATGCGGCTGAAATTAGCTTTGACTTGCCTGACGATAGTGAAAGTAGTGTAGAGGTGGCGGAACAAACTCCAAAAACTGAGGAGAAGGTGGCACCGGTAGAAGCTGCACCAGAAAGTGCATCTTCAAAACCTCAACCTCAGTCACAACCTATACAGGAAGACCTGAAGCCCAATGATAGTGAACAAACTAAAACAATAGACGCTAATACTAACACACCGGAGCCACGAAGAGAATGGACTGTTCCTAAAGCAATTGAATCTGAAGCCACTAGTGGAGAACAGGCCGTTGTGACTCATGAAAAGCAATCAAAGCCTAAAGAACAACCTATAGGTAAGGATATCACATTAGATCCTAATGCGAATGGTAATGGTCGTACAGAATCGGCTGATTTGTCATTCTTATCGGATCTTGCATGGAGTTTATTGACTCCAGGTCAGCAAGAGTTGTTGCGCCAACCTGAAATTAATCCGAGTGCATATCTGCGCCGTGTTCAAGAACAGGGCGCTGCGTCATCTGTAACAGGTACTGTTACGGTGAAGGTGAATTTTGGTGAAGATGGACATGTTATTGTGGCTCAGAATACACCGCGTATAGTCGTTGATGGCGTACCGCCTGATGTTATGGAAGAAGCATTGCGCATTGTTAAAACCAGTGGTAGCATCGTTAATAACTCTGGACGCATACAAACCTTAACAATTCCTGTCGTTATGGGACAATAAAGAGGCATATCACATACAGTCGTATGTAAGATATGCCTCTTTTATTTTGTACTATTAATTGCTATGTACCATTGTTATGGGAGCACTATCGTTATAGATTTACTTTTGAAGACAGTATGAGATTACTCCTGGTTTGTAAGCATTGTTTTGGTAGAGTTGAATACTGCAAGGTATACGATGGCACCACCGATAAATAATGTGACTTGCATAGATGCACTAAACTGATCGACACGCCATAACGCAAAGGCGTAGAAGAACATGGTCACTAGCATGATAAGAAATGCAATGATAACGCGTACATTTGTGTTAACTACTAAAGATGTAGTAATGCGAGACTTATTGAGTATCACGTAAATTAAAGACACAATAATGTCTGCTGTAAAGATGGAGAATACATAATTAAGATCAAATTCTCCAAATAATACTACTGCCAAGCCGATAAAGCTGAGCCCAAAGAATAGGCGTAATAAAATACCTATAGTATTTGATTCATTGCGCTGTGCACGACGCTCTTTGCGATTTAAATTTGCCATGAAAGCCTCCCTATTTTTCATAGTAGATTTAGTCTGTATGTTTATTATATATCACAATGTACAGCTATGATACAGTATTAGTGAATTTATTTATTACCCCTCCAAAAATGATTAAAAGAATTCAGGTATAAATGAAAGCATAGAAGTGTAGGATCTGAAAGAGCATTTTATGTGTCATAGACTAGTAAGAAAATAGGTGCTGTAAACACGAACAATTAGTAAATTTAATATAATTATCATTCGGAAAATTTAGCTCCATTCATTGAATGGAGCTTTCACATATGGTACAATTATTTTATAAGAAATCTAGCTTTTATCATGCAAAGGAGACATCATGATACCACGTTATACACGAGAAGAAATGGGCCATATTTGGAGCGAACGCAACGAGTTCGACACAATGTTATTGGTAGAAACATTGGCATCCGAGGCACAAGCTGAGTTGGGCGTTATCCCTAAAGAAGCGGCTAAAGCCATTCGCGAAAAGGGCGATTTCGACGTTGAACGCATTCATGAAATCGAAAAGGAAACAAACCACGATATCATTTCCTTCGTAACAGCAGTGGGCGAATACGTAGGTCCTGAGGCGACTAAATACATCCACCTTGGCCTTACATCTACAGACGTTAAAGATACAGCGCTTGGTTACATGATGAAACAAGCATGCGACATCTTGATTGAAGACTTGAAACGCTTGCACGAAGTATTGCGTCGCCGTGCAGCTGAGTTCAAATACACACCTATGATCGGCCGTACTCATGGTATTCACGGCGAACCAACTACATTTGGCTTGAAATTAGCATTGTGGATGGCTGAAGTGGAACGCGATATCGAACGCATGGAACATGCTCGTAAAAGCGTTGCTGTTGGTAAATTGTCCGGCGCCGTCGGTACCTATTCCAACATCGATCCATTCGTAGAACAATATGTATGTGAAAAATTAGGTCTTGAACCTGTTAAAATCGCTACACAAGTAGTACAACGTGACCGTCACGCTGAATTGTTGTCCACTATCGCTGTTGTAGGCGGCACATTAGATAAAATCGCTTTGGAAATCCGTCATTTGCAACGTACAGAGGTGCGCGAAGCAGAAGAATACTTTAGCCCTAAACAAAAGGGTTCCTCCGCAATGCCTCATAAACGCAATCCTATTACATGTGAAAGAATTTGCGGTATGGCTCGCTTGCTTCGTGGCTACGCTCAATCTGCTTATGAAGACCAAGCGTTGTGGCATGAACGCGATATTTCCCATAGCTCTGTAGAACGCGTTATCTTGCCAGATGCAACAATTGCATTGAACTACATGCTTCACCTTACAATCCGTACAATCGATAAATTGTTGGTATATCCTGAAACAATGCTTAAAAACCTTAACCTTACAGGTGGCCTTGTATTCAGCCAAACAATTTTGACTCACCTTGTAGATAAAGGTGCAGTACGAGATGAAGCATACCGTTGGGTTCAAAAATACGCTATGGAACGTTGGCTTGAAGGTAAAGATTTCGCTACAGGTCTTAAATCTGATGAAAACATCAAGAAATATATGACTGCTGAAGAAATCGATGCATGCTTCGATCCTCATAAATTATTGAAACATGTTGATACAATCATGGCTCGCTTTGGCCTATAATTGTAGGGTACTTCCCATATAACATATGAAAGACTAGGGTAGGTATAGACCAATCAGCCTATAGCGTAAGCAGTAGGCTATTGGCTATATCTACTCATTTTATTTTGTATTAGGAGGTTATATGAAACGTATTATACGAAAGTACGGACCACCTATTTTTCATTGTATTAATGACTTTGGACAAGGTTCACTAGCGGCGCTCATACCGTTTTTTATCGCTAACTTTGGCCTTAATTATTATCAATCGGCATCTATTATTTTCTGTAACACCATCGTGGCTTCTGTGGCCCAACCTGTTTTGGGCTATGTAGCAGACCGTTGGCGTGTGCCGTGGTTCATTCCTGTAGGCTTTACTGTAACATTAGTCTCTATCAGCGCCATTGCACTGGCGACGAGCTATGAGATGATATTGGCTTTATCACTCATTGCAGGGATTGGGGCCGCACTATTCCATCCTGAGGCGGCGCTTCTCGTAAATCGCATGCAATCTCATGAGATTGGCAATGCCATGGGACGCTTTGCCGTAGGCGGTAGTGCAGGCTTTGCTCTTGGGCCTCTCCTTGCTGGTGGTGTTTACATCTTTGGCGGTCACTTTTTATGGATGTTCACAGTTATCGCTGTACTGGGCGCATTACTATATCTCTATGCCTTTACTGGCGAGGCTAATACTGTTGTTGATGGTAAAAGTAAAAGCGTTAAAAGAGATACTAGTGCTGGTATAAATGATTGGTCAAGCTTTGGTAAGCTTTTCTTCGTTATTGCCTCTCGATCCATTTTATTCTCTGTACTATCCATCTTTATTCCTATTCTGTACATTACTGTTATTAATGGCGAAGCTGGTGCCTCTAGCTTGGCTCTTACTATGTACTTTGCAATGGGAGCGGTTCTTACCTATATGGGTGGGGCTTTATCTGATAAATTGGGCTTCTTGAAAATTGTACGTTTAGGCAATCTTATCTTCTTGCCATCTGTCTTAGTGTTTATCTTTGTGCCTAACATCTGGGGCTTCTTTGGTGCCATGATCCCAATGGCCTTTGGCGTATTCTCGCAATATGGACCTATTACTGTGTTAGGTCAAAAATACCTGGCTAAAAATGCAGGCTTTGCGTCCGGTATTACCTTAGGCCTTGGCATTACCTTAGGTGGACTTGTAGCGCCATATGTAGGACATCTAGCGGACATCTATGACGTACAAACAGCATTGATGACATTGATTCCTGTTGGTGCTGTAGGTCTACTCATGAGCTTCTGGCTTAAGGAGCCAAAATAACATCTTTAAAGACTTTACAGAAAATAGCTCATGCCTTTGGAAAGAAACTAAAGATTGAATTTGTATAAATACTTTCACAGAGTCCGAACATTGTTGTATAATGTTAGTGAATTATTTAGACTTTCACAATTGGAGGACATAGATATGGCAACAAGTATGGTAATCGGTACTCAATGGGGTGACGAGGGTAAAGGTAAAATCGTTGACTGGATTGCGGAACGTGCAGACGTTGTAGTGCGCAGCCAAGGCGGTAATAATGCGGGTCACACTGTTGTGGTAGATGACAAAGCATTTGCACTTCGTTTATTGCCAAGTGGTATTTTGTACGACGATAAACAAAATATCGTAGGTACTGGTGTTGTAATCGACCCTAAAGTATTGTTACAAGAAATTGAAGGTCTTGAAAAACAAGGTAAATCTGCAAAATCCCTTCACATTTCTGACCGTGCTCATGTCATCATGCCTTACCATATTGCGCTTGATATGGCCGAAGAAGCATCCAAAGGTGATGCTAAAATCGGTACTACTAAAAACGGTATCGGTCCTTGCTACGCTGATAAGGTAAACCGTGTCGGCATCCGCATTTGCGATTTGTACGATATGGAAACTTTCAAACAAAAATTGGCGTACAATGTTGAGTTTAAAAATAAAATGCTTACAAAGGTTTACGATGCTGAACCTGTTAACTACGATGAAATCTTAGCGGATTACATCAAATATGCAGAGGCTTTGAAACCTTATGTAACTGACACAAATATCGCTGTGTTGAAAGCTATTAAAGAGGACAAAAAAGTATTGTTCGAAGGTGCACAAGCAACTATGCTCGACCTTGATCATGGTACATA
>CAKPXR010000013.1 GCA_934202215.1 uncultured Veillonella sp.
ATTGAGTGGTTTTGACCTTGATAAAGTGTGATAAGTCCAGTTTTTATGCGGATAACTAGATTTTTATGCTATTTTTATTATAAAAACACGAATATTATACTTGTAATTTTTTCGATGTATGCTATACTAAGTTCATAACCTATTATTATGATATGAATTAAAAGGGGTGTATTATGAATATTCCATTCTTTACAGATTACCTCATGTTAAGCAATCCACTAAGTATTGGTATTATCGCAGTGTTTGTGCTCGCGTTAATTGGTATTTATGTATTGCAACGCAAGGGCACATCCTTCGGTAATCTCGTTATTATTGGTACTATTGTTGGTGCCGTACTCGGTATTGCAGTTCAAATCATTGCAGGCTTCCCAGATGATCCATCTAAAGTGGTTTACATCAAAGAAAGTACTAAGTGGTTCTCTCTAGTAGGGGGCGGCTTCATTGATTTGATCCGTATGCTTGTTATTCCTATTGTATTTATTTCTATCGTCCATGTTATCTTGCACATGGAGGCGGGTGCTAACCTTAAAAAGTTAGTAGTTGCCATGGTATCTACAAACCTTGGCATGGTAGCTGTTGCTGCTATCGTTGGTCTTATCTTGGGTAATGCCTTTGGTTTAGGTCAAGGTTTTGATGTAGTTGAATCTGGTAAAAAGATTCGCGAAATCAAACCAATGGTGGATACATTCCGTGCTTTGATTCCAAGCAATCCAATTCAAGCAGCTGCTGAAACGAATGTTATTGGCATCGTAGTATTTGCTATTATCTTGGGTAGCGTTGCTCGTTTGTTGAAGAAAACAGGCACAAATAGCATGGAAATCTTCACTAAGTTATTTGATGAACTTCATCAATTGATTTCTTGGGTAGCAGACTTCATTATTGGTCTTATGCCATACGGCGTAGTTGCATTGTTGGCATCTACATTGGCAACACGTGGCTTGCAAGCTATCTTAGACATGGGTCTATTCGTAGTATTACTTTACGTTGGTCTTTTGATTATGTTCGTTGTTCAAGCTATCTTGATTGCTAGCTTTGGTTACAACCCGATTACGTACTTCAAGAAAGCGAAAGCTCCATTATTGTTGGCGTTCACATCCCGTTCCTCTATGGGTGTATTGCCGTTAACTGTTGAAACATTGACAAAACGTCTTGGCGTAAATGCAACAACTGCTAATACAGTAGCATCCTTCGGTACTACTGCAGGCATGCAAGGTTGTGCCGGCGTATTCCCAGCACTTGTTGTAGTGTACATTTCTAACGTAGCGAATATTCCATTCGATATGACTATGTACATCATGAGTGTTATCGTTATCGCTATCGGTTCCGTTGGTATCGCTGGTGTTCCTGGTACAGCTACAATGGCTGCATCCGTATCCCTTAGTGGTACAGGCCTTGGTGCGTACTTCACATCCATCAGCCCAATTCTTGCTATCGATCCATTGATCGACATGGGCCGTACATGCTTGAACGTATCTGGTTCTTTAACAAATGCTCTTGTAGTAGATAAAATTATGGGGACTATTGATAAAGATGCCTATAACAATCCTAATGAAGGTCGAGTTTAATAGGTAGACTTAGGATTATCTCAACACAATAGAATTTAATAACAATGAAAGAACAGCCTTTGGGCTGTTCTTTTTTTGTACGATTAGGATTTTCCATAGCCTTAATTAAAAGTGATTATTATTACAGATTGTAAAGCATGTTATTTGTAATTGATATTAAAATTGTGAGCTTGGCTACTAACATACATATGCATATATGGTATACTTACCATTACAAAGTTTTGTATTATGCTTAATAAATATAAGCCAAGAGGGTAATAATATGATTACACAAGAATTGAAAGATCGATTAATTGCAGACTATCCAAAGTTTGAAGATATGACGCACAAATTCTATAAGAAAGAAATGTCTATTGCGGACTATAAAGGCCAATCTGGTGCTTATGGTAGTTACGCTGAACGCGGTGCTAACTCCGGTATGAGCCGTTGGCGCTTCAATGGAGGGCGCATGACTCGTCAGCACATGCGGTTCTTAGCGGACTCCATTCGCAAATATAACTTACAACATGTACATTTCACTACCGGTCAATGCTTGCAAATGCATGGTCTTGATGGTGATACAATTTTAAACCTCTATAAAGAATGCTATGACCATGGTATCTATAATCGCGGTGCTGGTGGGGACAATCCAAATGTAGTGGCGAGCATTTTACGGGGTATTGATCCTCGTGAAACATTAGATATTACACCATATGCAACGGCTATTAGCGAGTTCCTTCTAGAGCAAATGTTCTATATCAAAATTCCTCGCAAATTTAAAATGGGCATCGACAATGGCTTTGATAGTACGCCTCATGCTACATTCAAGGACCTTGGTTTCAATTTAACAAAACATAATACCTTTGATGTATACGCTTGTGGTGGTATTGGCCCCAATCCTCGCATTGGTATTCCAGTGGCACATGATGTACAACCTGAAGATGTGTTGTACTATGTGAAAGCTATGCTTATGGTCTTTGCTAACCATGGCAATTTCAAAAACCGCGGTAAGGCTCGTACCCGCTACATGCCTGCAGAAATGGGCGGAGCTGAAGCTTTCATCAAGACCTATGAAGAAACATTGGCAATGGTGAAAGAAGTTGAGCAATTAACGATTAATCCAGATGACTATGCGTATGAAATTACGAAAACTGGTAAGCGTGATAATTCGGTGGAAAATGATCGTATTCACCGTCAAAAACAGGAAGGTTTATACTATGTAGAATACCATCCTGCCGGTGGCGATGCGAATGTAGAACATCTATTAGCAGCTCTCGACTATGCGGTGACACTCGATCAAGTAGAAGCGCGTATTGCGCCAGACCAAGCATTGTTCTTTATTAACCTCACAGCTGATGAGGCTCGTAAAATTGCGGAATTAACTAATGATAGTGCAGAAAATGACTTCCGCCGTTCCGTATCCTGTGTAGGCTCTACCGTGTGTCAAATCGGTATGCAAGACTCCAATGGTCTGTTGAAAGATATCTTTAAACACCTTGAAGAAAAAGGGGTAGACACAAGAAAACTACCTCGTTTACACATCTCTGGCTGTCCGCACTCCTGTGGTACACACCAAATCGGTGAAATTGGATTTCACGGAGCTGTAAAACTAGTAGACAAAAAACCTACAGTAGCATTTATCCTTGTAGACGGTGGCTCAGAACACATGGGCTCCGAAAACTTCGGTAAAATGGCAGGCAATATCGTAGCCACTAAAATTCCAGAATTCTTAGAAACCTTGGCCAATATTTTAAACGAATCCCCTGAACCAGACTTTGGAACATGGAGAATGACACACAAAGCGGAATACATGGAACTTATAAAAGCATTTGAGTAAATACGTTCTCCGCTTGTGATGGGGACCCAGCATAAGAGCATTATGTCGTTTGCTATGGGGCCCCGTTTCACTACGACAACTTAATTAAAAATAAAACTAGGTATCTCCTTGCTCCGTTCTTCGTAAAGTCGCTGCAGAAATACCTAGTTTTATTTTTATAACACCTGCTATGAAATAGTCCCATAGCAAACAACATCTACTGCTTAGTATACAGAAATCCCCATCACAAGCTACATTTGATCTTTACTCAATATGCTTTTGTATGATAAGGAAATGGAGAGACTAGCCGTAGGCTAGTCCTTCCTCTACGGTGGGGATGGCGCCACTACTCTAAAGCCTTTTTATATAAATCAATCAGGTTATCTAGGCGTTATGTGTCTTAAGTGTGTAGGTCTATTTTGATGGGACGCCTTTATGAATATAGTTATAAAAAAGTACAAATATACTTGTGCAGCGACTTTGCGAAGGACGGAGCAAGCAAGTATATTTGTACTTTTTTAACTAGGTTGTAGAAGTGAAATGGGGCCCCATCAAAATAGAGAGAATAATCTTGAAAAGCATATGTTGCCTAGATAACCCTTGATTGATTGTGTTATAATAAGCTTTATAGTAGTTTTTGGAGGATTTATCAGATGTTATTTACCGTCAATACAGAAGTCTGTACACGATGCGGTCTTTGCGTAGCCGACTGTCCAACTGGGTTACTAGTGATGTCCGATAATGGACCTGTAACTGGCAAGGGAGGTTGTATCTCTTGTGGGCATTGTGTTTCTATATGCCCTACACTTGCTTTGGATAGTGATATGACACCTCGCAATGAGCAAATCGATGTTACTAAAGAACCGAAATTAACGGCAGAACAAGCTGAGCTATTTTTACGTAGTCGCCGTTCTATCCGTAACTATCAAAATAAACCTGTTCCTGTGGAATTAATTCGTAAAGTACTGAATGTTGCACGAATGGCTCCTACAGCAACTAATACACAAGGAATTTCATATATTGTCATTCGTGATAAAAAACGATTACATCGTATTGCAGATCTTGTTCTTGAATGGATGCATATAGCGGCTAAAACCGTTCCTATTATGCGCTTGTATGCTCGTGCGGCACAAGCAGAAGTCGATAAGGGAAAAGAATATATCTTACGTGATGCACCTGCGTTGGTCGTTGCGATTGGTTCTAAGAAGGATGTTCATCGTACACATGATAGTGGGCACTCCTGTTTATCATATGCGGAACTTTATGCACCGACTGTAGGGTTGGGTACTTGTTGGGCTGGTTTCTTTGAGCATGCTGGAGAAGCTGAATACCAACCATTATTAGATGAATTAGGTGTACCTGATGATAAAATCGTAGCTGGGGGACTTCTCATGGGATATCCTAGAGTACGATATCGCAATATTGTAGAGCGTCAACCATTAGATGTTACATTTGATACAGAAGAGTAAAAAAAGAGATACTTCAATGATTGTAATCATTGGAGTATCTCTTTTTAGCTATGCAGCGAAGATATAAATTACATTAGTTGGCAGTTGTAATAGTGCCTTTGAATGTTTCGTCGATGTATTGTTTAATAGCATCAGATTTGTAGATGTCTGCAATTTTTTTGTAAGTTTCGTTATCTTTGTCTTCACTACGTACGGCAAGTACGATAACTGTTAGTGGTTCATCTTTAGATTCGAAGAAGAAACCTTGTTTTTCTACACTAAGACCAGCACTTTGTACATAGTTCATAGGAATAACTGCAATTGTTACATCATCTAGACTACGAGGTAATTGAGCTGCTTCTAGTTCTTGGATCTTTATATTTTTCGGGTTAGATGTGATATCTGCAACTGTTGCTTTGAAGCCAACACCATCTTTTAACGTAATTAATCCAGCTTTAGCTAATAATGCTAATGCACGACCACCATTAGTAGGGTCATTTGGGATAGAAACAGTAGCACCTTCAGGTACATCTTGTACGCTGTGTACGCTATTACTATATAAACCCATACGTACTAAAATGGTTTTACCGATTGCTACTAAGTTGGAACCATTTTGTTTGTTAAAGTTTTCCATAAATGGTACGTGTTGATAAGCGTTTAGTTGAACGTCGCCATCTGCAAGGGCTTTATCAGGTGTTACATAGTCTGAAAATTCAACTACTTTAAGATCGATTCCTTGTTTTTTAGCTTCTTTTGCTACAGCTTCAGCTACTTGTGCATGAGGACCAGATGTAGCACCTATTTTGATTTCTTTTTGTGTTTGTGTTGCTTGATTTGATGTGCTACCACAACCAGCGATAGCAAATGCAAGAGCACCGATAAGTAATGGTGCTAATAATGTTTTTAATTTCATATAACCATCCCTTTCTATTCTTATAATGCTTATATCCTATCATGGATAGGGGAATTTGTATATAATAAAAGCATATCAGTTGCCTATAGATTAAAACTATGATGAAATTTTAGTTAATATATAATAGAATACAACATAATATATTGATTAATATGTAATGCGTAATCGTTAGATAGTAAATTTATATTTTAAGTATTTTCGTATAATTCTAATATAGATTTATACGTCTATATATTGGAATAATATCGAAATATCGGAGGATTTATGTTTAATTTTGATTTTTATAATCCTACACATATCGTATTTGGTAAAGAACGTTTATCTGAATTAGATACATTGGTTCCAAAGGATGCAAAGGTTCTTATTACTTATGGTGGTGGCTCTGCAGTGCGCAGTGGTCTTATTGACCGTATTGTGGCAGCTCTTGGCGACCGTAAGGTAGAGCAGTTCGGCGGTATTGAGCCAAACCCATCCCTTGAAACTTGTGAACGTGCGGTAGCTTTCATTAAAGAACATGGCGTAGATTTCGTCCTTGCTGTTGGTGGTGGTTCTGTAGTAGACGCTACAAAGCTCATTGTCATGGGCGCTACTTACGATGGCCCAGTTATTGATGTTATGAAAGCTGGCTTACCAGAGGTTCCAGTGGAAATGGTGCCAAATCCATTGCCATTTGGTACAGTTATGACACTACCTGCCACAGGTTCCGAAATGAACAATGGTGCAGTTATTACTTATGGTGATGGTAAATTCCCTGTGTTTAGTAGCCTGGTATTCCCTAAGTTCTCTGTGCTCGATCCAACATTGACTTTTACATTGCCTGAAAAACAAGTTAAGAATGGTGTTATTGATACATTCGTGCATACCACAGAGCAATATTTAACATATCCTGTAGAGGGCCGTATTCAAGATCGTTTCAGTGAAGGCATTTTGAAAACTATGATTGAAATTGGCAAAGAAACAGTAGAGAATCCAGAAAACTACGATATTCGTGCTAACCACGTGTGGGCCTCTACTTTGGCATTAAATGGTTTGATCGGTGCTGGTGTGCCACAAGACTGGGCAACACATCTTATCGGTCATGAATTGACAGCGGCTTACCATCTTGACCATGGTATTACTTTAGCTATTGTGTTACCTGCATTGTTAGAAGTGAAAAAAGCAGACAAACTTGATAAATTGGCACAATATGCTACACGGGTATGGCATATTACAGAAGGTACAAAAGAAGAAAAAGCAAACAAAGCTATTGCTAAAACTCGTGAATTCTTTGAGTCATTAGGTGTATCTACACATTTGAAAGATTATGGTCTTGGCGAAGAAGCAGTTGATAAAATTGTGAAACAATTAGAAGCCCATGGTATGACACAACTTGGTGAAAAAGGTAATGTAACGCCAGAAGTAGCTCGTGAAATTTTAACGCGTGCTTTATAATTAATGAAATTAATAATTTAAATCTCTAGGATTTGGAAAGGAGGCAAGCTTTATGAATAAAATAAAAAATAGAAGTGCATTTTCCTTTGCATTTCCTATTATGGCTCCTATGGGCATAAGCTTATTTGTTATTGGTTTAGGCTTTGGTTTATATGCTATGAGCCAAGGGCTGCCTTGGTGGACGGCACCCGTTTTGGCGTCTACTATTTTTGCAGGATCCATGGAGTTTGTGACTATTGGCATGTTGGTGGCTGGATTTGATCCTGTGAATGCTTTTATATTGACCATGTTCGTTAATGGGCGTCATTTCTTCTACGGTTTATCTGCGCTCCAACGGTATATTCATATGGGGTGGAAATGGTTCCCTACAGTTGCTTGGATGTGTGATGAAAGCTTTGCCATTAATATGGGGACTAAATTACCTGAAGATGTGGATGAGAAGTGGTTTTATTTCCATGTGTCTTGGCTTAACTATATATTTTGGGTATTTAGCACCTTTATCGGTGGTCTGTTTGGTGATTTATTGGCTGCCGTAGATTTACGGGGGATCGATTTTGTATTACCTGGGCTATTTATTGTGGTATTCCTTGAAATGCTACTCAATGCGAAGAATAATAAAATCAGAGCCTTTGGCGTAGCTGGGGTGGTAATGGCATTAATCATGCTTGTATTGGTTGGTAAATCACTCTTTATGCTACTGTCTATGACATGTATGCTTTTGGTCTGTTATGTAGCGTATAAGTGGGGAGGTGTACATCTTGACTAGTACAGAAATGGTCATCACCGTTGCTATTGTTGTGGCGGGGACATTACTCACTCGTTTTGGTGCCTTCCTTGTATTTCCACCAGGAAAAAAGGCGCCAGATTTTGTACTCTTTTTAGGTAAGGCTTTGCCGGCTGCCGTTATGGGTATGCTCGTTGTATATACCTTTAAGGAGACCGTCGTTTTAGCATATCCCTATGGTATTCCTGAGCTTATAGCATTAGTTGTTACGGTTGGATTACATTTGTGGAAACGTAACATGCTCATATCGATTGCTGTCGGTACAGTGATTTATATGATACTTGTTCAAGCTGTATTTAATGTACCTAAATAAAATGCAATAAAATAAACCACTTATATCTAACCCTATGATGGTTTTGATATAAGTGGTTTTATTTTTATATTTTATTTTAATTGTAGTAGTCGTTCAAGACCTAGTGCAGTATGGTGATCTTCCAAGAAGTCTTGTTGATCTAACAATTCCATAACGTCCATGTCGATGTTTGTAAGTTTGAAATCGAATACATTGAAGTTAGATTCCATATGGCTCACATTATTCGCTTTTGGTAATGGAATGATGCCTCGTTGGATGTGCCAACGCAAGATGATTTGATGTTTAGACATTCCGTATTTTTCTGCCAAGCTTTTGATGATAGGATGGTCAAAGACAGGCTGGCGATCACGGGTAAATGGAGACCAAGCCATGCCCACTATTTGATGTTTTCTCATCAACTGAATAAGGGATTGGCGTTGGTTAAATGGATGACATTCTATTTGGTTCACTACAGGTTTCACATTACAGTGATATAGCAAGTCGATTAATCGGTCTTCGTAAAAGTTAGACAGTCCTAACCCACGCAATATGTTTTGATCGTATAACTCTTCCATGGCGCGCCAAGAACCATAATAGTCGCCAAGAGGTTGATGTATGAGCATAATATCGATATAATTAGTGTCTAATTTTTTCAAGGAGCTTTCAACAGCACGCATCGTATTATCGTAGCCTGCATCGGTATGCCAAATCTTGGTACTCACAATGATGTCCGTACGTTTAATACCAGATGCTTTGATGCCTTTTCCAACGGCCTCTTCGTTACCGTAGTAGGCAGCTGTATCGAGTAAACGATAGCCTACGTTTAATGCATTAGTTACAGCTTGTTCCGTTTCCCCTTCGCTACCTGTCTTATAGGTGCCATAACCGATAGAGGGAATAAAACTGCCGTTATTCAATATTCTAAAGTCCATCCGTTCTTCCATGAGAACCTCCGTTATATCCATTAATTAAGGGAATTAGCTTTCATACAATTCTAATTGATTTTATGATATACTAAGGTATTGATAAAAATCAATATGACAGGAAGTGACAGAATGAAATTAAATCGATTCTATTCTGTAGTTGCTATGCTTGGTGTTGTGATGATGGCCTTGGCCATTGCTGGTTGCGGTACAAAAACTGTATCCGTTGCTGATGTAACATACAAGGATATGCCGCTGCAGATTCATAATGACGCCAATGTAACCGCTCTTAATAAGGCGACGGTAACACCAACGTTAACGGGGCAGGTCGCATATGCTGTAAAAGTAGGCGACCAGGTACAACAAGGTCAAACCTTGGCTACTGTAGATACATCTGCTTTACAGCAACAGCTAGCGTCCTTGCAAGGTCAGTTGGCACAAGCGCAAGCTCAGTCCTATGCGACGTCTGTGACAACTACGACGGCCGCATCTGTAGATAGTGCTCAATTGGCACAGGCCCAGAAAATGCGTGAAGCGGGTATGATTACACAAAAAGAATATGATCGTATTGTAGAACGGTCTCAACCACAAACTACGACAGTAACAACTGGTGGTGGCGGTGGTAGTGGAGTAAATACCGCAGCTATTCAAGCTCAAATTGCGCAAGTATCTGCACAAATGGCAGCATCCACAATTGTGGCGCCTATAGCGGGTACGGTAACAGCTATTTATAATGAAGACCGTCAAATGGCCATTGCTGATCGTCCATTCATGATGATTCAACAATCGACACCGATGGTGGCATCCCTTAGTATTCCTCGTGATGCGGCGATGAAACTCGGTACGCCTGATGCTAAAAAGGGTATCAAGGTGCTTCTCAAGGTGGGGGATCAAGAATTACCTGGTGAATTGACTTATGTAGATGTGACTCAGCCAGAAAATGTTCCAAGTGTCCTTGTGAAAGCTACTTTCAATAATGACAAAGGTCTCATCAAGGCAGGTGAGTTCTATACACTCATCATCGAGTCTGATATAAAGGCGAAGATGTTAACCGTTCCAAGTAAGGCTGTTCATGAAAACCAAGATGGCAAGTACGTATATGTGTTAACTGAAAATAATACTGTCGACGTACGTGTTGTTGAAGTAGGCACTACAGTAGATGATGATGTAGCGATTATCTCTGGACTAAATGAAGGTGATAAAGTCATTACTACAGATGGTACCTTTGAATTAGGGGAATCTGTAAAATTATAACTACAAACTAAGTGACTTCGATAGAGAATTATGAAGAGCCTAATGAATATTTGGCTATACTCGATTTTTACCAATGATGACGGTAACCTCAAAAGAGGAATCTGATAGGAGGGATTATTATTTTAGAATTTAAACGTTTTGAATTAAGTGATAAAACATTAATCGATACATATTTTGAACAACATCATTATGAAGCATCTGATAACTGCTTTACTACATTATTTATGTGGCAAGATGCGTATGGCATTCGTTGGGCAGAGGAAAATGGTGTACTGTATATCCAAGGTGGTGGTAAGCGTGAACCGTTCCTATTGCCTCCATTTGCTGGTAAAGATGCAAAGTTCCTTGATGGTTTGTTACGTGCTAAAGAATGGTTTGTGGAAAATAATTTACCATTCCGATTCAAAGGCATTAGCAAAATTATGAAGGATCGTATGGAAGAATTATGTCCTGGACGTTATACTTTCACACCTGACCGCGATAACTTTGAATACATTTACAAGTCTGAAGATCTAATTAACTTGTCTGGTAAGAAATTCCGCCAAAAGAAAAACCATTTAAATCAATTCCGTATGCAATATTCTAATTATGAATATTTGCCAATCACAGAAGATCTTATTCCGTTATGCCGCGAAACTGCTGCATCTTGGGTGGAAACTCATCATGAAGAAGGTATCGAAGATGAATTGGTTGCTATCAATTTATTATTTGATAACTGGGATACGTTAGGACTTAAAGGTGGCGCTATAAAATTGTTTGGTCGCGTGGAAGCCTTTAGTATCGGTGAATTGTTGAATGATAAAATGGCGTTGATTCATATTGAAAAAGCAAATCCAGATATTAGAGGTTTGTACCAAGCAATCAATAATGAATTCATTCGTCATGAATTTAGCGATGTAGAATTCATTAATCGTGAAGAAGATATGGGCTTACCTGGCCTTCGCCAAGCAAAAGAATCTTATAATCCAGATCATTTTGCTGAGAAATATGATGCAGTATATGCTAACGAAGCAGACAATGCGACAGGCGGTAAATAAAAAATTTGAGCTATGAAGACGATGTGCTTCATAGCTCCTTTTGTTATAATAGAAGTGTTAGCCTATCTATTTAACTGTATGTTTTGTATCATCATGGCGATGCGATGCGATGCGATGCGATGCGATGCGATGCGATGCGATGCGATGCGATGCGATGCGATGCGATGCGATGCGATACAACAGATAGAAAGCGGTTTATTACTATAACGAGGATATACTTATGGAATTTAGAATTGCAACAGCTCAAGATACGCCACATGTGGAAAATCTATGGGCGTACTGCTTTGAACCAAAGGAAGATCCATTCTTCCAATATTACTTTACAAATTGCTATGAACCAGAAAATACAATGGTTGGTCTTGAACAAGATCAATTGTTGAGTACCGTTCATTTACGTCAATATAATATCAATGTTCGTGGTGCTGTATTGCCTACTAGCTATATGGTTGGCGTAGCTACACATCCAGCAGCTCGCCGTGGTGGCGTAGGTGGTGCTTTGTTAAAGGCTTCTCTTGAAGAACTTCGTAACCGCGGTCAAGCTATGACTATTTTGATGCCTTCTAAGGCCGCATTCTACCAACAGTATGGTTGGGAACTCTATGCACATCAATGGGTCAACACCATGTCTCTTGAAGACTTGCGTCCTATGACGGATAAATCATTGAGCTTTGGTTTACTTAATAGCGTAGATCAATGGACTTTATTGGATCCTGTATATAAAGCGTATACAGCTCGCCTTTCTGGCTATGCTGAACGTGGTGAAAAGGAATGGAAACGCTTGCTCGGTAGCTTCTTTGCAGAAGGCGTTAATATCGCTGTTGTACGAAATGATGAAGGTGTTATCGAAGGCTATGCGGTGTATCGTTTAGGTCAACCTGAAATTCCTGTTTCCGAATTAGTTTACACTACACGTCGTGCCCAACGAGCATTGTTAAATTACTTCTATAATCATCGTTCTCAAGGCACTACGATTCGTTGGAATGAAGGTCTTCACGATACGTACTATCGCTTCTATCCTGATGGTAAAAGCGGACATGCTACGATGCCATTCATGATGAGCCGTATTGTAGATGTGAAAGCTGCCTTTGAAGCCATTCCTGTCAATCCAGAGGCGTTGATGATGCCTATCACAATGACCTTTGGCGTGAAAGATAGTCTTTGTGAGTGGAATGAAGGTCTCTATGAAGTTCAATATGGCGGCGCATTGACTCCATCTGTTAAAAAGGTGTCTGATACATTGGATGGGGACGTAGATATTACTGTTGAAGTCGGTGCTTTAAGCCAACTCTTGATTGGTACATTAACAGCTCGTGACCTTGCGTTTGAAGGTAAACTTTCAGCTAATGAAGAATGGTTAGAGTTCTTTGATATATTGTATCCTGAACAAAAAACATATATTAACGAATGGTGGTAATATGAGCTGGAAAACGTATACAGTGAAAGAACCGACAGAATTGACAGTTTCTAAATATGTAAAGGAACGCTTTTCCTTATCCTCTCGGGATATTCAAATGATGTTCCGTAAGAAACGGGTGAAAGTAAATAGCCGTGTGGCCCATTCCCAGCGTTCCCTCAAAAAAGGTGATATATTAACCTTGGAGTTACCACAGGATAAGGACTATGGTGTGGACGTAGAAAAAGGTACTATTACCGTGCTCTACGAAGATGCCCATACCTTGGTAGTTAATAAAGCGCCTTTCATGCTTGTTCATCCTGCAGGACAAACTAAGTCTGGTACATTGAGTAACTATGTGGCTGGATACTATGCGAAAAAAGGTGTAGTACATAAGGTGCGCCCTGTACATCGCCTTGACCGAGACACATCGGGTTGTATTCTCTTTGGAAAAACAAAGGAAGCTCAGCAATATTACACCGATGAACTACAAGCGGGTCGTATCGACCGCATCTATACAGGCCTTGTAGAAGGTCACATTGAGAAGAATGGCGTAGTTGATGCACCTATCGGTGTTGATCCTGTATTTGATAACCGCCGTGTCGTCGATGAATTTGGTCAACCGGCTCAAACGGAATATACCGTTCTTGGTCACGAAGGCGATTATACGCTGTTAAAATTCAAATTATTAACAGGCAGAACACATCAAATCCGTGTGCATATGGAACACATTGGTCATCCTATCGTTGGTGATGCCATGTATGGGACACGCAACAAGCCATATACACGCCAATGCTTGCACGCATCAGAACTCACCTTTGTTCCCTATGGTAAGGATGAGCCTATGACGGTAATCTGTGAAGAAGGGGACGACTTTGGTCGTGAAAAATAGTAATTGCTTTTATAAGTATCATCAATTATAATCTACATGATGATGTGGTCATAGAGCGTGCCACGTAAAATAAAGAAAGCTCAATCGATGATAAAAAGACATATCCCTTGATGCTTGTGTATACATGTATACAAAAAACAATAGTGATAAAAATGCATAGTCTATGACTTAAAGTCATAGACTATGTTTTTTTTATATTTTCAATACACAGTGGACAGGAGTATACTATGTATAGACAAAATTCTATAGAATTTAAAATTTAGATGATATTATTGATTGTAATAAATTGATAATTGCGCTATATAGAAGGTTCTTTAGAAATAGTTTATAGTTTATACTTTCACCAAGACCGAACGGAACGATGCCGCAGTGCTTGGAATGATCAAGTGATATGAAGGAGTGCACGTTATGGATATGAATCAGAGTACAATTGAGCAACAACGTCTAGAACAAGCTAGACTTGAAGCTAATGGTATGTACAGCAGCCAATTTGAAAAAGATGCTTGTGGTATGGGCTTTGTCGTTAATATTAAGGGTAAAAAGTCTCATGATATTATCGATGATGGTTTGCGCATTTTAGAGCGCCTTGAGCATCGTGGTGGTGCTGGTGCCGATAAGGACACAGGGGATGGTGCCGGTATTTTGGTACAAATTCCTCATGAGTTCTTCAAACGCGAATGCGAAGTGCTTGGTATCAACTTACCTGCAGCTGGAGAGTACGGCGTAGGTATGGTATTTGCTCACAAATATGAAAGCCTCCGTAACGAGCAAAAACGTATTTTTGAAGAGGTTGTACGCGAAGAGGGTCAAGTAGTTCTTGGTTGGCGTGAAGTACCAGTTGATGGTACTAAAGTTGGTCATGAAGCTGCTGCCATTCGTCCATGGATGATTCAAATCCTCATTGGTAAAGGCCCAGACATTACAAATAACAAAGAGTTCGAACGCAAATTATACATCATCCGTAAATTAGCGGAAAAACGTATCATTCCATTGAGCAAAGAATTATCTAGCGATTTCTATATTGCATCTTTGTCCTCTAAAACAATTGTATATAAAGGGATGTTAACACCTGGTCAATTGCGAGATTTCTATCTTGACTTAAGTGACCTTGATTTCACATCTGCATTGGCAATGGTTCACTCTCGTTTCAGTACAAATACTTTCCCAAGTTGGGCTCGGGCACATCCTAACCGTTTCTTGGTTCACAATGGTGAAATCAATACTATTCGTGGTAATGTAAACTGGATCAATGCTCGTGAAGGTAAAGCGGAATCTCCATTATTCCCGGATATCAAAAAAGTATTCCCTGTAGTAGATGATAGCGGTTCTGACTCTGCTATGTTCGATAACACATTGGAATTCTTGCACATGACAGGTCGTTCCTTGCCTCATGCTATCATGATGATGATTCCTGAACCTTGGGAACGCAATAACCTTATGAGCCAAGAAAAACATGATTTCTATGAGTTTAATAGTTTCATGATGGAACCATGGGATGGTCCTGCTGCAATGGGCTTCACTGATGGTACTGTTATCGGTGGCGTACTTGACCGTAATGGTTTGCGTCCTGCTCGTTACTATGTAACAACTGATGATCGCGTTATTATGGCGTCTGAAGTAGGCGTAGTAAACGAAAATGCTGAAAATATTCGTGCTAAAGGTCGTTTGGAACCAGGTAAGATGCTTCTTATTGATACTGAAGAACAACGTATCATTTCCGACGAAGAAATCAAACAACGCGTTGCTACTGAATTACCATATAATGAGTGGGTAAAAGAGCACGTTATTCACTTATCTGAAATCACACAAGCTGATGAAGGCGATATTCCAAAAGTAGAAGATTTATTCAAAAAACAACAAGCTTTTGGTTATACTCAAGAAGACCTTGTACGTATGATCGTACCTATGGCAAAAGATGGTAAAGATCCTGTAGGTGCTATGGGTGCGGATGCTCCTCTTGCTATCTTGTCTGATAAACCACAATTGTTATATAGCTACTTCAAGCAAATGTTCGCGCAAGTAACAAATCCTCCAATCGATTCCATTCGTGAGGAAATGGTTACATCTACACGCGTTATGCTTGGTAACTCTGGTAACTTAACAGATCCTAACAAAGCTGGTACTTATGCGTTGTCCATGCGTACACCAATCCTTACAAATCAAGAACTGGCGTCCATTAAGGCGCTTGACTGCCGCCGTATGAAATCTGTTACATTACCAATTCTCTTCGACCCATCTAAGGGCGCTGATGGTTTGCGTGATGCATTGAAAGATTTGTGTGAAAAAGCAGAAGAGGCAGCACGTACAGATCAAAATGTATTGATTCTATCTGACCGTGGCGTTGATGAAAATCACGCACCAATTCCTGCTTTGTTGGCTGTAGCCGCTGTTCACAATCATTTGATTAACAAAGTATTGCGTACAGAAATCGGTCTTATCCTTGAATCTGGTGAGCCTCGCGAAGTACATCACTTCTGTACATTGATTGGTTATGGCGTAACAGCTATCAATCCATATTTGGCTCTTGAAACTGTACGCGATTTACAAGCTCGTAAACGCCTTGGTGATACTACACCTGAACAAGCTGAGAAGAACTACATCAAAGCAGCTGTAGGCGGTATTATGAAGGTTATGTCCAAAATGGGTATCTCCACAGTTCGTTCTTATCATGGTGCACAAATCTTTGAAGCGTTGGGCTTAAATACTAACTTCATTAATAAGTTCTTCGTAAATACACCAACACGTATTGGGGGTATTGGCCTTGTAGGCGTTGCTAACGAAGCATTGGCTCGTTTTGATCGCGCTTTCAAATCTGATGAATCTGTACTTGAACCAGGTGGTTGGTATGGTCCTGTAAAAGATGGGGAAGAACATTTATTCAACCCTAAAACAATTGATCTTTTACAAGAATCCCTTATCAACGGCGATTATGCAAAATATAAAGAATACTCTAAAGCTATCCGCAATGATTACCACGTAACATTACGTTCCTTGATGGAATTAAATTATCCTGTAGGTGGCGGTATTCCTATCGAAGAGGTTGAACCTGAAGAATCTATCGTAAAACGCTTTAAAGCAGGTGCTATGAGTTATGGTGCCATCAGTAAAGAGGCTCATGAAACCATTGCCATTGCTATGAACCGTCTTGGTTCCACATCTAACTCTGGTGAAGGTGGCGAAGACGTAGCTCGTTTCAAACCATTGCCAAATGGCGATAGCATGAATTCCGAAGTAAAACAAATTGCATCTGGTCGTTTTGGTGTAACTGCAAACTACCTCATTCATGCAAAAGAATTGCAAATTAAATGTGCACAAGGTGCAAAACCAGGTGAAGGTGGTCAATTACCAGGTAAAAAAGTATACCCTGAAATCGGGAAAGCTCGTCACTCCACTCCAGGTGTAGAGCTCGTATCCCCACCACCACATCACGATATTTACTCCATCGAAGACTTGGCTGAGTTAATTTACGATTTGAAATGCGTTAACAAAGATGCTCGTATTTCTGTTAAATTAACATCTGAAGCCGGCGTTGGTACTATCGCGGCTGGTGTGGCGAAAGCAAAAGCAGATAATATCTTAATTTCTGGTTACGATGGTGGTACAGGTGCGGCAGGTCGTACATCTGTAAAACATGCTGGTGTGCCTTGGGAATTAGGTTTGTCCGAAACTCATCAAACATTGATGCTCAACAGATTGCGTGACCGCGTTAAATTGGAAGTAGACTCCAAGTTGATGACTGGTTTCGATGTGGCGGTTGCTGCTATGCTTGGTGCTGAGTTATTCGGTTTCGGTACATTGCCACTCGTTGCTGTAGGCTGTAAAATGGCTCGTGTATGTAATCTCAACACATGCCCTTACGGTGTAGCTACACAAGATGAAAAATTGCGTGCTCGTTTCACAGGCAAACCTGAGTATGTAGAAAATTTGATGATCTTCATCGCTCGTGAATTACGTGAAATCATGGCTCGTTTAGGCATTCGTTCCGTAGCTGAACTCGTTGGTCGTATCGATCTCGTTCGTCAAAAATCTCAAGATGATAACTTCAAATTGTCTCGCGTTGACCTTAAACGCATATTGTTCCACCCATACATCGATGCATCTGTAGGTCATATGCATATGGTTGACCAAGATCACGAATTGGAACGTACATTGGATATGTCCAAACTCTTGCGTATGTGTCGTCCTGCTATTGAAGATCAAAAACCTATTCGCGCTAAATTGGCTATCAACAATATTAACCGTGTAGTAGGTACATTGGTTGGTTCTGAGGTAACACGTCGTTATGGTGAAAGCGGTTTGCCAGATAACACAATCAAGTTGAACTTTGAAGGTTCTGCTGGTCAATCCTTCGGTGCTTTCATTCCTAAAGGTATGACATTAGAACTTGAAGGGGATGCAAACGATTACCTCGGTAAAGGTTTATCCGGTGGTACTATCATTGTATATCCACCTAAGAAATCTATCTTCGAAGCTGACGAAAACATCCTCATTGGTAACGTTGCCTTTTACGGTGCTACATCTGGTACATCCTACATCAATGGTGTAGCTGGTGAACGTTTCGCCGTTCGTAACAGTGGTATCACTGCTGTTGTTGAAGGCGTAGGCGACCATGGTTGTGAATACATGACAGGTGGCGAAGTGCTTGTACTTGGTAAAATTGGTCGTAACTTTGCAGCAGGTATGTCCGGTGGCTATGCATACATCCTTGATTGCGATGAACGCTATGTAAATACAGGTCTCGTAGAATTACGTCCTGCTAATAATGATGATCTTAAACGCATTAAAGTATTAGTAGAACAACACGTATTACATACCAACTCTGCTAGAGGCCGTCACATCCTTGAAAACTGGAATAACTTTGTAAACAGATTTACAAAAGTTGTACCTGTAGCATACGAAGAAATGCACGCTGCTATTGAACGCTATAAAGAACAAGGCTTATCCTTGGAAGAAGCTCAATTAGCTGCATTCAAAGAAAAATATGCAAAATAATTTTTAATCTAACTGGAAATCCTTTAGATTAGACATATGAAATGCCTCTATAGCTTTGACTATAGAGGTATTTTCATGTATAATATCTATATTGCAATATTGGATCATGGCAGTTCTCGGGCCTGTGCAATGGGGGCCTGTAAATCGTGTCAGGACTGAGAGGTAGCAGCACTAAGCGGTAACCCTCATGTGCCACGGGGAACCCGGGGGCTGTCGTGATCGAATATTGCAAGGCGGCCTGTGGGGCCGCTTTTTTTATGTCTAATTGATAGATGGGAACGGCGGGGATAAATTACTTATAGAATTCTATAAAATGAGTCAGATTTTTGTGAATATGGTATAATAAAGTATTGTAATTTACGGAAAAAGGGGGTGTTCCAATGGCATATATTGCGTTATATCGTAAGTACCGCCCGCAGACGTTTACTGATGTGGTTGGTCAGCATCAAGTATCTGATACGTTGATGCGCGCTATCCGTGAGGATAAGGTGGCTCATGCGTATTTGTTTGCTGGCCCGCGAGGGACTGGTAAGACGAGTATGGCCAAGATTTTTGCGCGTGCTATCAATTGCGAGCATGGGCCAACGGATCATCCCTGTAATGAATGTAGCGCTTGTAAATCGATTTTGAGCGGTCAGTCCATGGATGTTCTTGAAATCGATGCTGCCTCCAATCGTGGTATCGATGAGGTTCGTGCCCTTCGTGAAAGCGTCAAATTCATGCCTGTTGAGGGTCGTAAAAAGGTATTCATCATCGACGAAGCCCACATGCTTACGACAGAAGCGTGGAATGCACTTTTAAAAACTATCGAAGAGCCGCCGGCCCACGTTATGTTTATCTTCGCTACTACAGAAATTGAAAAGTTACCTGTTACCATCGTATCTCGTTGTCAGCGATACACCTTTAGACGGATTACGTCCGATGATATTGCTAAGCGTTTATCCTATGTAGCAGAAAAAGAAGGCTTTGGTTTAGATCCTGCAGCAGCTCAACTTATCGCAGTACATGCAGATGGTGGTTTGCGCGATGCATTGAGTATTTTAGACCAATGTGCTGGGATGGCTACAGGTACTATCACACCTCAAGTAGTAGAGGAGTTAATCGGTCTTGTTAGTAAGGAATGGATCATTCACTTCCTAGATGCGTTGCGTAATGGTGATGGACCTAAATTGCTGTCTTATATCCACGATGCCTTGGCAGAAGGTCGCGATGCGACGCAGATTATGGAAGCTCTCATTCAGCATGTACGTGCCTTGCTTGTTGGTAAGGTCGCACCTGATGCAGATGAGCTTAAGGTATACGATGCCTTTAAAGATGAGTTTTTAGCTCAAGCGGAAAGCATTGATTTTAATGAACTCAATCAATATGTGCGCAGTGCGCAATCCATTATGAATGATGCGAAACAAGTAGATAATCCACGGACTATCATTGAGATGGGCTTGCTTGTCCTTTGTGCGAAATTAGGCTCTGTTGATGAAAGTTTAGAAGACCGCGTATATGCATTAGAGTCTTCCGAGCGTTCTGAACGGAACGATTTGTTGAACCGCATGGCTCAATTAGAACAACGTGGTCCAGTGGCTTCTACACCTGCTTACGGTGCCAATGCCTTTGGGCCACCTAGTGGCTATGCGAATAGCTTTGTTCCTGTAGATCATGGGGCTGTACAGAATACTTCCTTGAGTAGCGCTCAAACTAGTACCGTTGGTACGGTGCCTCCTCCAAGTGATGTGGGCATGACACCACCGCCTGCGAGTGTAGGGATGACGCCTCCACCTATGGGCGCACCAGGTAGTATACCTCCTCCTATGAATGGAGTAGGTATGGCTCCGCCTCCAATGGGCGGTGTTGGTATGGCACCACCACCAAGTACTGGTAGTACGCCTCAACGACCTGCAAGCAACCAAGCTAAAGGTCGTGGTAAAAAAGGTATTAGTACACAGGCCATTATTAGTGATCAAATCTTGTCTGCTCAAGAGTATCGCAATGTACAGTCCAATGTCATTAAATACTTGAAGGACAGTAATCGAAATATGACCTCAACCGTTATCGGTCAAGGTCAGCTTGTCTACGTAGACCAAAGTAAGGCTGTTATGGCTTTCAAAAATACATTGCACCTCAATGTTATGACGAACGAAGTAAACTTGGCAGAAGCGGCAGATGCTTTCACCTATACATTGGGCTATCCAGTACATGTGGAAATCGTAGATGCTCTTACACAGGTCTACAAAGACTATAAAAAGGCCTCTGGTAGTACGACACAGCACCAAGTAAAAGCGCTGCAACGGCCACCAGAACCGATGGTTGATGTACAGAAAACCTCTGGAGGTCAACCGACGCAAATGGATTTAACAAATCCATCTGCACTACAAGGCACTAATAATGCACAAGTTAGCGGTTCAACTACTGAAGAACAATCTAGTAAGCCCGATTCTGCAGCGGTAGATGCGGCAAAGGCCGCGGCTTTGGCCTTCTTAGCAAAGAAGACTGGCGGTGCAGCAGTAAGTGTTGCAACTAGCGCTGGTACGAGTGAGGTTATAGCAGCAGGTTCAGATGTACCGATTACATCCTTTGATGGAGGTCCTACGGTACAGGTGCCTGATGGGGAAATCCCTATCGAGTTGCTAGCAGGTTCTATTGAAGGTGATGATATTCCAGTTCATTCTTTTGATGATGTACCTGTAGACGATATGGAGGAATCTTACGTATCATCCTTAGATGATATGCCACCACATCCATTGGATAGTGTTACCGTTATCAGTGACGATGGTGAAGTTTTAGAACGCCCTATGGATAGTGGTGCCCATATTGAGGTAGAAGCTGTCCCAAAGTCTAATGGGGGCGAACAACAGGGAACCCCTTATCAAAGTGATGATCATACTATGCTTTCACAAGTACCTATTAGAGTGGCGCCCATCGATAGCGTGACGGTAGCTCGTGAATACGCATGGGATCCAGAGCATATGACGGAGGAGGAGCGAAACAATCCTCTTTTGGCAGAAACATTAGAAAAATTATCTGAAGACCATGACATCATCGTCGAGGTCATTGAAGAATAAATTTTTGAGTATACCCGTTGGTCCTAAGACCTTCAGGTGACGTATAGATTAAAAACCTATGTCGTATAGTTAGAGTTATGAACATAGACCGTTAGTAAGGACAATGTCCTAAAAGGAGGAATTACAATGTTTGGTAAAGGTATGGGTAATATGGCTGGCATGATGAAAAAAGTTCAAAAAATGCAAGCAGATATGAAGAAAATGCAAGAAGAGCTAAAAACTCGTACAGTAGAAGCTTCTGTTGGGGGCGGTGCTGTAACAGTTGTAATGAACGGCGAAAAAATCATCGAGTCTTTGAAATTGAACCCATCTGCAGTAGATCCTGAAGATGTGGAAATGTTAGAAGATTTAGTGATGGCTGCTGTAAACGAAGCTAGCAAAAAAGTAGATGACCTCTTGGCTCAAGAAATGGGCAAAGTAACTGGTGGTCTTAACTTGCCAACAGGTTTATTCTAAATGACAAACGCTTTAGAACGGCTCGTAGAGCAGCTGCGCCGCTTGCCGGGTATCGGTTCAAAGTCGGCTAGACGCTTAGCCTATCATTTGGTAGAAATGCCGAAGGAAGAGGTAGACCGTCTCGTGGAAACTATCGTAGAAGCGAAGGGGGCTACGCGTCACTGTTCTATTTGCTTTAACTTATCAGCTCAAGATCCATGCGAATTCTGTAGCAATCCAAATCGCGATCAAACGACGATTATGGTCGTTGAAACATCTCGAGATGTGATTGCTATCGAGCGCAGTGGTGACTATAAGGGCTTATATCACGTATTGGAAGGCGCCTTGTCCCCTATGGAGGGCATTGGTGCTGACGATATTCGGGTAAAAGAATTGATAGCTCGTCTTCGTGATGGTGTCGTACAAGAGGTTATCCTCGCTACTGACCCAGACGTAGAAGGGGAAGCGACTGCTCTCTATTTGGCGAGATTATTAAGTCCTAGTGGTATTAAGGTAACGCGTATTGCTCGAGGCGTTCCTGTGGGTGGCGATATCGAATATGCCGATGAATTAACATTAGGCGGTGCCGTAGTAAACCGTCAAGAAATGAAAGGATAATATGGAAGCTTTATTAGCATCAACTCCTATTTCAGTAGTTATTTCTATTGTTGTAGCCTACATCGCTTTCAAAGTAGCATTTTTCACTCTTAAAAGAGTGGTTTTAAATGCTGTAACAGGTGCTTTAACGTATTGGGTATGTGTGAATGTGCTTAATATTCCTATGGACATTGGCATGGGTACATGGGCATTGACTGCAATTTTAGGCCCTATTCCAATGATTATCGCTGCTGGATGGGATGGATTTTTACACTAGGAGGATTTCATGTTTATCAATCGTGAACAACAACGCGTTATTGATGAAGTTGAACAGAATATCCTCTTGTTAGCGTCCGCTGGGACGGGAAAAACGAATACACTTGCTTATCGAGTGGCTCACCTCATCGAGGGCGGCTATGCGAAAGCGGAGAATATCTTGTGCATGACCTTTACGAACAAGGCGGCAAACGAGATGAAAGACCGCATTCAATCGCTCGTAGGCAGTCCTGCAAAGGCTGTGGAGGTTAGTACATTCCACAGCTTTTGCTTTTTCGTGCTCCAACAAGAGGGCAAGCGCAATGAAACCTTGTATACGGATGTGACCATCTTTGACGAAGAGGATTGCAAGGAATTGTCTGAACCATACCGTCCAGGTAAATTGCGAGAAATGTCCTTTGCTAACACCATTGCCATGGTGAAAGAATATCGTTCCTTATACGGTTTTTATTCTGATGACCTTGTAGGCGATTATAAACGTACTATAGAGCGTTTGCAAAAGGAACAACGGTCCTCAATTGAGCAACAGTTTTCTAGTTTTGGCAATGTTCTATATAGTGAACTCCACGACTTCTTGAACCATGGTCACGAATGGATTGCAGCCTATGATGAAAGCTTAGCCTCTGTACATGGTTTAGATTTTACGGACCTTATCTGCGGTGTTCATCGTCTATTCCAAGATCCAGTAGTTCGGGAGCGTTGGCGTAGTCGTTACAGCTATATTTCGGTAGACGAAATGCAGGATACAGGCGTACTAGAGTACAAGGTTCTTGAAATGCTCTGGGAAGGTAACCATGTTTTATTATGCGGTGACTATTTCCAAACCATTTACGAATGGCGTGGGTCCGATCCGTTCCGTTTGCTCAAGCAGTTTGATGCGGATTTTAAGCCTTTAAAAATTATCTTTTATGAAAACTATCGCTCTAACTGGACGCTCTTTACGATGGCTTTCAAAACATTACAAAATATGTTCCCTGACCTCGTAGGTTCTGTTTACACTGAATTGCCTCGTGCTAATAGTGAAAGTAAGGGCAAACCTGTTCTTATTAGAGGCTGTAAAAACAGTTATTTAGAGGGCCGCTATATTTATGAAGCCATTTGTGCCTTGCCAAAGGATGCGAATATTGGTGTTCTTGTACGGGATAATAAAAAGGCGCAGCGATTGAGCGATTCCTTTGAACGCCTGAATAATGAAAAGCCTGAAGAGGAACGTCGTCACTTTATGATTATTGACGAGTTTAAATTCTTTAGACGTCAAGAAATCAAAGACGTTATGGCTTACTTCAAATTGCTCATGAACCCGAACGACTCTGTCAGTGCTAAGCGTATTATTAAACGCTATGTTGCGGGTATTGGTGATGCTCGTATCACTGCTATTGAAAGCCCAGAGACGCGTCAAGTAGGTTTAAAATTGACGGATTTTATGGATATGCCTATCTTTGAAGCAGAGCCTTATGCCAAGCTCGTTAGAGGCTTAGAGAACCATGAGGTTGTAGTATACGACGTGGAAAGTACGGGCACTGATACGTCTCAAGACCGCATCATTCAAATTGCAGCCATTCGTATCGATGAAAAGGGACAAGTGTTAGAGACCTTTGAACGCTTTATTAATCCTGGGGTCCCTGTAGGACAATCTGAGGAGGTACACGGCTTCTCAGATGCGTATTTACAAGAATACGGCGAAGATCCAGCTACAGTATTGCAAGCCTTTAAGGAGTTCTCCAAGAATGCTACCATCGTAGGTCACAATGTAAACTATGACGTGACTATCTTTACGAACGAATTGGCACGCTATAATTTAGGAAATCCTGAGTTTAAGGCTATCTACGATACACTTGATATTTATCGTCGTTTCTACCCTAATTTGCCAAATCATAAATTGGGCTTCCTAGCATCTGAGTTTCCTATCCATCATGAGCCAACTCACAATGCGATGGACGATATTTTGGCCACTGCACAGCTTTTGATCTATGCGGTGAAAGAAAATATCGTGCCTACCACAACAAGCAGAATGGTAGCGATTAATAAGTATAAAGCGGCTTTCACCAATATTGCGTCTCAAATGGCAACCTTGCGTAGAAAGGCCTATACGGAATTACCAACAAAGTTATTGGCGTACATTATGAACCAAATGGGGGTTCTAGAATACTATAAATCCCACGGGGAATCGGCGAAGGTAGAGCATATACGGGATCTATATCGCATTATGGAAAAACTCGATGCTGCCTATGAGGGCCCTGCTGGTTTAGCTCGATTAAATCAAATCTTGCAGATGGCGGCCCTTACAGCAGGAGAGCCAGCTCAACAGGTACGAAATGAGGATCGCATTCCGATTATCACCATCCACCAAGCGAAGGGGAGCGAGTTTGACCACGTATTCTTAGCCGGCCTCAACGAAGGAACCTTCCCAAGTCCTTTTGCCATTGCAGAAGGTCGTGAAGACGAAGAAAAGCGATTGTTCTATGTGGCTATTACACGACCTAAACAAGAGCTAACAATTACCTTTGAACAAACGAATATACGTGGCCGAGCTGTTCAACCAA
Source organism: uncultured Veillonella sp. (assembly GCA_934202215.1). Taxonomy (GTDB): domain Bacteria; phylum Bacillota; class Negativicutes; order Veillonellales; family Veillonellaceae; genus Veillonella. The sequence continues at coordinate 25,627 of CAKPXR010000013.1, forward strand.
GCTCGCTACTTAACTATATGCCACGAGACCCTGAGCTCGTAGAAAGGAGATACTAATGGCGCGAAAAACACATCGTCCAGATGATATAGTATGGACTGTGACCGCTGCAGATATAGAGGCTACACATAGGGAGAAACAAGATATCACACTTGGTGTAGTACTAGATACTCGATATCCTCGTAAGTCCTTAGTCAAGCTATTCGAAGAAAAACTAGTCCACATCAACGGACATAAGGCAACGCCAAAGGATATTATCTCCGAAGGTGATGAAATTTGGATTGCTATGGCGAAGGAAAAAATTGATTACGAAGCTACTGAAATGGATCTACATATCTTATATGAAGATGATGATCTCCTCATTGTGGATAAGCCGGCAGGTGTTACGGTAAACTCTAAAGACCAAGTATCCCTTGCTAATGGCGTAGCGTACTACTTTAAAGAACATGGCATCAAGCGAAAGGTGCGTTTTTTGAACCGTTTAGATAGAGATACAACAGGATGTATCGTGATTGCTAAAAGCGGTTTAGCCCAAAGTCTTTATCAACAGCAAATGGACGATAATACCTTTGAAAAGTGGTATATGGCCACTGTAGAAGGTATCGTGAAAGCTGATGAGGATTCCTTGGTATTACCTATGGAACGCAGTGCTGATGGGATTCATTACGAAGTCAATCCTAAGGGAAAAGAAACACGTACAGATTATTCCGTCCTATGTAGACATTTATCACAACCTGTGGATAACTATGTGAATAAGTCTTCAAAAACTGTGGATATAACATCAAAAAATGTGGATATAGAATTATCAAATGTGGATAAACATGATACGAATGTGGACAAAGCTGTGCATAACTCTCGAAAAAGTGGATATACAGAGGTTTTAGTTCGTTTGTACACAGGGAAAACACATCAAATTCGTGTGGCCTTTAGCCATATAGGTCACCCTCTTGTAGGGGATACTTTATACGGTGCACAACCGACAGGACAGCCATTCCGATTGCGAGCTCAGAAGGTAGTATTTACACACATGCGTACAGGAGAGCGCGTTACAGTTACAGCCTAATATCTTGTGCCTCTGACATCTCAGTCTTTTGATATCTTAGTATTTGATATACAATTTCATAAATTGATGAACTTGATCAACTTGCTATCTATTGCGTAATGGGTAGCAAGTTTTTTGTTATATAATATATTCCTAAATTTAAAATATAGTATATTAAAATATTCTAATTGAGAAATGAGAATGATTGATAACTTAGTAAAAACAATAATTTTGTGAATGGTTTTATAGAAAAATAATGACAAATGATAATCCATAAGCTATAATGTAAACATGATAAATCGATAGAATTTAATATATTATTTGGTAATTCGTTAGTAAGAGGTGTAGTATGATTTTGCAAGAAAATGGCGCAGAACGTAATCGGGGGATTACGCTTGCTAGTATAAAAGGCATTATTGGTAATGTTGTTTTAGTTATCTTTAAAATGATTGTAGGTCTTGCATCTAACTCCATCGCTATTATACTTGATGCGGTAAATAACTTAACAGATGTGTTGTCCTCTGTACTTACTATTGCAGGCACAAAATTAGCCGCAAAAGGAGCTGATAAGGAGCATCCTTTTGGTCATGGTCGTATAGAATATATGACGACTATGGCGATTGCATTTATCATCCTTGGTGCCGGTATTGGATCCCTTAAGGAGTCTATTGAAAAAATCTTTCATCCTGAGGTATCTACCTTTGATATTCCGAGCTTGGCTATTATCGCTGTCGCTATTATAGTGAAAGTTGTGATGGGCCGTTATATTAAGGCACAAGGTGAAAAATATAAATCTGATGCTTTAGTGGCATCTGGTATAGATGCACTTTTTGATGCAGTAATTACCTTTGCTACATTGATATCTGCAGGCTTAGTATTCTTCTTTAACTTTGATATTCAAGGTTATGTGGGCGCAGCGATTTCTGTTTTAATTTTGAAAGCTGCTTATGACATTTTAAAAGAAATGTATAATCACTTGCTTGGTGTTCGTGCAGATGATAATTTAATCCGTGATATTAAGGAAACCATCGCACAACATCCAAATGTAGGCGGTGTATATGACTTGGTTTTAAATAGCTACGGTCCTGGTGAAACAATTGGCTCTGTTCATATTACCGTACCAGATACGATGACTATGGCGGATATTCATCCTTTGACAAAAGGTATCGCTGTTCATCTTTATAAAAAATTTGGTATTGCTATGACCGTTGGCGTATATGCAGAAAACCAACCTAGTGTAGAAGTACTTGAAGTAAGACAAGCTCTCGATCAAGTTATTAGTTTATATACACATGTAGTACAAATACATGCGTTCTACGTACAAGAAGAAAAGAAAGTTATCTACTATGATATTATCTTTGATTTTGATGAAGAGGATCCACATGGTACATTAGAAAAAATTAAAGCAGAAATGCAAAAACGCTGCCCTGAATATGCACAATTTGCTATTGTAGATACTGATTTTAGTAACTAATCTAGAAAATTATAGTTAATGTTATAAGATAAAAGATTTTTACCGATGATTGAAAGAACATATCTTGTCAAAATTGGTAAAAGTCTTTTTTATTAGGTTATAAAGTTAGCTACACTATAACTAAGAGAACTGTATTATATGTGTCGATAGAACTAGGTAATTAAGCATATAAGTTTATTAAAATAGACTAACTTGAAATTTATGTATTAAGTGAATATAATATATTGTATAAAATGTAAATTGTTTTGGAGACATTTATGAGGAGAGATATAATGAAGAAATTTGCTCTTACAACCTTAGCTGTAATGGCGGCCGTTGGTGTGTTGGCGGTTCAGCCTGTAGACGCAAAAAAGGTACAACAAGATTCTACGGTGTCACCTATTGAACTGCCAATGAATGATGAAATACAACAAATCAATGGTGTATCCAAATCTACTAATAAAGAGACACAACGTTTATCTAATAAGTTGGCAGATGCTACAAGAGTGATGGTTAAGAAGAATTGGAAGACCATTTATGTTAAAGCAGTGCCTACAGGAGATAAATCAGCTGTACGTTTCTATTACACCGATAAAAATGGTCAAGTATATAATGGTCAAGTGATTAGAAATACAGGCCTATCTAAAGGTAAATATATGACTGGTTCTTTACGACAAGTTGAAGCGCTACATGAATTGGTAAATCATTTGCAGCAAAGTGGCCAAGAGGTACCATCCTCTATTGATCTTATTATTACTCAAGGTGGATACCGTACTAAGACAATCTTCAATTATGGTGAAGATACAAGAAATCTACTAGCCTACCAACAACAATATGAACAACAAAACTTCCCTACTATGAAGTAAAAGAAAAGCCCGTGCATAGCACGGGCTTTTTGTTAGATGATGTAATGGTCAGAATCTTCTTTTTTAGGTTTTTTGTAAATTTCTTTTACACCAGCCATCTCGATAAGTTCTTCGCTGAGAGCGTCTTCGTCGTCGGTGTTAAGCATGGAGTAGAAGGCCCAGAGGATAACGAACCAAATCGGTGTAAACAAGAGGGCAATTCGAGTATCTTCGTTTAAGGCGAGAATACCTAGAATGAAGATAAAGAATGCGAGGATGATGTAGTTCATCACAGGGAATAGAGGCATTTTAAATTTAGATTGTGCCGCTAATTCCGGATTTTTCTTGCGGTATTTGAGGTGACAAATTACCATCATCGCCCAAATAAAGATGAAGCAGAATGTAGAGATAGATGTAATCATAACGAATACTGCTTCTGGCATTACATAGTTGAGTACAACCGTAATCAATAGTACAGCAGCAGAGAAGATTGTCGCTTGGTATGGTACACTGCTGTGTGTTAAGCGGCGCATAGAGCTTGGCGCGTGACCGCGTTTAGCAAGGGCGTAAATCATACGGCCTGTACTGAAGATACCAGAGTTTGTAGCAGATGCAGCAGATGTAAGAACTACGAAGTTTACGATGCCTGCAGCGGCTGCAATACCAACTGCTGTAAATACGGCTACGAATGGACTAGCAGAAGGGTTAACGGCTGTCCAAGGGTAAATACTCATGATGATGGCCAAAGAGCCCACATAGAACAAAATAATGCGTAATGGGATATTGTTAATCGCCATTGGAATAACCTTTTCAGGATCTTCTGTTTCACCAGCTGTTAAACCTACTAGCTCAATGCCTGTGAAAGCGAAAACAACCATTTGGAATGATAAGATAAAGCCCATCGTTCCATTCGGGAACCAGCCCCCATAATTCCACATATTACTAAAGGCGGCAACGCCTGCATCTGTGGTAAAGCCTGTGACAATCATGATGATACCGATGATAATAAGGGAGATGATGGCTATTACCTTAATTAAGGCAAACCAGAACTCCATTTCACCAAAGTATTTTACGGCTGTTAAGTTCATTAATAGCAAGGCCACCAAGACGACAAGGGCCGGTATCCATTGAGGGAGCCACGGTATCCAGAACTGCATATAAAGGCCTACGGCTGTTAAGTCGGCCATAGCTAGTGAAAGCCAACAGAACCAGTATGTCCATCCTGTGATAAAGGCTGCTCGATCTCCTAAATAATCTTCTACAAAATCTATGAAAGAGTGATGGTCCAAGTTAGATAATAACAATTCGCCTAATGCTCTCATGATAAAGAAGCATATAATACCTGTAATTAGGTAAGCAAAAATGATGGATGGACCTGCCAAGTGAATGGCGCGGCCGGAGCCTAAGAATAAGCCTGTACCGATGGCACCGCCAATGGCGAGCAATTGTACGTGCCGGTTCTTAAGACCCCGTTTTAACTGATGCGTATCAGACATGATAAAGACCTCTTTTCTACAAACCATCTACAAATATAAAAAGCCATGGATGACCATAGCCTTTATAATCTATAGAATCTATAAAACTATTTTCTTATAATACAGTATCTATTGCAAAAAGTCAAATGTATTTTTACAGTAGACAAATTAGTGGAAACAGTATTATTAATATACGAGTAAAAGAGAAATTATTCATATTTTGAAACCATACTATGTCTAAAAAGCTTTTCAGGATTTGCTATAATGATATGTAGATTATCTTTTACATAAAATCGTGGAGGCTATATGAGACGACAAGATCGTAAGGTTATAGATATAGATGAAATTAAGGGCATTTTAAATAGTACTCGTATTATTCACCTAGGTATGATGGATGGTGATTACCCTTACGTAGTACCCCTACATTTTGGATACGAATTTATAGATGAGGTGCTTTATATCTATGTACATGGACATCATGTAGGAAAGAAGTTTGACTTTATTAAAGAAAATCCTCATGTATTTATCGAAATTGATGGCAGTGATGAGGCGCTTGTTTCAGGTGGAGATATTCCTTGTAAATATAGTTCAGTTTATTCCAGTGTCATGGGACGAGGAGAGGCGACTTATTTAGAGAGCATTGATGAAAAGTCTCATGGATTACAAGTGTTAATGAAACATCAGACCGGCCGTGAATTTACTTTTACGGAAGCTATGGTAAACTCTGTGGGCGTAGTTCAAATTAAAGTGGTGGATTATACTGCAAAACGACGAAGACAACTTGAGCAAGATAATATTATGCCTCCATTAATCAAATAATGATACAACATCCTATTGAGATCTATTGTGATATAGCGCTCAGTAGGATGTTTTTTATATATCAAACTCGTAAGCCCTAGAGATATTATTGGCTGATGGCTATGCTTTCACAAAAGGAAAGATAAAAGTTTTATGAAGTAGCTAGGGCAACAGAATCGGTAGCTTGATTCTGATATAAATAAGAAAATATATCATTATATGTGTGAAGTATATTATAAATTTTTATACGAGGAGAGAGTATGAGCAAAATTCCCTGTGAGTATAAGGATTTTGAATGGTCTGAACAAGGTGAAACTGGTGAAGTCTTTTACACCGGTGATCCAGCAGCACAATTAATCCGTAGCATTACGTGGACAAAGGATGGCATGGCGTACTCCTTATTGTTCTTAGAACCTGTGAAAGCAGTTGATGATGAATTCTATAAGGAACATGTGGTGCCTGTAAAAAAATAAGGAACGATAAGTATATGATATTCGAAATGCGGAAACGTATGTAACCGCTCAAAGAGGAGAGAATATGAAGAAAATAATAACATCTGCTGTTTTATGTGCCGCGATGGCTA
>CAKPXR010000014.1 GCA_934202215.1 uncultured Veillonella sp.
AAAATTTATCAAAAACGTTTGGAATTGCGTAAAGACGCAAAACCTTTCATTTTGCATGATGGCCCTCCATATGCGAACGGTAAATTGCACATCGGTCATGCCCTCAACAAAACGTTGAAGGATATTATCATGAAATACAAGACTATGACTGGTCACTATACTCGTTATATCCCTGGTTGGGATACACATGGTTTGCCAATCGAGCATGCGGTTATTAAAAATACTGGTCTTAACCGTCATGAAATGGCTCCATTGGATTTGCGCAACAAATGTAAGGAATATGCATTGGAATGCGTAGAAACTCAAAAACAAGATTTCATTCGCTTTGGTGTACTAGGCGAATGGGAACGTCCTTATTTGACATTGCGCCCTGAGTTCGAAGTAAAACAACTTGGTATCTTCGGCGAAATGGCAAAACGCGGCCATATCTACAAAGGTCTTAAAACTGTATACTGGTGTACTCACTGCGAAACTGCATTGGCAGAAGCAGAAATTGAATATGCTGAGAAAAAATCTTTCTCCATCTACGTAAAATTCCCTTACGTATCTGAGAAAAAGGTTACATTGCCAGCTGGCGTAGATCCAAAACAAGCATACTCCGTTATCTGGACAACTACTCCTTGGACAATGCCTGCCAACGTAGCTATTTCCGTTAACCCTGACCTTGAATATGGCTGGGTAAAAGCAGGCGACGAATATTACTTGATGGCTACTGAACTCGTTGATGCAGCAATGAAAGATATCGGTATCGAAGACTATGAAATCGTAAATCGTTTCTCCGGCGCAGACTTAGAATTGGCTGAATTCAAACATCCATTTGTTGAACGTAATGCTACAGTATTGTGTGGCGATCATGTAACACTTGAAGCAGGTACTGGTTGCGTACATACTGCTCCTGCACACGGTGAAGACGACTTTAATATCGTTATGCGTTATAACAAGGAAGGCAAAACTGAACTTCCTATCATTTCTCTTGTTAACGAAACTGGTAACTACACTAAACAAGTAGACGACAACCGTTATGGTGATACTGAATTCCCATTGGCTGGCGTTGAAATTCATGATGCTGAAGTACCTGTAATCAAAATCTTGGCGCATAACAATGCATTGCTTCACAAATCTAGCTTGCGTCACCAATATGCTCACTGCTGGCGTTGTAAAAACCCTGTAATCTACCGTGCTACAGAACAATGGTTCTCCTCTGTAGATGGGTACCGTCAACAAGCGCTTGATGCAATCGACAATCAAGTTCAATGGATTCCTAAATGGGGCCATGATCGTATTTATAATATGGTTCGCGACCGTGGTGACTGGGTAATTTCTCGTCAACGTATTTGGGGTGTGCCAATTCCTATCTACTATTGTGAAAGCTGCGGCGAGCACATCATCAACGATGATACTATCAAAGCATTACAAGAAAAGGTAGCTGTAGAAGGCTCCGATGCTTGGTGGGCTCACAGTGCAAAAGAATTGTTACCAGAAGGCTTCAAATGTCCTCATTGCGGTCATGATGAGTTCAAAAAAGAAACTGATATCATGGACGTATGGTTCGACTCTGGTTCCTCTTGGTCTGGCGTACTTGAAGTTAACGGCTTAGATGTACCATGTGCTATGTACCTTGAAGGTTCTGACCAACATCGCGGTTGGTTCAACTCTTCATTGTTAACAGCAGTAGCAACAACTGGTAAAGCACCATACAACTCCGTATTGACTCACGGCTTCGTTGTGGACGGCGAAGGTCGCAAAATGTCTAAATCTGTAGGTAATACAGTAGCTCCAAGCGACATTATCGACGTATACGGCGCTGACGTTATGCGTTTGTGGGTATCCTCCGCGGATTACCAAGCAGACGTACGTTTGTCCAAAGACATCGTAAAACAATTATCCGAAGTATATCGTAAGATCCGTAATACATTCCGCTTCTTGCTTGGTAACTTGGATGACTTCAATCCAAATACTGATAAAGTGGCTTACGCAGATATGTCCGAATTCGATAAATGGGCATTGTTGCGCTTAGAAGAAGTACGTCAAAAGGTTACTGATGCATACGAAAACTATGAATTCCACATGTTGTATCATGCAATTCATAATTTCTGTACAGTAGACTTGAGCTCCATCTACCTTGATGTAATGAAAGATACTATGTATGCTGAAAGCAAAAATAACGTAGCTCGTCGTTCTGCTCAAACAGCTATGTATGAAATCTTGAAAACATTGGTAGCTATGGTATCTCCTGTACTTTCCTTCACAGCAGAAGAAGTTTGGAAATACATGCCTAAAGAAGAAGGTATGCCTGAATCCGTTATGCTTCAAGATTGGCCACAAGGTCATCCTGAACATTTCAACCAAGAATTGGCTGATAAATGGAACCAATTGTTAGACTTGCGTACATCCGTACAAAAAGCATTGGAACTTGCTCGTCAAAACAAAACAATCGGTCACCCATTGGATGCATCCGTTACAGTATACGCTGAAGGTGCTGCATTCGACGCATTGAACGCTCTTGGTGAAGAAGGTTTGGCTAAACTCGTTATCGTATCCGAAGCTCACATCGTAAATGGCGCTGCTCCAGCAGATGCCGTTAAGGACGAAGAAACAGGTGTTGCAACAGTAGTAGCTCCATCTGAACTTAAAAAATGTGAACGCTGCTGGATCCACCGCGATACAGTAGGTCAAGATAGCGAACACCCTACACTTTGCCATCGCTGTGCAGAGGTTGTTAAATCTCTATAATTATAGATAAAACTATACAATCTATAATTACAGATATAAGATTACATATGATGAACTAATCATATACACTGTTTATTCAATAATTTGTAAATAAGAAACCCTTCTCTAACATGTTAGTTTATTTTGAACTAAGTTTGTATAGAGAAGGGTTTTATTCTATTTCGAGGGCTTTTTTTGCCAGTTGGTTTCGATATGAATTATAGTATTATTTGTTTTTAGTATAATAGTTACATTGTTTTATAAATTATTAAAATTTTATAGAAATTTATGAATTCATTGTATGCTATCTTTCTCATAAAACTATCTATAATAATTGCTACTCCGTTATTTTCCTCATGAAAAATTAATGTGTAAAAAATTACTCATTTCATATTAAACTTAATATCTTAGTTTAAGATGTTTATAGTTAGTTTAGTTATTGTGCTTATATGAGAAGGAGGAAGAACAATGGTAGCAACTATCGTTAAAGCAATCTTGGCTGCGCTTACTGGTTTAGCAAACGCAATCTTGCCTTTATTCAAATAACAATTTCATTCCCCAGAAAAAAGACCACCCAGCTTGCGGGTGGTCTTTTTCTTATATCTTATTGTAATGTCTTTGGTACACTGAGTTTTTTCCAGTTGTCTAGTTCAGGGATTTCTAAGGTATTAATCGTTTTTTGAATCCAGTAGTTTAATGATACTTCGTTACCTAACTGTTGTTCAAAGAGATAGGTATTACCTGGCGTATCTAGAGGTTTTCCATCTTTGTCGATAGAGTGGCGTACGGATTCTTTCAAATAGAGTTGAACTCTAAATGGATTTGCGTGATTGCCTCTGAAAATAAAATAGGATGGACCGATAAAGTCATGGGTACGGACATTGATTTGTTCGTACTTTTTGTCTTTTAAGCCTTGTAATGCTGTTTGTATCATCGCGTTAGCATCGTCGTATTCCTCGAGTAAGAATGCTTGCTGATCTACGTCGAGTACATAATGCCAAGTTGGCTTTTCCTCGTTCGTTTCGATGGACCAGTTATCTCCTAAAGCAGGCAATTGATGCGTATCGTAGAGATCTTTTAATAGCTGAATAGCATTCTCCTTCTTGAGCAGTGCTCGGTAAATGGTCTCTTGACCTTCTGTTGGGTCATAACCATGTATTCTGACTTGGTACGTATCTCTTGGCATACGCTTTACATCTAACCTAAAAATGTTGCGTAGATTATCTGGAATGGATAGGAAATGATTGTAAAAACTAAGTTTTATTTCTTCTTGTAATTCTAAGGCGTGCTCGATGGTTTGCCAATCATATAAGGTAGTGTCCCATAAGAAGTCATCCATGTTTACAGATAAGCGGGCCGCATTTTGAGGCCATTCCGTATGACTAGGGCGAACTGTAGTAGTAGACTCTGTAATACCTTCCTTATATTGCCAATGGCCATCGACCTCTTCGAAGGCCGCTAACCGTTCTTCTGCTTCATCATCGATAGGAATATCTTTTAACTCTTCATCTAGATTAGCTTTGTGAGACAGAATGTATTGATGGGATTCTTCGTAATAGGCTACTGCAGCATCTAAATCAGGTTTGCCAGAAATATAGCCTTTTTCATAGGCATACCCTAAGGCAACGCGCGTTAAAGCTCGTGTAATATCATAGAAGAGAACGCGATCTTCCTCTTCTAATGCGCGCTTTTCTTCATCTAGTACACGTGTTAAGGATTGTACACCAAAGCGTATATTTTTCGTTACACCAAAACCGTGAATTCGCATGTAACCAATGTATGGTAAGGAGAACATAAAACGTTCTTTTGTGGCTGCCATATGTGTTAAATCTGCAATGAGGCCCCAGTCGAGGGGAAGATGCCCTATGTGGAAGATATAGCCAAAGGCAGCTTGTAATGCAGCATAGCCGGCATCACTGAAATATTTAGTAGCTGCACGGCGGTAGAGTCCAATCGCTTTAACAGGATCATAGGGAATGACTCTGCGGAGCTCCTTTGCATCATAGAAATGATAGTAATAATCCGCTAGTTCAGCGGTGCTTTCAGCTTGACCTAAGGCGGCACCTTTCGTAAACCATGTGAAAGCGTCCTCAAATTTGCCGTGTTCATGACAGTCTAGGCCGGTGTAGAGCATCATCGTAGGATTGCCTAGCTCAGCAGCCGTTAAAGCCACGCGGCGGGCGTTATCAAAATCGCCTTCATCGATATAAATGTTGCGTAAATTGCCTTGGAACATGGCGAGACCGTTATCGAGTGCTCTATTAAACCATTCCTTGGCGAGATTCGTGGCATTTTTCTGTAATGTTTCATTGGAAATAGTACCTTGTAAGGCTATAAGGCGTTCCTGTATAGAACCTTTTTGCAAGCTCTGTTGGATACGTTTTGCCAAACTTAGGCGCGGTGGTGTAATCATATCCCTCGCAAGGCTAATACGATTGTCATCACGCCAGAAAAAGACATTGCCTATAATGTATTGGCAGAATGCATCACCTTGTTCTGCGTAGTCGTAAACTATACGAAACGCATCGTCAAAGGATATTAACATATCCTTTTCAACCGTAGGTGTAATAGTTCCATTGATACGCAATGCTTGTAAGGTACCAATAGGACTACAACGGCAAATGCTATCGTGCAAGCATTGATAGGTGCGCATGTTATTTTCTGGGAAGCTTGATTCCTCCCATGTAAACCGTGGTCCCGCGTAGATACGAGCTATTAAAGCATATGCATCAGCTACCTCACGAGCCTCTGGGTCATTGGCTATTCTTAACGCATCCTCTTTAGTATTGATTTCGTTTTCAAGAGAAGTCGTCGTATCATTTCGCAAAGCCTGATGATTTGTTTGCTCAGGGCTTTGTTGATTATTAACGATAAGCTCTAATTGGCGTAAGCCTTCTTGAGCCATCTCTTGATTATATGATGTAAAAATCATGTGGAAGACCTTTTGTAGGCGTTCCGTAAAGTACTGTGCCATAAGGCCTCCTTTGCATTAATTGCATTTACTATAGAATACGTATTTATTATATAACGAACGCAAGCGACCGTAAAAGAGGTAATCCTAGTGACTAAAGTAAAACCCTAGCGATTAGAGTGATTAAAATAAAAAATCCCCTCTGAAAGAACTTTGAAATCACAATACTGTGAGTTCTGCAGTCTTTCAGAGGGGGCAATATTTATCCTAGTTCATAGAGATAGATATTATTTTTTGTTGTAATCGCCGAACCATTTGTCGTAGATTTTTTGGTAAGTGCCGTCTTCTTTAAGTTCTTTAAGCGCTTTATTAACAGCTTCTTGTAATTCTTTGTTGCCTTTTTTTACACCAAGTACTGTACCTTCAGCTTTTGTAGGTTCGCCTACGAGTTTAAGGTCTTGATCAGCACCTTGTTTGAGGTAGTACATAGCCACTGCATTATCGATGATAGCACCGTCGATTGTACCAGCTTTCAATTCCATGAAGATATTAGCGTTGGAGTCCATTTCCTTTACTGTTGTGTTAGGAATTTTTTTAGCCATATCTGCAGGAACAGAACCGATTTGAGCACCTACAGTATGACCAGCTAATTCATCCATGTTGTGGATTGTTGTGTTGTCTTTACGAACTACTGTGATGAAACCACCTTGGTCAAAGTATACATCGGAGAAGTCCAATACTTTTTCACGTTCTGGTGTAGCATTGATACCTGCTGCGATCATGTCGATGTCGCCAGATTGAACTGCTGGAATCAAAGCATCGAAGCCCATGGATTTGAATTCCATTTTTAAACCTAATTTTTTAGCAATTGCTTCGGACAAATCAACGTCGAAACCAACGTATTTGTCGCCTTCAGTAAATTCGAATGGTGGGAATGTAGTTTCAGAACCTACACGCAATACACCTTCTTGTTGTGTCATTTTTGGTTTGTCATTACCACAACCAGCCAATAAACCCATTGCTGCTACCGCTACGAGGGCGATGGCTGTCAATTTTTTGAACTTAAACATAGTTTCCTCCTCAAACATCCATATACATGATATTAAATTCTGTTTATATTGTACGGAATTTTACAATAATAGGCAATAACATTGTATAATTAAGAATACATGAGTTTTAGATTTAATGTTGTAGAGTATCTTTATTCATTACAATCATTTGCATATATACATGGAGGCAATATGTCCCTTACAAATACATTTTCTGATCTTTGTAAAAGCTTCGCACCTGATGCTTTTTCCATTAATTATACATTAGCTAAGAATCCTGAGCTCTCCAGTCATGAGTTCGAATCCGTCAAAACAATTGGTGCTGTTCTTGAAAAACATGGTATAGATGTAACCTATGAATTCTGTAACTTGCCTACATCCTTTAAGGCGTCTGCTGTAAAAGTAGATAACCCAAAAGGTCGTTTGGCTATCCTTTGTGAATATGATGCACTCCCAGAAGTAGGCCATGCATGTGGTCACTCTGCCAGTGGCTCTATGAGTGTTCTGGTTGCATTAACACTTCATAAAATGCAACAAGACGGCGTTGCTTTCAATATGGACATTGATATCATCGGTACACCTGATGAAGAAGCCACAGGTTGCAAGGTAGATATGTGTAATGCAGGGGTGTTTAAAGACTATGATTTTGCTATCATGGTTCACCTTGATGGAGAAGAAACACGACCTAATTCACAGTTCTTGGCACTCGACTGCTTCCGTGCTCGTTATCATGGTAAACCAGCTCATGCAGCCGGTGAGCCGTGGAATGGTATCAATGCGGTGAACGGTGTGCAACTCGCTATTCATGCGATGGATATGATGCGCCAACAAGTACGTCCTGAAAGCCGTATTGGCACATGGATCATTGCTGGTGGTACCGCATCTAATGTCATTCCTGACTTTGGTGAATTAGAGGTAACCGTACGTCACACTGAACGTGAATATTTGAATGGTCTATCCGAACAAACCAAGAAGATCTTTGAAGGTGCTGCCCTTTGTACAGGCACTACTGTGGATGTAGAGTTTTATGGTAATCCTTATGATGATATGAACCAAAACCACAGAGGTACAGTACTGATTGAAGAGGTAATGTCTGATATGGGCCTTGAGTTCAAACCAGGCCCAGCAGATATTGGGGGAAGCTCAGATATCGGTAATGTGAGCTATCAATGTGCTGCATTCCATCCAAAATTGCGACTCGCTGGGGAAGATAAGGTATGCCACTCTAAAGAATTCGCTGCAGCTATGCTAGAATCTACCATTGAACAAACAATTGTAGATGGTGCCAATATTATAGGCCGTACATTGTTGAGCTTGGTAGAGAGTCCAGTAGTGTTAGATGAAATTGTAGCCGAATTTAAGGAATCTACATCTATAAGAGCATAATTAAATTAGTGGTTATCAGATTAATTAGTTAGATTAATTAGCAGCTTTCAGCGTGCTAGGAGTATAAAAGGAGGTTATATGTCCTCAATAGAAAAGTTAACTGTACAAAACTATATCGGTCTCAAAGGTGAACGGCCAATCCGATTCATTGCCTCTGACGTTGATGGTACCTTGGTTAACGATGCTAAGTCCGTAGATCCAGAGGTGGTCAATGCGGTTTGTGCCGCTCGTGAAAGCGGTATTCGCGTGGCTATTGCATCAGGGCGAGCATGGCATGAAATGGATGATATCATAGAGGCTATGCCGTGTCTTCGGTACTTTGTATGTACTAATGGTGCGTATGTCATGGATAAAGAAGAAGAAAAAGAATTGTTACATATTACTATTGATAAAGCGCGTGCCTTAGGGTTGGTACGGAAATTGATGGATTATGGTGTATTTGTAGAGGCCTATGTGAAAGCTGAAATTTTCGGACAATATCCTACTGTTGGTAATGAGACTGAGCAAGCAGAACACTTCTTTAGACCCAATATTAGGCCTTTCATTTTAAAAACACGTACTATGGTACCTAATCTGATCGCTCATTTAGAATCTTTACCAGAGGGGCCAGAGAAAATTCAAATCTTTTACGGTGATGAAGCTCTATCTGAACGCATTCTGACCGATTTACGAGATGCATTTCAAGGGGCTGCCATGGATGGCAAAGGGCGTGACCGCTTTTATGATGTTCTTGAATCGAGTGAAGGTAATTTAGAATTTGTGTTACCTCATACGACAAAAGGAACAGCGGTAGAGGCATTGGCTAATCATTGGGGCTATACAGCCGATGAAGTTATGACTATTGGTGATAGCGAAAATGACCTGTCCATGATCCGCTTTGCTGGTGCTGGCGTGGCTATGGGAAATGCACGTGACAATGTAAAAGCTGCTGCACGATATGAGACAATGGATAATAATCATTATGGTGTAGCTCGCGCTCTTTATTCAGCTATTGCATATAACCGTGAATTAGAAGGTAAATAAATGATAATCTAATTAAATGTAAATGAAAAATAACGCTATAACGCTGATGCAGAAGAAATAATATATCTTATGGTTGATAGAGAGGTGATGTAAAATGGGAAATTTAAAGTTTCATATAGACGATACTTGTGTTAAGTGTGGTGCTTGTGCTGTAGATTGTCCTGTTCAATGCATCACTAAAGGGGAGACTCGGTTTAACATAGGTAAAGGGTGTATCGGATGTGGCGATTGTTATTCTATCTGCCCTGTAGGGGCCGTAAAAATGACTAAATGTGAGACTATTAAGGAATAATTGCTTGCACGTATGCTTGAAGGTATAGCACTACTTGTGTAAGGATTAAAAATAGTTCGCCTATAAGAATGAAGAAAATCCGAACATTTAAAACTTTTATATAATTTTCATACGGAATATATGGAGTCCATATACTTCGTATGGTATAATGAAATGTAATGAAATTTAGCGTTTTGCTCGAGAAAACGCACCGCCAGTACAGAAATGTATGGGCATTAAAAAATAGTGAATATACTTTCACAAATAGATGCATATGGAGGAAGGCATGGAAAACAAGGAATTTGTTATTGTTGTTGACTTTGGTGGTCAATATAATCAATTGATCGCGCGCCGTGTGCGTGAAAATCACGTATACTGCGAAGTGTATCCATACAACAAAGCGCTGGAAAAAATTAAAGAATTAAAGCCGCAAGGTATTATCTTCACAGGTGGTCCAAACAGCGTATATGAAGAAAATTCTCCTAAAATTGAAAAAGAGATTTTTGAACTTGGTATTCCAGTTCTTGGCATGTGCTATGGTATGCAATTTATGGCGCATACATTGGGCGGCGAAGTTAAATCTGCGGACAACCGTGAATTTGGTAAAACACCTACTAAAGTGGATACCACATCTCCATTGTTTAAAGGCTTGGACGAAGACCAAGTTGTTTGGATGTCCCACGTTGACTATGTAGCAAAAGTACCTGAAGGTTTCGAAATCGTTGCACATACAAAAGACTGTCCTGTTGCATCCATGCAAAATAAAGAACGTAAGTTATACGCTATGCAATACCATGCAGAAGTATTGCACACTGAACATGGTAAAGAAATGCTTCACAACTTCTTGTACGAAGTATGTGGTTTCACAGGTACATGGACAATGGCAAACTATGCAAAAACGGCTATTGAAGAAATCCGTAACACTGTAGGTGATGGCAAAGTATTGTTGGCATTGTCTGGCGGTGTAGATAGCTCCGTTGCAGCAGCTCTTATTTCTAAAGCTGTTGGCGATCAATTGACTTGTATCTTTGTTGACCATGGTTTAATGCGTAAAAACGAAGGCGACGAAGTTGAAGCTGCTTTCAAATATTCTGGTATGCATTTCATCCGTGTCGATGCAGAAAAACGTTTCTTAGATAAATTGGCTGGCCTTGAAGATCCAGAAGCGAAACGTAAAGCTATCGGCGAAGAATTCATCCGCGTATTCGAAGACGAAGGCCGTAAAATCGGTTCCGTTGACTTCTTGGCGCAAGGTACAATCTACCCTGACGTTATCGAGTCCGGTACTGGCGAAGCTGAAGTTATCAAATCTCACCACAATGTAGGCGGCTTGCCTGCAGTTGTAGACTTCAAAGGCCTTATCGAACCATTGCGTAACCTCTTCAAAGACGAAGTGCGTGAACTTGGTTCTGAATTAGGTTTGGCTGATTACCTCGTATGGCGTCAACCATTCCCAGGTCCTGGTTTGGCTATTCGTGTAATGGGTGAAATCACGAAAGATAAACTCGATATCTTGCGTGATGCGGACTACATCTTCCGTGACGAAATTGCAAAAGCTGGTCTTAATCGCAGCATCAACCAATACTTTGCAGTATTAACATCTACACGTACTGTAGGCGTTATGGGTGACTTCCGTACATACGATTACACATTGGCATTGCGTGGCGTAACAACAACAGACTTCATGACTGCTGACTGGGCACGCATCCCTTACGACGTATTGGACACAATCTCCCGTCGTATCGTAAACGAAGTACAACACATCAACCGTATCGTGTACGATATTACATCTAAACCACCTGCAACAATTGAGTGGGAATAAAATATAAGTTTTTGAGAGCCACATATATTGTGGCTCTCTTTTCTTGTGATATGAAATATTGAATAAATAATTAGTTTATTAACTTTAGGAACGTATGTTTGTTAATTAATTTGATTAAAGTATTATTTTTGGTATAATAAAGTTAATTATTTTTAGTAATAGGGGGGGTTTGATGAATAATTTATTATTAAGTCCTTTATTGAAATGGGTAGGCGGTAAACGGCAATTATTATCTGATATTATCCCTATGCTTGACAATAAGTGTTCTACTTATGTAGAACCATTTATTGGTGGGGGTGCTGTATTGTTTAGTATGCAACCTAAGAAGGCTATAATTAATGATTATAATCATGAGTTAATTAATGTATATAGGGTAGTTCGTGATAATCTTGATGAATTGTTAGAGTTACTTTATATTCATCAGGTCAATAATTCCTCCGAGTATTACTATGAAGTTAGAGCTTGGGATCGTGGCGAGTATTTAAATAAAATGTCTAATATAGAAAAAGCTGCACGTATAATTTATTTAAATAAAACTTGTTATAATGGCTTGTATAGAGTTAATTCAGCGGGGCAGTTTAATTCTCCATATGGAAGGTATAAGAATCCTAATATTGTTAATGAAGCTATACTAAAGGCTGTTTCAAAGTATTTTAAAAATAATGATATAGATATCCGTAATGGGGATTATAAAGATACATTAATAAATTTAGATAAACGTTCGTTTGTATACCTAGATCCACCTTATATGCCAATTTCATCTTCATCCTCATTTACTGGTTATACGGAAGGTGGTTTTGGATATGATCATCAAGTAGAGCTAAAAGAAGAGTGTGATAAATTAACTCAACAAGGTATTCGATTTGTACAATCTAATTCTGATTGTGATGAAATTAGAGAATTATATAAAGAGTATAAAATTAAAACAGTAAAAGCAAAACGAAGTATAAATAGTGTGGCTAAGAAGCGTGGAGAAATAAATGAGGTTCTAATTTATAATGTCTAATAAGTCCATAACAGCTAATGATGCATGGGCCATGCTCATAGAAAAATATGATATTGTTAATACGGTTATTAAAGATGGGCTATTTCATATTAAGGCTAGTGAGATAAAAGTCTTTAAAGAACCGCGATTAATGGCAAAGTGGGATTGTATAGCTGCTTTGCCGACAGTTTTAAAAAAAAATAATTTAAATATCCTACCAGATAGTAGAAGTTCCTATGTTCTGGGGGATTTTCTTTTATATCAGGAAATACCAGAGTTACAAGAAGAAGTTTTTAATATGGATTATGTTGAAATCCCTGATTATGAAACGATAGATATCAATAATATTTCTTCAGAGGCAGTCGCCATAAATGTTCTAGTTATTTCTGGTATATTGGATGATTTTCTTGGTGTTGATGGAACTGTACAGACTTTTAGTGGTCGAATGGGAACTGGTGAATTTGATTTTGTAGTTGACACAGTAAGAGGTAATAAACAAAAAATTTTTGTTAAAAATGCTCAATGTGAAATAGATGGCGGATTTGAAAATGAGCATGAAGTCGTTATTATGGAAGCTAAAAATGTCTTAAATGAAGAATTTCATGTTAGACAACTATATTTTCCGTATAGATTGTGGTGCAAGAAGGTTACAAAGCCTATAAGATTGATCTTTTCGATATATTCCAATATGATTTTTCGTTTATTTGAGTATAGGTTTGTTGAAATAAATGATTATTCATCTATAGAATTAATAAAAACAAAAAATTATTCACTTCAAGATACAACAATAGATATTGAAGATTTAATAGAAGTTAGAAATAATACTAGGATTTGTTATCAAGATAATCAATATGATGATTTGAAAGTGCCCTTTATTCAAGCAAACTCTTTTGAACGTGTTGTATCATTATTGGAAAATATGAAAGATAACCCTATGACAAAAGAACAAATTGCTGAATTGATGGTGTTTGATGAAAGACAGTCAGACTATTATTATAATGCAGGCGCTTATTTAGGATTATTTGAAAAGAAACGTGAAGATAAGATCAGTAAGGTATTTTTAACGAGATTGGGCGACAATGTATTTTCGTTAAATTATAAGGAACGGCAATTAAAATTTGTTGAATTAATCTTAAAACATCAGATTTTTGCTGATTGTTTTGACATGGTTATAAATAGTGGAGGGGAATTACCTGACATAGAAACGATAGAAAGCCTAATGCGTGAATATAATGTTTGCAATGAAGGACAGATAAATAGACGAGCTAGTTCAGTTCAAGGCTGGATCAAATGGATTTTTAATCTTAGAAATTTATAAAGGACAAAATTTATGAAATGGGAGCCTGATAATTTTCAATTGGAATATAATTCCGTGTGGTCATTTCCGGAAAGAGGAAATTGGGCGACACATGACTCAAAATGGAGGGGGAATTGGTCTCCCTATATTCCTCGTAATATTTTGCTTAGATATTCTAATATGAATGAATTAGTACTCGATCAGTTTGCTGGTGGTGGAACTACTCTTATAGAAGCGAAGCTATTAAATCGAAATATAATAGGGGTTGATATAAATACTATTGCACTTCAGCGATGTAAAGAAAAGATCAGCTTTAAGCATGAGGGAGCTAATGGGAAAATATATTTACGTAAAGGTGATGCAAGAAAATTAGACTTTATTTCTGATGAATGTATTGATTTAATATGCACACATCCACCATATGCTGATATTATTAAGTATAGTGAGAATATAAAAGGGGATTTGTCACTTTTAAATGTAGAAGACTTTATTAATGAGATGAAGTTAGTAGCTATTGAAAGTTATCGTGTATTAAAAAAAGACAAGTTTTGTGCTATTCTCATGGGAGATATTCGGCGGAAAGGTAATATAGTTCCAATAGCTTTTTATGTAATGAAAGTATTTCAGGACATTGGATTTACGTTGAAGGAATTGGTTATAAAAGAACAACATAATTGTAGAAGAACGGAATATTGGAAAACGAGTGGAGTGAATTATAATTTTTTGCTTATTGCTCATGAATATTTGTTTGTATTTAGAAAGTAAAGGGGTTTTATGATACGTATTGTAAAATGTAGTATATCAAGATATCGTTCTATTTTATCAATGACTTTAGATATTTCGCAAGAGTCAAATAGTATTGCAATATGTGGCCCGAATAATGTAGGTAAAACTAATACATTGAGAGCAATTAATTTGTTTTTCTATCCTGAAGACTATGTTAGAGAGATAGATATGCCTAAAATTAAAAGTGCAACAGGAGGGCAGTCGACGCACCCTAAAATTGAATTAACTTTTTGGGATGAAGACCGATCTAGATATTATGTTTTATGTAGAGATATGAAAGTTTATTCAGAAAATTCTTCAGAAACTAGTCTTACAGGTTTCTCCTATGAGCCTCATAATAAAAAGAATAAATTAGTGCTGTCATCAGAAGAAGTTTTAGAGTTATTTGGAAAAATGGAATTTGTTTATATTGAATCAATTAATACATTTATTCCGGAGTTGATTAGAAAAATAACGGACGGTATGATTGATGTTGAGTATGATAAAAGTCGGTTGTCAAAGTCTAAAAGGAAATTGAAAGAGGCTTATGATACATATGTAGATGGATTATCCCAGATATTAGGAACCTTTGCAAATGATATTTCAGATACGTTTAGACATTTTAGAGAAAATTGGAAAGTAGAGTTTGTTGTACCTAAAAATTCGGAAACATTTAAAGATTTGGTGTCTGAAGACGTGAAATTATCATTAAATGATAATGGAAGTATTGGTGTTTTAGATAAAGGTGCAGGGCTGCAGCGTTTAGCGACTATTCTTTTAAATTTTGAAATGTTATCTCGTCTTGATAGTAAGAAAAATATTTTTGTATGTATTGATGAGCCAGATGCTTATTTACATGAAGGTTTACAAAGAAAACTAAAAAGACTTTTTGACGAAAAAAATAATTCTATGCAATTATTTTTTACAACCCATTCAAAAATATTTATAAATGAATATAATATGCAAAACGTATTTTTATTAAATTCAAAGTATTATGAAAAATTTTCAACTAGGAAAAAGAAAAATATTAATGTAATGGAAACGGAAATTGTCGACATTAATGAGCAAAATGGGTATGATCAAATATGCTCGCATTTAGGGATTGAGCCTGTAACTTATGAATTATTGCAATGTAATAATATATTAGTTGAAGGTAATTGTGATAAAAAATATTTAACAGAATTAATTAAGTTTTTTGGATTTGATTGCCCTAATATAGAATCACTTAATGGTGCAGATAATGCCATAAAATATTTGGAGTTTTATAATTCGTATTACCATAATAATACATCCAAATATAAGCCCAAAATTAAAATAATTTTTGATAATGATCCAAAGGGGCGAGAAATATATAATAAGATAAGAGCGAATAATTATCAAAATATAGAAGTGAAATCAATATTAATCAATAACCATATGAATACTGGAAATATAAATGTAGAACATAATAACACCAATAATGAGATTGAGGATTTTATGTATCCAGAGGTTATGGTTTTTTTGATTAATTTACTTTTACAAAGAAAGAATATGGCTAAATTAAATAAAACCAAAATTTGTAAAAAGGTTCACACACGCGCATTTTCTGTAAAAGGGATCTTGGAATTATGTGAGTATGAGAAAAATTCTGTGAATCCAGATAAAGGTGCTGAAATATCGTTTATATCTTCAGGAAATCAAACTAATAGAATAAAAGAAGGATTAGCGGGTATGTTTAATTTGGAAGCTAACAAACCTTTGTTATCCTTACTAGCAGAGTGTAATGTTAAATATCCTTATGTTAAAGAGGCCCTTAATGAATTGTGTACCTTTTGATAGAAGCTATAATAAATAAAGAAATTAATAGAGAGGGTTAGTATGAAATATTTTGATTGAAACTTTTTTGTTAGGTTATGTTTAATTATAATTAGTTTTAAACAAAATATGTAATCTTGTTTTCATATAATCAGAAATTTGTAGTTAACCATATAATTTTTGAAAATTATTATAAGTATATCAATACGATATAAGGGGATAGTGAACATATACTTTACATGCGATATGGTATATCTAATCAATGAGGCTTAATATGAGCAATTTAGATTTTACTATTAGTTGCACTGTTACTTTCTTTAGTAAGAAGCTGACGAATCCACCAAATTTAAATAATGGAAAGTATAGTCTTCATATTGTTATAAAAGGTACTGAGGAACAGCTTGAAATTAACTTTATTGATGGTGAAGAGGTTATCTTTGCTCAGCCCATACGAGCTAATGCACTGCCAGTAAATGGAGATATAGATTATTCTGATTTACAAGAATGTACAGAGTTCCTTATTATGGAAGGTAGTACAATTGTTGGAGCTGGCATTGTAAAAGAAATCTTTCAACATAAACCATTTAACAAGAAATAGTTATGAGGATTATATCCTTTGGAGTTTATATGATTAGAATAATTGATGATTATTGATGATAATGATGTGGTGCTCGGCATGGTGGCGTATTATCACAACCCTATGGATGATGTTATTTATATGAGAAAGGAATTGACGGAGTAATATGTTAATTCGTAAAGCTACAGTAGCAGACATAGATTTAGTGACACATATAGAAGCAACTTGCTTCCCTCCTGCTGAGGCTGCACCTCGCGAAGCTTTTAAGGAAAGGCTAGATTATTATGCAGGTCAATTTTTAATTGCCTTTGATGGTGATACCCCAATTGGTTTTATCGATGGGTTTGTATCTGATGATGAAATCTTAACGGATGAAATGTTTGCAGATGCATCCCTCCATAACCCAAAGGGGGCTTGGCAGATGATATTTGGGTTAAATACAATGCCAGAGTATCGGAATCGTGGTGTGGGTGGTAAGTTAATTGAGGCTTTCATAAAGCTTGCAAAAGAGGAACATCGGAAGGGTGTTATTTTAACCTGTAAAGAAGAAAAGATTCATTATTATGCAAAATTTGGTTTTGTAAATGAAGGTGAATCAGTTTCTAATCATGGCGGATCTAAGTGGTATCAAATGCGTATTGCACTATAGTTATACCCCTATGCGTTTATTGACACTGCATATTCTGCATGCTACGATGAGGAAAATCACATATGATTGGATTAGGTGTCGTTAGACTTAATAGAGAATTTGGTATAAGCTAAAGCGGTCACGCCACTGTAACAGGGAGAATCTTTGCATAAGATAGTTTACAATCTTGGCCACTGATGTATATTGGGAAGGCGCAAAGAAACAATGAACTGGAGCCAGGAGAACTGCCTAATTAACAATTGCCGATAGACCTGCGAGTGACAGGAATGGAAATTTGTATAAGTGATACGCATCTAGTCTTTACGTATTGTATTTAAGTATATTGGACAAGTTATTTCGTCTAATTATGATACGAGCCCGTTTCCTCTTCGTAGGGAAACGGGCTTTTTGTGTGATTTTATTGGGTTTAGTTTGAGAAGTGAGGTACTAGTATGGTGCAGAAAAAGAACTATTTGGCATATGTTGCCGCTGTGTTTCTACTGATTGTAAGTATGCTTGTCGCTGCTTGTGGCGGTCCAAGTGATACGAAAAAAGATGGGGCTCAAAATGGCAAACCTATCGAGATTACGGATGTGTCTGGTCAAACGGTTACATTGAAGAAACCTGCTGAGCGTGTAGTTGTTCAATTGAGTGCCACTGGTGGTGCGTTTATGACAATTGCTGCTTTAGAAGGTAAAGATGTAGCTAAGACTATTGTTGGTATGGATCCATATTTGAGTAAATTCCGTACTGATATGTGGGATCATTATAAAACGGATGTTCCAGAATTGGAAAAGATTCCTCTCATTGGTAATGTAAATGACAAAACATTTGATGTTGAAAAGGTTATTGCATTGAATCCAGATGTTATTTTCATTCCCTTATATGTAAAAGATCAATATGAAGCTGACTATAAGCCAAAAATGGATGCAGCTGGTATTCCTACAATCTATATTGATTACCATGCAGAAAAGCTTGAAAATCATCAAAAGTCCATTGAAGCCATCGGTAAAGCCTTAGGTAAAGAAGACCGTGCTGAAGAAATTAAAAAATTCTATACTGATCACTATAATAATGTCATGGATAGATTAAGTAAAATTACGAAACCAAAACCAACTGTATATATTGAAACTGGTAATGAAGGTCCAGAAGGTTTAGGTTATGCGTATAATGATAAAGTTGCTTGGGGTGCTTTAGCTACAAAGGTTCGCGGTGATTTGATTACAAAAGATGTTGTTAAATCAGCCGGCCCTGTTAATCCAGAGTTTATTTTAGAACGAAATCCAGATATCATCATGATCATGGGATCCTATTGGCCTAAAAAACCTACATCTATGCGTCTTGGCTTTGATACAGATGAAGCACACTCTCAAGAATTGTTAAAGGCTTTCACTACAGAACGTCAAGGTTGGCCTGAATTAAAAGCTGTTAAAGATAAAAAGGTATATTCTACACATCATGGGCTACCGCGTGAAGTATATGACGTAGCTGTATTTGAATACTTGGCAAAAACATTCTATCCTGAAGAATTTGCAGATGTAGACCCAGAAGCTACGCTTAAGGAATTCTATGATAAATTTTTACCATTCTCGTATGGTGGTATTTGGTTTATGCATTTAAACTAAGAAAGGGCTTGGTATAGTGGAAGAGGTAAAACATCAGTATGACTATAAAAAGCACAGTTATCGAAAACTTTGGTTTATTATTATTGGTTTATTGATTTGTGCCATTAGTTTTGTTACTGATATCATTGTAGGGCCCGCATCATTGACATTACATGATGTGTGGGCCGCATTGCTAGATCCGTCTGAGGTTTCTAAAAATGCATATGTTATTATTTGGTCCATTCGCTTGCCAACGGCTATTATGGCGTTGATGGTAGGAGCGTCATTAGGTATAGCTGGGGCTGGTATGCAAACTATCCTAGACAACCCTCTTTCTAGTCCATATACATTAGGTATATCTGCTGGGGCAGGATTTGGTGCTTCTCTTATGGTTGTTGTAGGGGCTAGCGCATTAGAATTTTTAGGTGCCTTTATGGTTCCTTTTGGTGCCTTTGTATTTGCAGGGTTAACAAGTTTCTTTATCTACTCTATTAATAAGATTAAGAACTTCTCTTCTGAAACTATGATTTTAGCTGGTATTGGTATGATGTTCTTGTTCCAAGCACTCCAATCATTAATGCAGTATATGGCATCTCCAGAAGCCCTTCAAAACATTGTATTTTGGACAATGGGTAGTCTTGCAAAAGCAAACTGGGTGAACATTTCCATCGTACTTATTGTATTGGTGATTATGCTTCCACTTATGATGCGTGAATCCTGGAAATTAACGGCCTTAAAATTAGGTGATGAAAAGGCATCTGGGTTAGGTGTTGATGTAGAACAATTACGGGTGAAAGTATTCGTATTTATTTCTATTATTACGGCTGTAGCTGTTTCTTTTGTAGGTACTATTGGTTTTATCGGTATCGTAGGTCCGCATATTGCCCGTATGTTGGTAGGAGAAGATCAACGGTATTTCTTGCCTCTATCTGCAGTGTGTGGGATGGCAATTTTGTCGCTAGCATCTATTGTTAGTAAAGTCCTAATTCCAGGAGCTATGTTCCCTATTGGCATTGTAACGGCAATCATCGGTGTGCCTTTCTTCTTCTCGTTGGTATTAACTAGGAAAAGGAGCTATTTCAAATGATTGAAGTTCGTAATCTTACATTTTGCTATTCTTCTAACGAAGATGCACAAATTTTAAAAGGTGTCGATTTTGCTGCAAAAAAAGGAAAACTTACAGTTTTAATCGGTACAAACGGAGCTGGTAAATCTACATTGCTAAAAACGATTATGGGAATTCTAAAAGGAAAAGGCGATGTTTCGGTTAATGGTAAAGCTGTTTCTGACTATTCAAAGAAAGAATTTAGTAGCCTAGTTAGTTATTTATCTCAAGATAATGATGTGAAAATTAATTTAACCGTTTTTGAAATTGTTATGTTGGGTCGTATGGGTTCCATGTCCTTCCGTGTAAAAGATGAAGATATTCAAGCGACAGAAGAAGTATTAGCCCGTTTAAATTTACAAAAACTTGCATCTCGTAGCATTATGGAATTGAGTGGTGGTCAACGTCAAATGGTATTTATGGCACAAGCTCTTGTAAGAGAACCTAAAGTACTATTATTAGATGAACCAACAAGTGCGTTAGATTTACATAAGCAGTTTGATTTACTAACATTGCTCAAAGGCTTAACTCGAGAACATGATTTTACAACATTGGTAACATTACATCATCTTGATTTGGCGGCCATGTTTGCAGATGAAATTATTGTTTTAAAAGAAGGTAAGGTATATGCGCAAGGTGCGCCACAAGATATCTTTACTGAAGAAATGATGGAAGAAGTATATCGTGTAAAAACTAAAATCTATATGGATGATAAAGGTATGCCTCATGTGATTCCATTAGAAGCTATTAACTAGTAGGATTATTTTAATTGCGTTGAACTTATTATAGTGTTAGCCTTATCCGCTATAAATAAAAATAGATGTGAATTCTCTTATATTAATAGGATGCACAAATACTATTAGTTAAGAATAAAAGAAGCTGAAAACTTTGCAGTGTAGCATTGATTTCAGCTTTTTTTTATTGTGTAAAATGTTAACAATTATAGATTTTTGGCAAGTATTACATTGTTTAGTGGATGAGAGCGTGTAAATAATTTGGCCCAACAAACGCAACAATACCAAGTACTAACATGACTTTCATTTGAATACGTTTTCTCCGTCTCATGATGAACCTCCTTTGTATAATTTTTTAACATATCTACCTGATATGTAAGTCCGATCAGTTATCTTAAAATCAATATATCATAAATGAGATAAATTATCAATAAGAAAATTCTCTTTAAATATTCATCTTTATTTAGTATGATATTATGCATAGATACAAGTTAATAAGGAGGCTTATTATGAATAAAGTATTTCGATTCACTGCGGCGGCTTTACTTGTTGCATCTTTTGGCGTATTAGGTAATTTTACAGCTGATGCGGCTAAGTTCTTAGAATCTCCGCGAGAAGTGGAAATTGTAAAACCAGAGTTGCCTAAGGTTCCTCAAACAGCTACGGTAGCGCCTAATATGCGCGTACGCTTTTTGATTGATAAAAAAGGGAATGTTAAAAATGTATTTGTAGAACGTTCTTCTGGATATGCTCCAATCGATGAAGCTGTGAAAAAAGCAATCCTTAAATGGAAATTTACACCTGCTATTGGTGTGGATCAAAAAGCTCATGAATCTATTATTGGGATGACAATTACTCTACCTAAAAATGCTGTAACAGCTAAATAAGGAGAATATGATGAATAAAGTGTTGCGTTGTACTTTGTTAAGTGCGTTGTTTGTAATTAGTATGGTAGCCTCTGTGTTGGCGGCTCCGTTTCAACTTCCTGTAGCGATATCTACACCATCCTTAGATCAAATTAATATTGCTGGCTATGGTGGTGCAGCTAATAGTGCTGATGTGCGTTTTACTATTAATGAAGATGGCTCTGTAGGAGATATAGAGGTCGTAAAGTCCAGTGGGGTTAGTGCTCTTGATGAAGCACTTGTTGAAAAAATTTCTACATGGCGATTTAATCCGGCTACAGATTCTAATGGTAATCCTGTTGCATCCTCTAAAACTGAATATATTAATTTTGGAAACTAATGAAAGGCACCCATACTTAGTATGGGTGCTTTTTTATGTGCTGATAAAAGTATTTTATGGCTTAATCATGTGAGGATAAATAGAGATATTGTATATTTTGTGGGTTATTTTGATAGTTGTTAATTTAAAATTTTTCGAATATATCTAAATATGTATCTGTAGCAACTGAAAATTACTTTCAAAATGAATACAATAAAAATATAGTTAACATAGTAAATATTTATTGCATATTGTAAACATTTATTGCACAGCGTAATAGTATGTGACCCATGGAGGTATATTTATATGAATCCATTACAGCAAAAGCTAGACATTAATAACGAACGGTATAGAATTATTGTATCCATTAAAGAGGATTATTTAGACGGTAAATTGTCCCTGGAAGAGGGTAACCGTATTTTAAAAGAAAAGCTAGGTACTTGTACGCCTGATGAGTTCGCCTATGCAGAGCAAAGTTTAAAAGGTGTGTATAAGGATGAAGAAATCCTAGATAAGATGGATGATTTGTTGAACTTGTTTGATGGCGTCTTGGTGCGTGTTGAAAATGAGTATCCAGAGAATCATCCATTATGGGCCTATTTAGAAGAAATTAATGCGGTTGAAAAAGTAGCCCTTGAGGCCGATGAATTGCTAAAACAAGAAAAGTTTATTAAAAATCCTTGGCTCGGTGTATTTGATTTCTTAGCACAATGGCGGATACATCTATCCCGTAAGCAAAATCAATTATATCCAATGCTTGAAGAACATGGATTTGATCGACCTACACGTATCATGTGGACCTTTGACGATGGCGTGCGCGATTCTATCTCTGCATCTTATGCATTACTTCGTGAAGATAAGTACGAAGAATTTTTAGCGTCCGTTCCAGAAACGTTAGCGAAATTGCGTGATTTGAACTCTAAAGAGTTAGAGGTTCTATTACCAACATCCTTTAAATTGCTTAGCGATGAAGAGTTTGTACGGATGAGCAAAAATGACCATGAAATTGGGTACGCCATCATTAATCCACCTGGTTTGTATGTGGTGCCAGGCATCAACGATTCTGCAGCTCAATTAAATGGAAGTACTGCTGGTCAAAACGGAGCAGTATCTAATGAGTTCCTAAATGATTTAGCTGGATTATTATCCAAATATGTTGGCCCTGTAGGTGGAGCACCTGTTGGTAAGGATACTGTCCTTGATGTAGCTACTGGAAAATTGACATTAGAACAAATCAATCTATTGTTCCGTCATCTTCCTGTAGATTTGTCCTATGTAGATGAAAACGAACTCGTTAAGTTCTACAGTGATACGCCACATCGCATATTCCCTCGCAGTGCCAATGTTATTGGCCGTGAGGTAAAAAATTGTCACCCTGCCAAGTCCGTTCATGTTGTAGAAGAAATTGTTGAGAAATTCCGTTCTGGCGAGCAAAGCCAAGCTGAATTCTGGATCAATAAACCGGGATTGTTTATCTATGTTATCTATACAGCAGTACGCGATGAACATGGTAAATTCCGTGGTGTCTTAGAAATGATGCAAAATTGCACTCATATTCGTGAACTTGAAGGGTCTCGTACATTGCTGACTTGGGATAAGACTGATTTTGTTAAATCCTAAATTTGAGAAATTGAAAACACCAATGGTAAAAGTAATGGCTAGGTCCTATGACCTAGCCTCATTTTATTTTTTGATTAGCTGTTATATATTCAGTATGCTTTATTACCCTGATTTTTACTAGGGCAAAATCAATAAAATAGATAGAAATATCAAAACTATTTATATATAATGTGTTGCACTAATTCTAGATAAGCATACATTAATTTCTAGTATTTTATCTACTTTATGTATACAAATTTCTCTGAAAAGGGTAAAATAGAAAATAATGAAAGTATTTGCCGAGGCGGTATTTTCTTATCTTAAATTACTTTTACAAGAGAAATTACGTATATATTAAAGGTGAGGATCTGGATACTATGTCGACAAGACGCGTTTGGAAGCAAAGTGAAATTAAAACAAACCCATTATTTTCTAAGATGCGCAGTACAATTGAAACTGCATTTTATGGAAACAATGTAACGCCAATAACATCTGTGGCACAAGCGTATCAATTTGCTACTGAAGAACCAGGTGTTATCGTCCTCGATATGCCTGTATATAAACCATTAGAACAAGGCTTGCCTGCAGATGCAAAGGTACTTGTTACAAATGATGGTAAGACTACAGGTCGTTATGCAAAAGCTCGTCGCATTATTGGCGATGAAGGCATCGACGAAGTAGAACTTGCTAATATTGCACGCGATGCTGTCTATGATAGCCGTGGTAAAGAATGGATTTCTGCTGAAACTATCGTAGGCCTTGATAAAAAGTTCACAGCTCGTGCGCATTTGATGATTCCAAAAGATCACGCATCTATCTTGTACTCTTGGATTATGAACTTCAAGTTCTTTGATGCAGCTGTAAAAGAGTTCTACAATGACAGTGTAGAAATCCCTGAAGGGGATATTTATATCTATTCTGATCCTGACTATGTGGTGCCAGGTCATCCAGGTGGGTTAGCTATTTTTGATCCAGCTCATAACTGCGCTATGATTCTAGGTATGCGCTACTTTGGGGAGCACAAAAAAGGCACTCTCACATTGGCATGGTCTTTAGCGAATCGCTTTGACTATGTTGCTTGTCATGGTGGTATGAAACGTTACAATCTTGATGGTGGCAAAACATATACAATTGGTGTATTTGGTTTGTCCGGTTCTGGTAAGTCTACATTGACTCATGAAAAACATGATGGTCGTTATGATATTTCTATCTTGCATGACGATGCGTATATCATCAATACCAATGACTTGAGTTCTATTGCTCTTGAACCTACATATTTCGACAAAATGCAAGACTACCCTGTGGAACATCCTGCTAATGAATTCTTGTTGACTCTACAAAATGTTGGCGTAACTATGGATGAGGATGGTCGTAAGGTTGTGTTGGCAGAAGATGTGCGTAATAACAATGGTCGCGCTATTAAATCTCAATTCTGGACAGATAATCGTGTAAACTACGTAGATCAACCAGTTAATGCCATTGTATGGCTTATGAAGGATAAAACGTTACCACCAATCCTTAAAATTAATGATCCTGTTTTGGCATCTACAATGGGTGCAACACTAGCGACACGTCGTTCTACTGCTGAAAAACTCGATGCTCACGTTGATCCAAATGCACTTGTTATCGAACCTTATGCAAATCCATTCCGTACATATCCATTGGTTCGTGACTATGAAAGTTACAAAAAATTATTCTCTGAATGTGGTGTACAATGTTACATCATGAACACAGGTTTCTTCTTGGAAAATAAAATTCCTAAAGAGGTAACTCTTGATTTATTGGAATGTTTGGTAGAAGGTACGTTGGACTTCAAACCATTCTATAAATATGAAAACCTCTCTTATGTTGAGGTGCCTGGTTTTGAACCACCATTCCAAGTACGTGAATATCATCATCAATTACACAAAGCTTTCGAGTTCCGCTATGACTATGTAGAAAAACTCATTGGTCATAAAAATGAATTACCTCAAGAAGTATTGGATGTACTTAAAACCTTGATGTAATTAAAAATATATTGATATATAGTTATGTTGATATATAGATTGGAGGGGGTAATTCCTATAAAAATAGGGATTAACCCCTTTTTGCTTTGTGAAGGAAATCTGAAGTCACTGAATTTGATAAATATTGTTAGTATAATGATTTATAGGTATAAATGGGTCAAAAATTTCTCAAAATGTAATTGACAAATGTCCTTTCAGAAAATATACTTATAGTAGTTTAAAACATATTTAGAAGATAGGATTTAAAGCCCATCATTATGGTGGAATTAACTTGAAAAATAGGATATGTTTTCTTATTAGTATTGCTTGGCCTACGTAGGCCCATAGGAGGTTTATTATGAGTAAAGATGTGGAAAATAAAAATACCCATGACCATAGCCATGGCGAACATCATCACCATCATGATCATGACCATCATCATGACCATGACCACTGCCATTGTGGCGGTCACCATCACGATCACGACCATGACCATGACCACAGTCATGGTAAAGCACTACCAACGGATAAATGGGTGCCACACACTCATGAACCAGGGGTACCTCATGAACATGGCGTAAATGACTACATGAAAGCCGTTGCGGAATACCGTAAAACATGGCCTACAAAGCAAGATGTTATTGAACAAACACCAGATCCTGCTGTGCGCGAAATGATTCTTCGCATGGAGCAAATTGGTTGCGATACAGTATTCGACCGTTTTGATAAACAACAACCACAATGTACATTCGGTATCGCTGGCGTATGTTGCCGGATTTGTTTCATGGGCCCATGTAAAATTACACCTAAGAGCCCTCGTGGTGTTTGTGGTGCTGATGCGGACCTTATCGTAGCTCGTAATATGACACGTGCTGCTGCAGGCGGCTTAACTCAACATGGTGCGCATGCTCGTGAAATTTTGATTTCTTTGAAAGCTGCTGCTAATGACCAATTAGATATTCCAATTTTAGGGGAAGAAAAAATCCGTACTGTATGTAAGGCTTTCAATATCCCTGAAGAAGGTCGTTCCTTGAAAGAAGTAGCTAATGATTTAGCAGATGTATTGCTCGAAGATTTGAGCCGTGCATTGCCAGGCGAATATAAAACAATTACAGCGTTAGCTCCAGCTGAACGTCGCGAAGTTTGGAAGAACTTGGATATCTTGCCTGTTTCCGCATACAATGAAGCATTTGATGCATACCATCGTACATGCGTAGGTACAGATGGCGATTGGGAAAGCAACATGAAACAATTCTTGCGTTGTGGTCTTGCGTTCACATTCACAGGTGTAGTGGCAGCAGACATCGCAACAGATGCATTATTCGGTCAAGGTGGTCGTCGTACGTCCAAAGTTAACATTGGTGCCTTGAAAAAAGGTTATGTTAACATCGCTGTTCATGGTCACTTACCTACATTAGTATCCCAAATTTGTAAAATTGGTGCGTCCGAAGAGTATTTAGAAAAAGCAAAAGCTATCGGTGCTAAAGGCATCCAATTCTACGGCATTTGCTGCTCTGGTTTGTCCAGTATGTACCGTTATGAAAACGTAATTCCATTGTGTAATGCTATCGGTGCTGAGCTTGTACTTGGTACAGGCGCTCTTGATTGTTGGGTAGCTGACGTTCAAGACGTTTATCCTGCTATCATGGACGTAGCACGTTGCTTCAACACAAAAGTTATTACTACATCTGATGCAGCTCGTTTGCCAGGTGCTGAGCATATCGGTTACGATCATCACCATACTAACTTGTCTGAGACAAAAGACTTGGCTCGCAAAATCTTGGATCGTGCTCTTGAAGCGCATGAATTGCGTAAAGGTATGCCTGTATTCATTCCGCCATACGAAATCACTGCAGAAGTTGGCTTCTCTCCAGAATCCACTGTTAAACATTATGGTTCCTTCAAACCATTGGCAGAGGCTTTGAAATCTGGTAAAGTTCGTGGTATCGTTAACGTAGTAGGTTGCTCTAACCCTCGCGTTATCTACGAAAAAGCTACTGTAGATATCGTTGATACACTTATTAAAAACGGTTGTATCATCTTAACAAATGGTTGCGCATCCTTCCCATTGATGAAACTTGGTTACTGTAATACAGATGCTATAAAAAAATGTAGCCCTGCATTGCAAGAATTCTTGGGTGATGATCAACCACCAGTATGGCATGTTGGTGAATGTGTAGATAATGCACGTTCCTCTGGTATCTTCGGTGGCATTGCGGCAGAACTTGGTCTTAACTTACCTCAATTACCATTTGCTATGTCTAGCCCTGAATGGTCTAACGAAAAAGGTATTGATGCCTCCCTTGGCTTCCGCTTAATGGGTATTAACTCTTACCACTGCGTTGAACCACCTACACAAGGCTCTGATGCTGTAACAAAATGGTTGAAAGAAGATACTAAAGATATCTTAGGCTCTGTTATGTATGTCAATACAGATCCTGCTAAAGTAGCTGAAAAAATCTTAGCAGATATTGATGCTAAACGTGCTGCTTTAGGTTGGGCTGAAGTAAAATAATTACAAGCTTTTGACTGATTTGTAATAATAGTTTAGATATTCCTTGGAAATGATAAACTTATTATTGTAAAATATTAATATAAAAAGAGGTCTACTACGTATATGCGTAGTAGACCTCTTTTTGTATATAAAATAGACATATAAGTAATATGTCAAGATCTCTTGGAGGTGAATAATATATGAATTTTTTAGATTTAACTAATAAGCATATAAGTATAATATAGTAATTAACAGCGTTTAACATGAATATAAAATGAAATTATTATTGAGGTAGAAATATTTTTATGTTAAAATATGAATATATTAAGTTTGTTTTATGAAAAAGGAGATATTTATGAAAGCGGCTAGATTAATTATTGGTATTATCACATTTTTTCTCTCTCTGATTATTTTATTCCAATCATGTGCAGCTGGTGTAGTAAATTCTATGAAATCCAATACTGATGCTGGGGGTTCTGCGGGAATGTTTGTAGCATTAATATCTATCATTTCGGGTATTATTGCTATCGTATGTAGAAATAGTGCTAAAGGTTCTATTGTTGCAGGTGCATTTTATGCTTTCGGTGGTTTGATTGGTGTTACTAATGCTAAAGTGTATACCGATCTTAAAATATGGGGAATTTTATTCTTTATTTTCGCAGTGTTTTATATTTATTCTGGAATCAAACAAAAGAAGCAAGAAGCTCTAGCGATTGAAAATGGGGATAAATAATATAAACAAATATTACTAATATATCCTGGTAGTACTATTATCTTTATAGCTGCAACTTATTTATGAGTTGTGGCTATTTTAGTATAAATAGCGTGGAGGATAGAGTTACTATTATTGTGTTTGTGTATCTATTAATGCTGAATAACATAATTTTGATTAATTATTTTATGTAAACTTATCTATAAAGTAAGATGATTTTATTGTTGCGGGAGTTAAACAACTATAGAATTTGTGATAAAAATGAATTGTTAAGGGTTTGTATTTGCTTTACTAGTCTGTTATTATGTATTAGACAACGAAAAAAGGACTCCAAATGGAGTCCTTTTTTCATGTAAGGGGAGTGTTAGTATTAATATCAAATGAACCATGTATTTAAACAAGTAGTAGGTTTGGGGTTAGTAATACTTGTCGGGAGATAAATACACGTATGGTAACCAGGGAATTGTTACCTCTATTTATCATTTGACATTATCATTATAAGAATAATAAATGAGTTGAAAATGAAATTTTTTTAGAAATTTCTTTTAATTTCTTGAAATTCTAAAAAAGATAATAATTAAGTTTAATTATTGTTGATAAATATAGGACAATTTTGGTATTATATATAAAGGAGAAGTTGTATATTTTATAAAGGTTTAATAGCTATTAGATTTTTATAAAGTATACAGCTCTAGAGCATGAGAGGAGCAGTCATATGAGAAAAATATTAACCATATTATCTCTTTTGTGGCTACTCAGTATAGGGGGGACTGCTAACGCAACGGATTGGTACTATGTTGGACCAGATGCGTCAGGGAACCAATTATTTATTGATAACGACAGTGTTCAGAAAAGTGATTATGATGCACTTTTGTGGCTGCGAGTCAATGAACTGGGTGGCGACGAATTGCGATATAAAGTGTATATAAGTAGATATAATCGTACCATGGAAACATTAAAGGTTGATGCATACATGGCGGACGGTACGCCATATGAAAATGTGGAGTTTTCAGAAAACCCTGAACCTATAGAAGGTAATACAAATGGTCAAGCCATTTATAATTTATTATGGCATTAAAAGAACCATCTAGCACAGCAAACTAGATGGTTCTTTTTTTATATGTGTAAAAATTTATAAAACGTAGGAGTACTATTTATATACAACATTCTCAAAAGAGAATGGTATATACAGAAATTTAAACTTGGGCAGCGTTGCGCTCTAATTCCAAGTCTTGAATCATTTGGAGATCATCTTGTGGAGAACGACCACCAGTTGTTAAGTATCCACCAACCATGATACCGTTAAGACCACCTTTTAAGGCGTAAGCTTGTAAGTCTCGAAGGTTAACTTCTCGACCACCAGCTGTACGAATCAATGCATTTGGCAAAATGAATCGGAATACTGCAAAGGTTCTTAGAATATCTAATGGACGTAATGCTTTATTGTTTTCAAATGGAGTACCTTTAACAGGATTCAAAATATTGATTGGTACAGAGTCAATATGCAAGCGTTTAAGCTCGAATGCCATCTCTACGCGTTGTTCTAATGTTTCGTTTAGACCGATAATACCACCAGAGCAAACACGAATACCGGCCTTTTGAGCATTGTCGATAGTAGACATTTTATCTTCATAGGAATGGGTAGTACAAATGTCTGAGAAGTGGCTAGGTGCTGTTTCGATATTAGAGTGGTATCGAGTTACACCAACTTCTTTCAATTTAAGAGCTTGTTCATAAGTTAACAAGCCAAGAGAACAGCAAATTTCAAGGCCTGTTTCATTTTTGATGCGATCTAATACGTGAATGATTTGATCAAATTCGTTTGGGTTATTAGTATTACGACCACTTGTTACGATAGAAAAGCGAATAGCACCTGCTTCTTTAGCTTTGCGAGCAGCATCAAGGATGCTTTCATCATCCATAAATGGATATTCTTGAACCCCTGTATCGTGGTGTGCAGATTGAGCACAGAATTTACAGTTTTCAGGGCATTTGCCAGATCGTGCATTTACAATGGCACATATATCTACTGTACTATCATTGAAATGTTGACGAATTTTGTCCGCCATAGCAAGTAGAATCATCGTATCATCATCAGAAGTGTGAATTAACTCAATTGCTTCTTCTTTCGTAATTTCACCACCATGCATAATTCGGTTGGCTATGGTAATAATTTTTTCGTATGTTCCCACTTGGGATGGTTGTTGATCTGTAGGTAAAGCCATATTAGCCTCCTAATTGTTAACTTAATAAACAGATAATATATTGACAATTTGATTGTAAACGCTGATGTATAAATTGTCA